>JANYIH010000236.1 GCA_025358745.1 Hyphomicrobiales bacterium | reverse complement strand
CCCAGATCGGGTTGGCCCTCGGCGCCCTCGCGGTCGAACAGGTCCGACAGCCATTCCGGGCTCGGCCCCAGATCCACCAGCACGGTCGCCCCGCGCCGGCTCAGCCGCCGCGCTGCGACCAGCGCGGCCGGCAGCGCGCCGCCCTCGCCCGCGACCATCAGCGGCAGCGTCTCCCCTTCGCCGGTGTCGGCCAGCCGATCGACGAAGCTCTCCACCGCCGCGGTCCAGATCTGCCGCTCGCGCGCGCTTTCCTCGCGCGGCGCCTCCACGGGCGGACTCCCGTCTTCTTCCTCCGGCAGCGGATCGATGCCGAACGGCGTCCGCGGATCGCGTGCGCCCAGGCTCGCGCGCGCCGCCGCGGCGACCGGGGCGACGGCGCCGTCGCTCAACAGGATCTTGGCGACGACGAGACCCAGACTGACGAACAGCGCCGCCAGCGTCGCCAGCAGCAGCGTCGGCCCGGTCTTGGGGAAGCTGGGGTTAAGCGGGGGGCGCGCGACGGCGATGATGCGGCCGTCGGCGGGAACCGCGTTCACGGCGTTGCGGGCGATCGCCTCGCGATATTTGGTGAGATAGGATTCGAGCTGATCGCGCGCGGTCTTGGCGTCGATCTCCAGCTCGCGCAATTTCACCTGATCGGCGTCGCCCGAGGTCACGGTCTTGGCCTGGTTGGTCACCGCCTGCTCCAGACTCTTAACCTGGTTGGCCGCGATATGGGCGTCTTCCTCAAAACCGCGCACCCGCTTCATCGCGGCGGCGCGGATCTCCTGATCAATGCCTGCGAGCTGGCCGGCCAGTTCCTTCATGCGGGGATGGCCCGGCAACAAGGTGCGGCCGAGTTCGGCGATCTGCGCCCGCAAGGCGACGCGCGATTCCGCGTAGCGGCGCAACGATTCGTCATTGGCGACGGAGGCGACGTCGTCGAGCCGGCCGGCGCGCACCAGATCCTTCAGCGACGCCGCCTTGGAAGCGGCGCCGGCTTCCGTCGCGCGCGCGCTCGCGATCTGCCCGGCGATTTCGGACAATTGCTGCGAGGGCACGGCGAGCCCGTTCACGCTCGCCAAGAGGCCGGACTTGCCGCGCAATTCCTCGATCCGGCTCTCGGCCGTGGCGACCTTGCCGCGCAGCGCGTCGATCTGTTCGGACAGCCATTTCGAGGCCGACCGCGCCTCCTGGTCCTTCGCGCCTTGCTGCGATTCCAGAAAGGCCTGCGCCAACGCATTGGCGCCGTTCGCCGCGACGGCGCGATTCTGCGACGTGAATTCAAACAACAGGACCCGCGTCTTGGCTTGCGGATAGACTTCGATCTGCTTGCCGAACGCGTCCAACCGCCGATCTTCCGCGTTGTCGTCGGCATGTCGGCTCAACAGCGAAAACAGGCCGCCGCCCGAGAATTCGGACTGCTCCTGCGCCGTCAGCTTGGCCATCGCCTTGCGCTCGACGTCGGGCGATTTCGCCGCCTCCGCTTCGCTCAGCACCGTCATGTCGTCGATCACGGCGGCGGCGTCGGGGCCGGCCTTCTCGGGCCGCGTGAAATAGCTGTCGCCGTTCGCCAGCATGACTTTGGCGGTCGCGGTGTAGCGCGGCTTCATGACGACGACGAAGGCGAGCGCGCAGAGGAACGCGACCAGGGTCGGCCCGACGATCCATCGCTTGTGCGCGGAAACGGCGGAGATCAGTCGCGGCAGGTCGAGACCTTGCGACGCCGCCTCGTCACCCCATGCCATTGACCGCTCCTGACGCCACCCGTCGTGCTGAACGATCTATGAAAGATCAAGGTTGCCTTCCGGTTAATTCCGGCCCGCATCAGCCTTTCGTTAACCATGCGAGGCTAGAAATCTCCTCAGTCAGTTGAAGCGGTGCGGTCGTATGTCGATGAAGCGAATGTTGGCAGGCCTGGCGCTCGTCGTCCTCTCGCTGGGCGGATGCGCCACTCATCCCTATGGCGCCGATATGCGCGCCTCGATCGATGCGCCCTATCGGCTGTCGAGCGGCGACCGGCTGCGCGTGATCGTGTTCGGCCAGGAAAATCTGACCAATTCCTTCAACGTCGACGGCGCCGGCAACATTGGCATGCCGCTGATCGGCTCCGTGCATGTGCAGAATCTCACCACCGCGGAAGTCGCGACGACGCTGGAGGCGCGTCTGCGCGGCGGCTATTTGCGCGAGCCGAAAGTTTCGGTCGAAGTCGAGGCGTTCCGTCCGTTTTTCGTGCTCGGCGAAGTCGGCAGCTCCGGGCAATATCCGTTCGTCAACGGAATGACCGCGCAGACGGCCGTCGCCATCGCCGGCGGCTTCTCGCCGCGCGGCGACCAGAGCGGCGTCGACCTGACGCGCACCCTCGACGGCCACGCCGCCACCGCGAGTGTGCCGATGACCTTCCCGATCCGTCCCGGCGACACTGTGACCGTGCGCGAACGGTTCTTTTAGGAAAACGCACTAGATCTCGGTATGCGCCGCTTAACCAACAGCGAGGCGCGCCCGCGGAGTGGTCTGTGTCGAGTACGAGCGCGTTGCGGATCGTCCACGTGTTTCGCGCCCCGCTGGGCGGACTCTTTCGCCACGTCATCGATCTGTCCGTCGAACAGGCCGCGCGCGGCCATGCCGTTGGCCTTTTCTTCGATTCCCAGGGCGACGGCCAGCGCGTGCGCGAAGCCATCGCCCGCATCCCCGGCGGACTTCAACTCGGCGTCGTCACGACGCCGATTCCGCGCAATCCCCATCCGCGCGACCTGTTCGCTCTTGGCGCCCTCGCCCGCTTTCTGAAGTCGGCGAAGCCCGACTTGGTGCATGGGCACGGCTCGAAGGGCGGCCTTTACGCCCGCCTCGTCGGCGCGCCGGTGCGCGCCTACACGCCGCATGGCGGCAGTTTCAACTATGCCCCCGGCAGCGCGCTGCACAGGCTCTATATGCAGGTCGAGCGCGCGATGGCGCGGCGCACCGAACTGTTCCTGTTCGAGAGCGACCATATCCGCGGCAAATACGATCAATATGTCGGCGTGCGCGCCGGTCTTGCCCGTGTTGTCGTCAATGGTCTGGGCCCGGCCGAATTCGTCCCCGCCGTCCCGTCGCAAGACGCCGCCGACATTCTCTACGTCGGCGAATTGCGCGCCGCCAAGGGCGTCGACACTTTGCTCGACGCGCTGGCGCTCGTCGGCCGCGAAACCGGAGCGGCGCCCTCGGCGGTTTTCGTCGGCTCCGGCCCCGACCGGGAGGCTTTGATCGCCCAGGCCGCGCGGCTGGGGCTTTCCGACCGCGTCCGCTTTCCCGGACCCATGCCGGTGCGCCGCGCTTTCGAGAGCGGGCGCATCATGGCGGCGCCGTCGCGCGCGGAATCCATGCCCTATATCGTGCTCGAAACCGTCGCGGCGCAGGTGCCGCTGCTGACTACCGACGTCGGCGGCGTGCCTGAGATTTTCGGCCCCTTCGGCGACCGGCTTGGAGCCCCCGACGACCCCGCCGGTCTCGCGCGCCGCATCGTCGCGGAAATGAACCGTCCCGCGCTGGAGCGGGCTAGTCGGGCCAAAGAGCTAGCCGACTTCGTCAAGGCGCGGTTCTCGATCGAGCAAATGGCGGACGCCGTGATCGCCGCGTATCGCGAGGCGCTCGCCCTGCGCGAACTCGACCGCCGTTCGCCGCGCCGCCGCCGAGCCGGCGCCGAGCAATTTGTCAACGAGGCGTGAAATGTCGCTGTTTTCAGCCGGCCACTTACGAAATATTCAACTCGACCCCAACCGCGCCGATACGCGCGATTCCACATCGCCGCCCGGCGAAGCGCCCGTCGCGCCCCGCTATTCCCGCATTCTGCTCGTCGCTTGCGCTCAGGCGCTCGACTTCGCGCTGATCTGCGCCACCGCCCTCGTGCTGTATAAGGCCCATGTCATCCAGCAGATCGGCGCGCAGCCGATCTATTATCTGCTGGCGTTCGGCGTCGCGGTGATTGCGGCCATCGCGTTCCATCTGTTGCAGAGCTACAGCGTCTCGGCGCTGCGCCGGCCGATCACCCAACTGTTCCGCATGAGCGGGGCCTGGACGGTGATCTTCGCCGCGCTGATCGCCATCGTGTTCTTCGCCAAGTTGGACAGCGTGATCTCGCGCTTCTGGCTCGGCGCCTGGTTCCTCATCGGCTTCAATCTGCTCGCGGTCGCCCGTTTCGCGCTTGCGTTCATGGTCGACCGTCTCGCCGTCTCCGGTCGGTTTCAGAAGCGCGTGGTGGTGGTGGGCGGGGGCGAACTCGCCGGCGATCTCATCCGCGATCTCTCCAAAGCCGATCCGACCGAGATCCACCTGCTCGGCGTGTTCGACGATCGCGGCGACGCCCGTTCGCCCACCACCGTCGAGGGCTTTTCCAAGCTCGGCAACGTCGACGATCTGGTCGAATACGCCCGTCACTCGCGCATCGATCTGGCCGTGTTCGCGCTGCCGATCACCGCCGAGCAACGTATCTTGCAAATGTTGCGCAAACTCTGGGTGTTGCCGATCGACGTGCGGCTCGCCGCCCACGCCAACCGGATCCGATTCCGGCCGCGCTCCTATTCCTATCTCGGCGCGACGCCGATGCTGGACGTGTTCGACAAGCCGCTCGGCGACCGCGACGTGCTCGTCAAGATGGCGATGGACAAGGTCGTCGGCGCGCTGGCCTTGCTCGCCCTGTCGCCCCTGCTGGCGCTGACCGCGCTGGCGATCCGGCTCGATTCCAAAGGCCCGGTTCTGTTCAAGCAGAAACGCTACGGTTTCAACAACGAACTGGTCGAGGTCTACAAGTTCCGCTCGATGTTTGTCGACCAACTCGACGCAAGCGCCGCAAAACTCGTCACCCGCGATGATCCGCGCGTGACCAGGGTCGGGCGTTTCATCCGCAAGGCCTCGCTCGACGAATTGCCGCAGCTCTTCAACGTCGTGTTCAAGGGCGATCTTTCCCTGGTCGGCCCGCGCCCGCATGCGGTGCACGCCAAGGCCGCCGATCGCAAATATGACGAGGTGGTGGAAGGCTATTTCGCGCGCCATCGCGTCAAGCCCGGCATCACGGGCTGGGCGCAGATTCACGGCTGGCGCGGCGAAACCGACACGCAGGAGAAAATCCAGGCCCGCGTCGATCACGATCTCTACTACATCGAGAACTGGTCGCTGTGGCTGGACCTCTATATCCTCGCCATGACGCCGGTTTCGCTGGTGCGCAACGAGAACGCTTACTGATCGTGGTGACCTACTCCGCCGCCGCGACGCGATAGCGGGCGGCTGGCGCCGCCAGGGCGTCGTAGAAGGCGAGATGCGCGCTCGCCGCCTCGCGCCAGATCGAGTCCAGCGCCACGCCGAATGCGGCCGCCTTCTGCGGGGCCACCCTTATCAGCGCGTCGGCGAATGCTTCCGGGCTCGCATTCGCAGCGCAGAGCGCCGTCGCCGCGCTCTCGATCTTGGCCTTCAGCGCCGGCATGGCGTCGAACTCGTCAACTTGTTCGGGAACGGTGGTCACGAGCGGCAGCGCGAGTTGGCTCGCAGCCTGAAAGCTGCCGCGCCGCAGGCTGACGCCGTCGGCATAGGGCAGCAGAAAAACATCGGAGGCGGCCAGCGTCGCCATCAGATCGCCCTCGTCGTCGATGCGGCCGCGAAAATCGAGCCAGTCGTCGAGGCCAAGTTCGTGCGCCAGCGCCAGAAACGAGGTGCGGTCGTTCGGCTTGTCCCAGAGAAAGTCGCCGCAGACCAACAGCCGCACCTTCAAGCCGCGCTGGTGCAGCACCTTCGTCGTGCGCAGCAGCAGGTCCGGTCGTTTGCTGGCATAGAGCACGCCGAAAAAGCCGACGACGAGATCCGCGCGGGTCTCGCCCGCGCCCAACAACTTCGCCCGCTCGGCCGCGACCCTATCAGGGTCAATCCGCGCAGGCATGATGTTGGGGCCGATCGGGATCACCGGCGCGCTCGCCTTCTTGAGAGCGCCCACCCAGGGCGTGCGCAAGAATGCGTCGCGCTGGCGCGGCGAAACGAACACGAATCCGTCGGCGGCCATGAGATCGGGGATCATCGAGAGATAGCGCAGCGCGTTGAGCGAGGTCCATTCATGCAGGGTGACGACGATGCGGCCCTTGCGCGTCAGCGCGCGCGCGGCGAACAAGGCGACGCCCGGCGCGACGCTGTTGCCCCATCCCTCGATCGGCATTTGCAGATGCACGAGCGCGCCGGCGCGCAAAGCCTTCACGATGGCGTCGACAAAGGCGATCGGCCGGTCCGGCTCGATCGTTTCGACGCGCAAAAAGCCCGGACGCTGCGCCTCTATCGCCTCGCGCAGGCGATGCGCATAATCCATCACCGCGCAGGTCACGGGCTTGGCTGAGCCGAACATCACGACGGGCGAAGTTTGCGACATGGGAACTCCTAGGCCGTCTCGCTGGAGCGAATCCGGGGCCGCTGCGTCAGCCGCGCCGCCAGAAAGCCGCGCGCGCCGGCGAAATCGAACGCCAGCAGGCAGCCGACGTAGATCGCTCCCCCCAGGCTCACGCCGGCCAGCGCAGCCAGCGCGGGCGAGGCAAGCCCATTGAGCGGCCGCACCGCCGCGACCATGGCCGCCACCGCGCCCGCCAGGATCGCCAGATCTCGCAGACGCGGCCGCACCGCCTTGTCGCGGAACGCCGCCGCAACCCCAGCGGCCGCAGCCGCCAACAGGCTGAGGGAATAGGCGCGCGCCAGCCCATCGACGCCCGCGCCCGCGCCGCCCGTGGCGACCAGGGCGATGTCCACGCCCAGCGCCAGCAAGGCCGCCGCGGTCACCGGCCAGGTCTTTTGCGCGAGTTGGAACACCGGATTGACCGCGATCACCAGCACGCCATAACAAATCAGCCCCGGCGCGAGTTGCAGCGTGATGCGGGTGAAGTCGCCGTGGTAGGAGGCCGGGACAATCAATCGCTCGAAGGTCGGCCCA
>JANYIH010000210.1 GCA_025358745.1 Hyphomicrobiales bacterium | reverse complement strand
GTAGAACGATTGGCCGCCGCGATAGCACTCGCGCAGCAACGCCTCGCGCACAATCAGCGCGTCGAACGGCGAGACGAACGAGCGCACCGCGAGCCGGTCGACCGGCGGCGTGGCGATGATCGAGAGATCGCGCACGCCGCTCATGGCGAGTTGCAGCGTGCGCGGGATCGGCGTCGCCGAGAGCGTCAGCACATGCACTTCGGCGCGCAGATCCTTCAGCCGCTCCTTGTGGCCGACGCCGAAATGCTGCTCCTCGTCGATCACCACCAGTCCTAGGTCCTTGAACGCGACCGTCTTACCGAGCACGGCGTGGGTGCCGATGACGATGTCGACCGAGCCTTCAACCAACCCCTTTTTCGTCTCGCGCTGCTCGGCCGTCGCCACCATGCGCGAAAGCTGGCCGATCTTGATGGGCAGGCCGGCGAAGCGCTGCGTGAAGTTCTTGTAGTGCTGGCGCGCGAGCAAGGTTGTCGGCACCACGACGGCGGTCTGCTTGCCGTTGATTGCGGCGGCAAAGGCGGCGCGCAGCGCGACCTCGGTCTTGCCGAAGCCGACGTCGCCGCAGATGAGGCGGTCCATCGGCCGGCCGGCGCCGAGATCGTCAATCGTCGCTTCGATTGCGCGCGATTGATCCTCCGTCTCCTCATAGGGGAAGCGGGCGCAGAACTCGTCATAGAGCCCTTCCGGCGGCGTAAGGCGGATCGCTGCGCGCGTGAGGCGTTGCGCGGCGATGCGGACAAGTTCGCCCGCCATGTCGCTGACGCGCTTCTTCAGCCGCGCCTTGCGCGTCTGCCAACCGGTCGAGCCGAGCCGGTCGAGTTCGCCCGTCTCCGAGCCGTAGCGGCTCAGCAGTTCGAGATTCTCCACCGGCAGGAACAGCTTGGCCTCGCCGGCGTAATGGATCTCCAGACAATCATGCGGCGCGCCCGCCGCTTCGATGGTTTTCAGGCCGACGAAACGGCCGACGCCGTGGTCGATATGCACGACCAGATCGCCGGCAGAGAGGGCGCTCGCCTCCGCCAGCACGTTCTCCGCGCGGCGCTTGCGCTTGGATTGGCGCACCAGCCGGTCGCCCAGAATATCCTGCTCGCCGATCACGGCGAGATCGGCGGCCTCGAAGCCGTGCTCCAGCGCGACGACCGCCAGTGGCAGCGCGCCGGGGCGAGCGCCCCGCACCTGCGCATAGGAGGAAACAAGCTCCAGCGATTTCAGCCCATGCTCGGCCAGCACATGGCTCAGCCGTTCGCGCGAGCCGTCGCTCCAACCGGCGACGACCACTGTCTTGCCCGCGTCGCGCAGCGCGCGCACATGCGCGACCGCCGCCTCGAACACGTTGATGTTCTCGTTCGCCCGCTCGGGCGCGAAATCGCGGCCCACCCGGCCGCCGCAGTCGATCACATCGTGCGCGTCCGGAGCGGCCTCGAACGGCGCCAGCCGCGCGACGGGGCGCGCTTTCAACGCGGCGGCGAATTCGGCCGGGCTGAGATAGAGCCGGTCCGGCTTCAGGGGTTGATAGTCGTTGGCGACCGGGTCCTGTTCGCGGGCGTGTTTGCGGGCGGAATAATAATCCTCGATCTGGGCGAAGCGGTTGGTCGCCACATCTTCGGCGCGGGAATCGAGCACCAGCGGCGCGTCGCCGCAATAGTCGAACAGCGTGTCGAGCCTGTCGTAAAACAGCGGCAACCAATGTTCGAGCCCGATGGCGCGGCGGCCTTCGCTGATCGCCTCGTAGATCGAATCGCCGCGGCGGGGCGCGCCGAACTCGGCGGCGTAACCCTGACGGAAACGGCGGATCGTGTCCGTCGTGAGTTGCGCCTCGCTCATCGGCGTCAGATCGAGCGAGCGCAACAGCCCGGCGCTGCGCTGAGTCTCGGGATCGAACGGTCGGATCGATTCCAGGGTGTCGCCGAAGAAGTCGAGCCTGAGCGGCGAGGGCAGGGCGGGCGCGTAAAGGTCGAGTATGCCGCCGCGCTGCGCATAATCGCCGACGTCGCGCACGAGGCTGGCGCGGGAAAAGCCGTTCGACTCCAACCAGCCGACCAGCGTCTCCATGTCGAGCACATTGCCTGGCGCCACCGACAGCGCGGCTTTGGCGAGATATGTGCGGGGCGGCGCGCGTTGCGTGAGCGCGTTGGCGGTCGTCACCAGAACGCGCGGCCGCTCGCGCGCCCCGCGCGTCAGCGCAAGCCGGGCCAGCGCCGTCATGCGGACCGAGGCGATCGCCGCATTAGGGGAGACGCGGTCGTAGGGCTGGCAATCCCACGCCGGCAGCAGCAGCGCCTCGATCTCCGGCGCGGCGAAGGCGAGCGCGTCGATGAAACTCTGCCCCCGGATCGAATCGCGCGCGACGAAGGTCAGCGCGACGGCGCGGCTTTCCGCGTCGCGCGCCAGCGCGCGCACGAGATCGGCGACGACGAAGGCGTCAAAACCTTCCGGCGCGCGCGACAGCGTGATCGCGGTCGGCTGGCGGAGCCGGGTGGCGGCGGCGACGGGGGCGCTCACGGGTTCGGCGCCGCTTTGAGCTTGGCGAACAGGGGCGTGTCGAATTTGTGCGGGAGGGCGGCCTCGCCGGTGAGCCAGGAGAGAATGTCGGGGTCGGGCAGGTCGAGCCAGACTTCGACCTCGGCGAGCTCGGCCTCGCTCAAGCCGATGAGATGCGCGTCGGCGAAATCGCCGAGCACGAGGTCCATCTCGCGCAGGCCGCGTCGACGCGCGCGAAACAGAATGCGTCGCCGTCTCTCATCGAGCCCGGCGCTGGAGAGCGACATGGAAATCCCCGTGGGAAGTTAGGTCGCCATATAGTGCGCTCGGGGCGGCTTGTCAGCGCGCGACGAGCGCGGCGCGCAGATAGGGCAGGAGAGCGGGCAGTTCTTCGGTCGCCGTTCGCCAGACGACATTGAAATTGATGTCGAAATAGGCATGAGCGAGCCTGTTTCGCATTCCGATCGCCAGCCGCCACGGAATGTTCGGAAGCGCCGGCCGCGTTTCCCTCGAAATTTTGGCGGCCGCCTCGCCGAAGATTTAGATGGCGCGCGCCAACGCTAAGGCGAGCTGCTTGTCGTTGTACAGATCCTCACGAGTGCGTCCGTTCGTAAAGGATACGGCGTTCTCAGCCGCCTCGATCATATGCTGGATGCGGATCGCGTCTTCACGCCGCATATTGCGGCTCGGCGGTGGCGACGACTTCGTCTCGGAAGTAACGGCTCAAGTCCTGCGCTGTCCGCAGGTCCACTTTGGCGCCACCCGCCAACTCCGATAGGTCGATTTCCAATTGGGCTAGCCCCATCAACCCTGGTTTCCCGCCCGGCTCGAACTCGACCAGCAGATCGATGTCGCTATCGGGCCGCGCCGCGCCCTTCAGCCGGGAGCCAAACAGGCTGAGCTTCTTCACCCGCCATTTCGCGCATAGAGCGGCGAGGCGGGCGTGGTCCTTGAAGATCACGGTCATCGCGCTTTAAGTCGCGCAATCCGCCGTCATCGTCAACCGGCGGCCGTCAGGCGGCTTCCACGACGCGGACGGCGGGGCTGGCGTTGAGAATCTCCCCGACAGCCTGCGCGACGTCCTCAGCCTCGACCTCGGCGGCGCCGGCATATTCGACGCGCAACTCAGCCCGCCCATCGCCGCCGCCGAAATCGAGCAGAATGAAGACGAAGCCGTCGTCGGCGTTGACCGATAGCGCCCAACCCCGCGCCCTGATGTGCGGGCCTTGCGCGGGCACGTCATGGCCCAGGAGCTGGTCGCGCAGCCAGACGGCGAAGCGTTTCTGTCCCGCGCGCGCACCGCAAATCGCGGGGGCGTCGAAAGCGAATGTCCACAAGCAGACCTCCGTTGCGCGAGGGATGATCCTCCGCAACGTAAGTCGCAATTGTAAAAGAACTCTGCCGGAGATGCTTAGAATTACTCAGCCGCCGCAGGCAACCCCTCCGGCTCATGTTTTCGCTCGCGCGCCTCGCGCGGCGTCAGCAGCCACTTGAACAGCCACCACATGCCGCGCCCGAGATCGTCGAGCACGGTGAACACCGCCGGCACGAACACGAGGCTCAGCACGGTCGAGACTATCAGGCCGCCGATCACCGCAATCGCCATCGGCGAGCGGAAGCCGCCGCCGTCGCCCATGCCCATCGCCGAGGGCGCCATGCCGGCCGCCATGGCGATAGTGGTCATCACGATCGGGCGCGCGCGCTTGCGCCCGGCTTCCACCAGCGCCTCGGTGCGCGGCATGCCGCCGGCGATGGCCTCGACCGCGAAATCGACCAGCATGATCGCGTTCTTGGTGACAATGCCCATCAGCATGAGAATGCCGATCACCACCGGCATCGACATCGCCTTATGCATGATCAGCAACGCCAGGATCGAGCCGCCGATGGAGAGCGGCAGCGAGATCAGGATGGTGATCGGTTGCAGGAAACTGCCGAACAGCAGCACCAGCAGGCCATAGACCATCATCAGCCCCGCGCCCATCGCCGCGGCGAACGAGGCGAACACTTCGCTCATGATCTCGACGTCGCCAGTCTCCCGGATCTCGACGCCCTTGGGCAGGTTTTTCGCGGTCGGCAGCGCCTTGATCGCCGCCACCGCCGAACCGAGCGGCGCATCGCCGCGCAAGTCCGCCTCGATGGTCACGCGGCGCGAGCGGTCGTAGCGGTTGATCGCGGTCGGACCGTGGCCGACCTCGAAATCCGCGACGGCGGCGAGCGGCGTCGCGCCGCCGCTCGATGTCGGCACGCGCAGGTTCTGCAACACGCCGATCCGGCCGCGCGCGGATTCCTCGAGTTCGACCCGGATCGGAATCAACCGGCCATCGACCTTGAATTTCGCCAGATTGGCGTCGACGTCGCCGAGCGTCGCCACGCGGATGGTGGAGGACAGGGCCTCCGTGGAGACGCCGAGATCGGCGGCGACTTGACGGCGCGGCGCGATCTGCAATTCCGGCCGATCCAGCTCGGCGGTCGAGATCGGATTCTCCAGCATCGGCAAGGTCCGCATCTCGCTGGCGATCTGGTTGGCGGTGTCGTTGATCTGATCAATATTGGGGCCGGCGACGATCAGTTGCAGATCGCGCTGGCCATTGTCCTTCATGAACCAGAAGCGCACGTCGGGCTCGTTGGCCATGAAGGCGGAGATGCGCGTCTGCAAATCCTTCTGCGACGTCTCGCGCTTCGATTTATGCACGAAGTTGATGACGAAACTGGCCTTGCGCGGCTCCGAGGCGCCGCCCAGGATTTGGCCGCCGAACACCATCACCGAGCGCACCTCCGGCATCGCCTTCAGCTTGTCCGAGATATCGCGCGTGACGCGGTCGGTGTCCGCCAGACGCGAGCCCGGCGGCAATTCGACCGCCAGCAGCGAGCGCGCCAGATCGTCGGCGGGAATGAAGCCCGACGGCAGCAACCGCGTCGACCACAGCGAGGCGGCGAAGATCAGCGCGCCGAACAACAGCGTGATCCAGCGATGGCGCACCGAGCCGCGCACCAGCCGCGTGTAGAAGCGCATCACCGCGCCGTCGGTGTGCTCCTCGTGGCGCGGCGCGCGCATGAAATAGGCGGCGACCACCGGCGTGATGAAGCGCGCCACCAGCAGCGAGAACATCACCGCCATCGCGACGGTGAGGCCGAACTGGCGGAAATACTGTCCAGCGATCCCGCCCATGAAGCTGACGGGGGAAAAGATCGCCGCGATCGACAGCGAGATCGCGATCACCGCGAGGCCGATTTCGTCGGCCGCCTCCAGCGACGCCTTATAGGCGGATTTGCCCATCCGCATGTGCCGCACGATGTTTTCGATCTCGACGATGGCGTCGTCGACCAGAATGCCGGTCACCAGCGTGATCGCCAGCAGGCTGACGAGGTTGAGCGAGAAGCCGACCGCCTGCATCGCCCAGAACGTCGGCATCACCGAGAGCGGCAGCGCCAGCGCGGTGACGAGCGTCGCGCGCATGTCGCGCAGGAAGATGAACACGACGATGATGGCGAGCACCGCGCCCTCGATCAGCGTCTCCATCGTCGAATGGTAGTTGCCGAGTTCGTTGTCGACCTGCGTGTCGACCTTGGTGAACTTCACCTCGGGATGCTGCGCTTCGACCTTTTTGAGCTTCTCGGCCACGGCGCTGTCCACCGTCACGTCGCTCGCCCCCTTGGCGCGGGTGATGGCGAAGGCGACGATGGGCTGGTCGAACAGCCGCGTGAAGGTGCGCGGCTCGGCCGCCGCATCCGTCACCTCGCCCAGATTGTCGAGCCGCACCCGCCGGCCGCCGGAAAGCGCGATCGGCAGCGACTTCAACTCTTCGAGCTTGTTGGCTCCTGCGAGCGTGCGGATCGCCTGCTCCTGGCCGGCGATCTCGCCGCGCCCGCCGCCCAGATCGACATTGTCCTGTCGCACCTGCTCGTTGACCTGCGCGGCGGTGACGCCGAGCGCGAGCAGTTTCTGCGGGTCGAGCGAAACGCGGATTTCGCGCTCGACGCCGCCGAAACGGTTGACGTCGCCGACCCCCTTCAGGCTCTGCAACTCGCGCGCCACCGTATCGTCGACGAACCACGACAATTGCTCGACCGTCATGCCGGGAGCGGACGCCGCATAGGTGACGATCGGCAGGCCCTCGATATTGATCCGGTTGACGATCGGCTCGTTGATCGTGCGCGGCAGATCGGCGCGGATCTTCGAGATCTTGTCCTTCACGTCGTTGAGCGCGCGGTCGATGTCGGTCGAGCCGACATAGAACTGGATGATCGTCTGCGACGAGCCGTCGCCGATCTGGCTGGCGATGTGCCAGACGCCGTTGAGGCTGGCGACCGCGTCCTCAACCTTCTTGGTCACCTGCGCTTCCAGCTCGGAGGGCGCGGCGCCGGATTGGGTGATCAGCACTTGCACGATGGGAATGTCGATATTGGGGAACTTGGTGATCGACATCGTGCGGAAGCTGACGAGCCCGAGCAGCATCAGCACGCAAAAGCCGACGATCGCCGGAATCGGCGTGCGGATCGACCAGGCGGAGACGTTGAGACGCATGGTTTCCTCTCAGCCGCCGGCGCCGACGATCATCGGCATCGGCCGCACCTTGTCGCCGGGGCGCAGGAACGAGGCCGCGCGCGCGACCAGCGTTTCGCCGGCAGCGACGCCCGACAGAATTTCGATCTCGTCGCCCTCGACGATGCCGAGCTTCACCTTGCGGCTCTCGACCTTGCCGTCCTTGACGACCAGCGCGACGCCCCCGTCGCCGTCGCGCTTGAGCGCGGTGGTTGGCGCGCCGACGCCGTCGCGGGCGACGAGATCGAGTTCGCCGGAGGCGAAGGCGCCGAGCCGGGCGTGGCTCACGTCGGAGAGCGCGATGCGCGCCTTGCCGGTTCGGCTCGCCTTGTCGACTTCCTGATCGACGATGCGAACCGTGCCCTCGACCGGCGCTTCCACGCCCGGCAGATGCAGCGCCGCCGTCATGCCGGGCTTCAGCCGCGGCAGCCATTGCTCGGGCACTTCCGCGATAAGATCGATGGCCCCGTCAGCGACGATGCGAAACAGCGGTTCGCCACCGGGCGCTGCGAGCGCGCCCAGCTTGGCCGAGCGGCGGCTGACGACGCCCGCCACCGGCGCGCGCACGTCCGTGCGGCCAATCCGCACCATCAACTCCTGCCGGTCGGCGTCGCGGGCGCGACGATCGGCTTGCGCGACGCTGAGCGCGTTCCTGGCCGCCGACTGCGTCGCTTGCGCC
>JANYIH010000209.1 GCA_025358745.1 Hyphomicrobiales bacterium | reverse complement strand
TCGGCCTATATCCCGACCAACGTGATCTCGATCACCGACGGCCAGATCTTCCTGGAGACGGACCTGTTCTATCAGGGCGTCCGCCCCGCCGTGAACGTCGGCCTCAGCGTGTCGCGCGTGGGCTCCTCTGCGCAGACCAAGGCGACCAAGAAGGTCGCCGGGCGCATCAAGGGCGAACTCGCGCAGTACCGCGAAATGGCGGCCTTCGCGCAGTTCGGCTCCGATCTCGACGCGGTGACGCAGCGCCTGCTCAACCGCGGCGCGCGCCTGACCGAACTCCTGAAGCAGCCTCAATATTCGCCGCTGAAGATGGAAGAGCAGGTTTGCGTGATCTACGCGGGGGTGAACGGCTATCTCGACAAGCTGGCGCTCAACAAGGTCGGCCCGTTCGAGACCGGCTTCCTCGCCGCGTTGCGCAGCAAGCACAAGGATCTGCTCGACTCGATCCGTACGTCGAAGGACCTCTCCGACGCCGACGCTGCGAAGCTGAAGGCGGCGGTGGATGCGTTCTCGGCGAGCTTCTCCTGATCTCTGAGAGGACGCAATGCCGTCGTTAAAGGACCTCAGGAACCGCATCGCCACCGTCAAATCGACGCAGAAGATCACCAAGGCGATGCAGATGGTGGCGGCGTCCAAGCTGCGGCGCGCGCAAGCGGCGGCCGAAGCCGCGCGGCCGTTCGCCGACAAGGTCGAGACCGTGCTTTCCAATCTCGTCGGCGCGACCGCCGGCGGCGGCGACGCGCCAAGGTTGCTCGCGGGCAGCGGCGCGGAACAGACGCATCTGCTGGTTGTCTGCACCGGCGAGCGCGGGCTGTGCGGCGCGTTCAACACCTCGATCGTGCGCATCGCGCGCGAGAAGGCCATTGCGCTGGCGGCGGCGGGCAGAAACGTGAAAATCCTCTGCATCGGCAAGAAGGGTTACGACCAACTGAAGCGCACGCATGAAAAGCAGTTGCTCGACCTGATCGACCTGCGCGCCGTACGCACGATCACCTATGCGACGGCGCAGCCGATCGCGGCCAAGGTGATGGAGATGTTCGCGGCCGGCGAGTTCGACGTCTGCACGTTGTTCTATTCGCGCTTCCGTTCGGTGATCAGCCAGATCCCGACGGCGCTTCAGCTTATTCCGCCGGCTTTGGGGGAAAAGAACGAGAATGCGCCGTCCTACGACTATGAGCCGGACGAGGGCGAGATTCTCTCGCTGCTGCTGCCGCAGGCGGTGACGGTGCGCGTCTATCGCGCGTTGCTGGAAAACATGGCCTCGTTCTTCGGCGCGCAGATGAGCTCGATGGACAATGCGACGCGCAACGCCGGCGAAATGGTCAAGAAATACACCTTGCGCTACAACCGCACGCGCCAGGCCATGATCACCAAAGAACTGATCGAAATCATCTCGGGCGCCGAGGCGCTCTAAGACTCTCTCGCGAAGGAACATCAGATGGCGAGCGCAAACAACATCGGCCACATCACGCAGGTGATCGGCGCGGTCGTGGACGTGAAGTTCGAGGGCGAGTTGCCGGCGATTCTCAACGCGCTGGAGACGATGAACAATGGCGCCCGGCTCGTGATGGAGGTCGCGCAGCATCTGGGCGAAAGCGACGTGCGCTGCATCGCGATGGACGTTTCCGAAGGTCTGGTGCGCGGTCAGGAAGTGACCGACACCGGGGCGCCGATCTCGGTGCCCGTCGGCGAGGGCACGCTCGGCCGCATCATGAACGTGATCGGCGAACCGGTGGACGAAGCCGGGCCGATCAAGATGGAGGCGCGCCGCGCCATCCATCAACCGACGCCGGAATATGTCGAGCAGTCGACGGACGCGCAGGTTCTCGTCACCGGCATCAAGGTCGTGGATCTGATGGCGCCCTACGCCAAGGGCGGCAAGATCGGCCTGTTCGGCGGCGCGGGCGTCGGCAAGACGGTGCTGATTCAGGAACTTATCAACAATGTCGCCAAGACGCACGGCGGCAATTCGGTGTTCGCGGGCGTGGGCGAGCGCACGCGCGAGGGCAACGACCTCTATCACGAATTCATCGAGTCCAAGGTCAACGCCGATCCGCATCACCCCAACGAGGGCGTGAAGTCGAAATGCGCGCTGGTGTTCGGGCAGATGAACGAGCCGCCGGGCGCCCGTATGCGCGTCGCGCTCGCCGGCGTCACCGTCGCCGAGCATTTCCGCGACCAGGGACAGGATGTGCTGTTCTTCGTCGACAACATCTTCCGTTTCACGCAGGCGGGTTCGGAAGTGTCGGCGCTGCTCGGCCGCATCCCGTCGGCGGTCGGCTATCAGCCGACGCTGGCGACCGACATGGGCGCGTTGCAGGAGCGCATCACCACGACGACCAAGGGCTCGATTACGTCCGTGCAGGCGATCTACGTGCCCGCCGACGACTTGACTGATCCGGCGCCGGCGACTTCGTTCGCCCATTTGGATGCGACCACCGTGCTGTCGCGCTCGATCGCGGAAAAGGGCATCTATCCCGCCGTCGATCCGCTCGACTCGACCTCGCGCATGTTGACCGCCGCCGTCGTTGGTCAGGAGCACTATGACACCGCGCGCTCGGTGCAGCAGGTGTTGCAGCGCTACAAGGCGTTGCAGGACATCATCGCGATTCTGGGCATGGACGAGCTGTCCGAAGAGGACAAGCTGACTGTCGCTCGCGCGCGAAAAATCGAGCGCTTCATGTCGCAGCCGTTCGACGTCGCCGCCGTGTTCACCGGCTCGCCCGGCGTGCAGGTGAAGATCGAGGATACAGTGAAGGGCTTCAAGGGCATCGTCGAGGGCAAGTACGATCACCTGCCGGAGGCGGCGTTCTACATGGTCGGCCCGATCGAGCAGGCGGTCGAGAAGGCCAAGCGTCTGGCCGAGGGCGGCTGAGGCCATGGCCGTTTTTCATTTCGAACTCGTCTCGCCCGACAAGCTGCAATTCAAGGGGCCGGCGCAATCAGTGCTGGTTCCCGGCAGCGATGGCGATTTTCTCGTCCTGCGCGACCATGCCGCCGTCATGACGGCGCTGCGGCCGGGCGTCGTCGCGGTTGAAGATGAGGGCGGCAAGACGTCGCGCTTTTTCGTGCGCGGGGGCTTCGCCGACGTGAATCCGGGCGGGCTGATCGTGCTCGCGGAAACGGCGATGCCGGCCGAGGACGTCAATGCGGCGCATCTCGACGCCGAAATCAAGAACGCCGAAGAAGATCTCGCCGACGCTGCTGACGACAACAAGCGCATCGCGCAGGAGAAGCTCGACCGGTTGCGCGAACTGAAAGAGGCGATGAAACTTTGAGGCGCCTCGCCCTCTGCGCTGCCGCCTTGTGGGCTGGCGGCGCGGGGGCGGCGGAACTGCCGTCGCGGGCGCTGAAGGCGCGGCCGCCCGAGGCCAAGGCGCGGGAATGCCGGATCGGCGGCGAGCGCGGCGTCGCGACAACGAGCGGGCTTTGCGTGCGGGTCAGCGGCTATGTCAGCGTCGGCGTCAGCTCAGGCGCGCTGCGACATTGAGGCGCTGCGCCGTTCCGCAGGGCGTTTGGTTGAACCAGATCACGTAGGGCAGAAAGTTCGACCCGAGCAGAAATCATGTGGGTATAGGCGCGCAGCCAGAGGGCGTCGGCACGGTCGAACACGGCGTCGAACCTGGCGCTTTCTTCCGGCGTAGCGGACTGCGCAGCCTTAAGGATCGCGCCCAGCGTCAGGCGGGGATCGGGCGGGGCGTCCGGCGCGATGCGAAATTGGATGGCGTTGAGGTCCAGCGCCACTTTCGCCGGCCGATCCCCCAACGGCGCGAGCGCTTCGTCCGCGTGGGCGAGATCGTCGAGGAAATCTTGCAGGACCGCACGCTGCTGATCGTAGCCAAATCGCTGCGCGGGATGAGCGGGCGCCGCCAGCCCGCTCGGCGGAGCGAGGGGAAGAAAAAAGCTCAAGGGCAAGGCGGCGGCGTCAGTCCGCAGACCGTAGCGATTTTGCGCCTGTCCGAAACGCTCCGCGGCCCCGGCCAAACGCACGATCCCGACGCCGATACGCGCCTCGTCATTGCCGGGATCGACCGCGAGCGCCGCGGCGAGCTTTTTCTCGCCCGCCGCGAACTCGTCTGATTCGAGGGCGGCCCGGGCGCCGTCCGCCATCTCCCCCGCCCGCGCCGCGCCTCCGAGCAAACAGAGGCGCAGGCCCAGACAGCAGGCGAGCGCATCGGCTCGTTTGGGGCCGCTGCCCGTCACGCTTGCTGCGAACGCAACGCCGCGAACACGGCGTAAGGCGTGGCGGGCATGTCGATGTGGGCGACCTTGTGCGAGCGCCACAGGGCGTCGGCGATGGCGTTCATCACCGCCGGCGTCGAGCCGATAGACCCCGCCTCGCCCGCGCCCTTCAAGCCCATCGGGTTGGTGTTGGAGGGGATGTTGCGGGTCTCGAACTCGAAATCGGGGAAATCGTCGGCGCGCGGCATGGCGTAGTCCATGAAGCTGGCGGTCAAGAGTTGGCCGCTCTCGTCGAACGCGGCCTTCTCGGTCAGCGCTTGGCCCGCGCCTTGCCCGATGCCGCCATGCACCTGGCCCGCCAGCAGCAGCGGGTTGAGGGTGAAGCCGAAATCGTCGACCACGGTGTAGCGCAAGAGCGCGACGTGGCCGGTCTCGGGGTCGATCTCCACCTCGCAGGCGTGCGTGCCATTGGGATAGGTCGCGCTGGGGGGCACGAACTCCTCGACCGCTTTGATCTTGTCCCCGGTCGCCTGCGGCAGAGCGGCGATCTCGGCGAGGTCGATCGCCCGGTCGGTGCCGGCGATGCGGATCTTGCCGTCGGCGATTTCGAGGTCGGCGACCGCCGCTTCCAACTTGTCGGCGGCCAGTTCCTTCAGCGACGCCGCGAGTTTGGTCGACGCGCGGCCGACCATCACCGCGCCGACGGGGATCGAGCGCGAGCCGCCGGTGCCGTTGCCGGTGGGAATCGTCTTCGTATCGCCCTGAATGACGTGGATGCGCTCCAGCGGCAGATCGAATTGTTCGGACACGACCTGCGCATAGGCCGTCTCGTGGCCCTGCCCCGTGGATTGGGTGCCGATCGCGACGGTCAGCGTGCCGTCTTTGTTTAGGCTGACGGAGCCTTTTTCGCCGTCGCCCCAGGCGGTGCATTCGATATAGCTGGCGAAGCCGAAGCCGCGCGCCTTGCCGTTGGCCTTGGACGCGGCGGCGCGGGCGGCGAAGCCCTCGCGGTCGGCCTTCTTGAGGCAGGCGCGCATGGCGCCTTCGAAATCGCCGACGTCGTAATCGCGGTCGGTCAGGGTGTGGAACGGCATCTGCGCCGGCTTGATGAAATTGCGGGCGCGGATTTCGGCCGGGTCCAGCTTCATCTCGCGCGCGCAGACGTCGACCAACCGCTCCAGCACATAGGCCGCTTCGGGTCGCCCGGCGCCGCGATAGGCGTCGACGGGAACGGTGTGGGTGTAGATTCCGCGCACGCGCGCGTGCAGTTCGCCGATGTTATAGGTTCCCGTCGCCATCGAGGCGCCGAGCCAGGGGATGTAAGGCGCGAACATGCTGAGATAGGCGCCCAGATTGCCGAGAATGTCGACGCGCAAGCCAAGGAACTTGCCGTTCTCGTCCATCGCCATTTCGGCCGTGGTGACGTTGTCGCGGCCTTGCGCGTCGCCGACGAAATGCTCGGAGCGGTCGCCGACCCAGGAGACGGATTCGCCCAACCGACGCGTCGCCTCGACGACGAGCGGATATTCCCGGTACATCATGTTCTTGGTGCCAAAGCCCCCGCCGACGTCCTTGGTGACGACGCGCAATTTGTCCGACGGCAGTTTCAGGATCATGTCGCACAGGATCATCTTCATGATGTGCACGCCCTGGCTGCCCAGATCGAGCGTGATCTCGCCAGTGGCGTGATCGATGTCGGCGCGGGCGGCGCGCGGCTCCATGTAATTGGCGACGACGCGCGGGTTGATCACCTTCACGCTCGCCTTGCGCGGGGCGCGGGCGAAGATGGCGTCGGTCTTGGCCTTGTCGCCGACATGCGTGTCATAGGCGACATTGCCGGGGGCCGCTGCGAACACCACCGGCTCGCCGGAGCGGACCGCCTGCTCCGTATCGACGACCGGCGCCAAAGCCTCCCATTCGACGGCGACCGCCTCTGCCGCGTCGCGCGCTTGGGTTCCGGTCTGCGCCACGACCATGGCTACGATATCGCCGACATGGTGGACCTCCCCATCGGCCATGACGGGATAGGGCTTCAACGGCGTTAGCGAGCCGTCGGAATTCTTGACCGGCGCCAGGCACGGCAGACCGCCAAGATCAGAGAAATCCCTGGCCGTGTAAACGGCGCGAACGCCCGGCATCGCGGCGGCCGCGGCGAGATCGCCGATGGTGAAGCGCGCGTGAGCGTAGGGACTGCGCACGAAAGCGGCCTTCAGCGCCGACCCGTCGGAAGCGTCAGAGGAATATTGGCCTTGTCCCATGACGAGGCGGATGTCCTCGACGCGCTTGACGCTCTGGCCGGCGCCGAATTTTTTCACGCTCATTAAACCTGCTCCCGATTCGCCCTCAGTCTTACTGCAAACAGCGACTGAATTTCGACATGGAATCTGCTCGGATTTGACCGCATTGGTCAAGGGTTCGTTAACGCGTGGGGACGACAATCGCTAGATCGATTTCACCGGATCTTTGCCATGAACGACGCGGCGGCCTCGGACAACGAGATGCAGGGCGAGGGCGCTGCCCACGCAGCGCTGCCGGCGACGGTCGGGCCGACGCGACAGGAGGCGGAGGAGGCGGCGGCGCTGAAGTTGCTGCCGTACTATCCCTCGCGCGAGGAAAATCCATTCTACGCCGGCCGCGACGAGGATGCGTTTTTCGCCGCCCGGCCCGGGAGCCCGCGCCCCACGCGGGCGCCGCGCGACTGGCGGCGGCTTGCAGCGGCGGCGAGCCTGGCGGCTGTGGTCGCCATCGGCGCGGCGGCGGCGGCGGCGCATGTGCGCGGATTGCAGGTGGCGCGCGCGGGACAGGCGGAAACGAGAGCGCTTGCGCACAGGATCGACGCCATGACGGCGCGGCTTCAATCGCTCGAAGCCAATCGCTCGCACGAAGAACTGGCGAGCCTGAAGAAGGTGCTGGCCGAGATCAAGGCGGGCGCGGCGAGCACACGCGACGTCGGCGGCGCGGTCGGGCAGCTTGGCGCCCGGATGGACCGGGTCGAAAAGGAACAGAGCGCGCGGCTCGACAAGCTCGGCGACCGCATCGACCAGAACGCGGCGGCGCGACTCGCCGACGTTACAGCGCGGCTCGACAAGTTGGAGGCGAAGGCGACGGTCGCGGTCGCGGCGCCGACAAAGCCCGCGGGAAGAACCGATGTGGCGAAATTCCCGGCCGGCGTCAGCGACGAGACGACCGGCGCCATCGACAAGCCGCGCGCGGCGCTGCGCGGGTTCCGGCTGGCGGAAATCCACAACGGCTATGCGATGATCGACAGCCCCGACGGCGAATTCGCGGTCGCGCCGGGCGACGTGATGCCCGGCGGCGGGCGCGTGCTGCGGATCGAGCATCGCGGGCGCGACTGGGTGGTGGTGACGACGCGCGGGCAAATCGCGATGGCGGTGGACTGAGGCGCAAACTGCGGATATTGCACAGATTTTTGTGAAGACGCGCAGAGGCGCGGCGGACAAATCCTTGCGCATCGCCGCCGACTGCGGCATAGTGTGTCAGGCTGGCGGCATCGAACGGGCGCTTTGGCCCGCACCCGACCTCTGACTCCCGGAAAATTTGCCAATGGCTTCTGTCGCAGAGCCCGCACGCAAACGCGCGCGCGCCTCTCGTGGTCCCGCCGTGCTCGCCGCCATGATCAATGGCGTCAGCTTCGCGGAGATCGCTAAAACCGAACAACTCACATCCAGGCGCCTTGAGAAATTGGTGCGCGACGAATTGCGCAAGCGCTGGATCGCTCCGGCGCAGGATTACGCGCGGCTGCAAATCGCGAGGCTGGAGGCGATCGCCGCGCAACTGAAGGAGAAATCCAGGGATGGCGATCTGCCGGCGATCGACCGGCTGCTCAGGGTGATGGACCGGCTGGACCGGTATCACGGCTTCACCAAACTGGTTGCGCAATCCTCGCCCTCCGGCGAGGACGTGCGCGCCAAACTGATCGCCAAACTCACGCAGGCGGCGCGCACGCCGGCGCGTGAAGCATGAGGCGCGCGCGGCCCGTGGCGCGTCCGCTGAAGGCGCTGTTCGCCGATCTCGTGAAGCTGGGTCCCCCGGCGCTGTCGCAGCAAATAAGCCGCATGACGGAGGAGGAGGCCGATCAACTCTACTATGATTGGTCGCTGTGGGCGCGCGAGGACCAGCGCGCGCCCGCGGGCGACTGGGTCTATTGGCTGATCCTGGCCGGCCGCGGCGCGGGCAAAACCCGCACCGGGGCGGAGACCGTGCGGGCCTGGGCGCGCGATTACGCGCTCGTCAACATGATCGGCGCGACGCGGCACGACGCGCGCGAAATCATGGTGACGGGCGAGTCCGGCGTGCTGGCGGTCTGCCCGCCCTCGGAGCGGCCGGCCTTCAAGCGCGCTTCCGACCGGCTCGAATGGCCGAACGGGTCAATCACGCAGATTTTCTCGGCCGAGGAGCCAGACCGTTTGCGCGGCAAGCAGCACATGAAACTTTGGTTGGACGAGCTTGCGGCCTGGCGCGACCCCGACGCGTTCGATCAGGCGATGCTCGGTCTGCGGCTTGGCGACCGGCCGCAGGCGATCGTCACCACGACTCCGAGGCCAACCAAACTTATCAAACAACTGATCGACGACCCCGACGCGATTGTCACGCGCGGCACGACGTTCGACAATGCGAAATTTTTGGCGGATGCGTTCTTGGCTCGCATTGTTGCGCGATTCGAAGGCCGCGCAATCGGGCGACAGGAGTTCTACGGCGAGATCGTGGAGGAGGCGCCGGGCGCGCTGTGGACGCGGGCGCTGATCGAGCGGCAACGCCTGCCCGCTGACGGTCCCGCGGTCGAATATTCTGAAATCGTGATCGGCGTCGATCCGCCGGCGCGCTCGGGCGCGAAATCCGACGAATGCGGGATCATTGTGGTTGGACGGACACAGGGTGGGATCGTGCATGTGCTGGCCGATCTCACCAGTCAAGGCGAAACGCCGGGTCAATGGTCGGCGCGGGTTTCGGCCGGGTTTCGCCTCTACGCGGCCAATCGCGTGGTGGCGGAGATCAACAACGGCGGCGAGATGGTGACGCAGGTGCTGCGCCAGAGCGATCCCAACCTGCCAGTGCGGCAGGTGACGGCGACGCGCGGCAAATTCCTGCGCGCCGAGCCGATTGCGACGGCTTACGAGCGCGGGATCGTGTTCCATCGCGGCGTGTTCGCCAAACTGGAGGATCAACTTTGCACGCTGACTGCGGACTTCGACTCCCGCGCCTCCGGCTATTCGCCCGACCGGGCGGACGCGCTGGTTTGGGCGGTCGCCGATCTGATCGGGCCGGCGCCCAACCAGGCGCGCACGATGCTCGACTATTACGCGCGTGAGATGAAAGGCGATCTCAGCGCCTGACGGTTGGCGGCGCGGCGACATGCAGCGCGTCGCCGAGTTTGCGGTGGAATTCGACCGCGGTGAACTGGGCGTTGACGACTTCGGTCTTGTCGGCCTGCGGCGCGGGACATTGCGCGTCGGGCCGAGCGACGCCGCGGGCGCGCAAGGCGGCGGCGAACGCGGCCTCCAGTTTCTCGCGGGGCTCGGCGGCGGCGAACACTTCGCTGACCCAGATATCACGGCCGGACTCGGCGACGCAGAAGGTCCAGCGGGATTGCGCTGGCGTCGCGGCGGCGAGGAGAACGGCCAGCGCGTAACGCATTGCGAAACCTCCCTCGCCCGCCTTAGCCAGACTCGCGCGGCGCGGCAAGACGGCGGATGAGAACAAAAAAAGAACTTTTGCTTGACCGTTTACGCCGTCGCGGCTAATATGTGTATATTGGAGATCATGCGGGCGGCGCAGAGCCGCAGCGCCTCTCCAATCTTCCTTACCACTCTTCCTCCCCTCGATCCGACTGCGCGTGCGCCCCGGCTATCCGCCGTGCGGCGCCGCGCTTTTTCGCCTGGAGTTGCGATGCCGACGCTCGATCTGTTCCTGCCGTTGACGAAGGTGGATGTCGATGGCCGCATGGTGCACGGCGTCGCCACGGCCGAAGCGCCGGATCGCGCCGGCGAGATTTGCGACTACGGCACGACGAAACCCTATTTCGAAGCCTGGGCCAACGGCGCGCGCGAAGCGAGCGCCGGCAAGTCGCTCGGCGCGGTGCGGGCGATGCATCAACGCATCGCCGCCGGCAAGCTGACCGACATCTCTTTCGACGACGACGGCAAGCGCATTCTGGTGTCGGCGAAAATCGTCGACGACGACGAATGGGAAAAGGTGGTCGAGGGCGTCTACACCGGCTTCAGCCAGGGCGGCCGCTACGTGAAGCGCTGGACCGACGAGACCAGCGGCCTGACCCGCTACACCGCCGACCCCACCGAGATTTCCCTCGTCGACGTGCCTTGCCTGCCCGGCGCGACGTTCCAGGTCGTGAAAGACGGGATCGTCGAGGAGCGCGTTTTCGCGGTCGCGCCGCAGACCGTAAAATTACAGAGATCGCCAGCGCCAGAGTCTGTTGCGCCGCCGCCGCCTCCTGAGGCGCCG
>JANYIH010000205.1 GCA_025358745.1 Hyphomicrobiales bacterium | reverse complement strand
CATTTCGAACGAGAAGCTGGCGTCGTTCAGCCTGAGCCTTCCCATCGCGGCTCGCAGACTTTCAAAATCGGCGGCGTCGACGGGAAACAGGCCGCAGAAAACGACGGGCTGGGCGGGCTTGAAACCGGGCAGGATCGTCGCCGTCGGCCGCCGGTCCTCGGTGATCGTATCGCCGACGCGCGTATCCGCAACCTGCTTGATCTGCGCGGTGATGAAGCCGATTTCGCCCGGCCCCAACTCGGCGGCCTCGACCATTTTGGGGCGAAACACGCCGATGCGATCGACCTCGTGCGCGGCGCCCGCGCCGATCATGCGCACCCGCATGCCCTTGCGCAACACGCCATCGATGACGCGAACCAGCACCACCACGCCGAGATAGGCGTCGTACCAGGAGTCCACCAGCAACGCCTTCAGCGGCGCCGTCTCATCGCCCTTGGGCGGCGGCAGCCGGTGTACGATCGCCTCCAGCACCTGATCGATATTCAGGCCCGTCTTGGCGGAGATCGGCACCGCCTGTGACGCGTCGATGCCGATCACTTCTTCGATCTGTTCTTTGATTCGTTCGGGCTCCGCGGCGGGAAGATCGATCTTGTTCAGAACGGGCACGATCTCGTGCCCCGCCTCCAGCGCGTGATAGACGTTCGCAAGCGTCTGCGCCTCGACGCCTTGCGAGGCGTCGACGACGAGCAGCGAACCTTCGCAGGCGGCGAGCGAACGCGAGACTTCATAGGCGAAGTCGACGTGCCCCGGCGTATCCATCAGGTTGAGGATATAGGTCTTTCCGTTCTTGGCCTTGTATTCGAGCCGCACCGTCTGGGCCTTGATGGTGATGCCGCGCTCGCGCTCGATATCCATCGAGTCGAGCACCTGCTCGACCATGTCCCTTTCCGCGACGGTCCCGGTGGCTTGGATCAGGCGGTCGGCCAGGGTCGATTTTCCATGGTCGATATGCGCGACGATGGAGAAGTTCCGAATGTTTTCGAAGGAGTGAACGGTCATGACGCGGGCGTTTAACACATTGCAATGCGAAAAAAACCTTTGTCGAAATTATCGTCGGGGCAGCTCAAGGACGCATAGAGCCGGCCGGATCGGGCGCCCGCGTCATCGCCAGAAAGGCTCCGTCCGCTTGAACGCCTTCCAGGCTTGCAGCAAGCCGCGATTGGAGGCGGCGGCCCCGCCGGCGAACCACCCCAGCGTGACCCCCGCCGCGAGGGCCGTGTCGGCGCTTTCGACGGCCTTGATCTGATCGACGAAGGAACGAGCGCAAGCCGCGTCATTAGAGGCGCCGAGCAAGTCTTGCAGCCGCGCAAGGGCGCGCAGATAAGCGCGGAGATCTCGCGCATCGACGAACAGAGCGCCGAAAAACTCCGTCGCATAGCGCAAATTCTTCAGCGATATTCGTAATTTATGGCGCTCCTCGTCGCTTAGGGCGGCCAGTCCCTTTCCCACGGCCATTGCGCGCTTGTGCAATCGGCGAAGCGCTCGTTCCGCGAACTCGCGGGCGGGCTGCGTGAGGCGGGGAAGCTGATCGGCCAGCAGCGCGTTGCGCCAACCGCGCCTCACCAGAAAGACTTGCAACCGCAAGACAAAATGGGCGCAAGAGGGCGCCGCGATCAGCCGCCGCGCCTGGCCGTGCAGGTCCTCGCGCCGAACTTCCACCAGTGCGTCCAGCGCGTCGAAGCCCTCAGTCCCGCCGAACTCCGCCCTTGGTCCCGACGCGACGAGTTCGGCGAAAGCGTCGCATTCCCGCGCGGGGCCAAGTTCGGCCGCGATGCGCTTGGCTGCGGCGCGAAAGGCGACGAAATCGGCGCAGGGCGCTTCTTTGTTAAACAGCGCCAGCATGGCGCGCATGCGTCGCAGCGCCACACGCATCTGATGGATCGCTTCGGGATGCACGCCCTGCCGCAGCGATGACCAGTTGGCGAGGAAATGGCTCAAAGTGTCGCCGATGACGATCGCGACCGCATCGTCGAAACTGGCGTCGGCGGGAATTTCCGTGTCCCAGGCCTTGATCGGATCAGGCGGCTCGCCCGACCTGAGCAAGAAACCGCGCGTCGCCTTGCTCAGGGTTTCGAGCTGAAGCGGCAGGGTTTCGATCAGTTGGGTCGCGAAATCGTAGAAATCGGAATGTTCGCCCGACTTCAGCTCCAACTCTAGCTCCGTAACGGGCGCGCGCCGTTCTCCCGCGACAATTTCGCCTTCGTCGAAGGCCGCCTCGACCTGCGCGCCGCCAATCGTCATATGCCGAATGCGGCGCTTGAACTTCGTTTCGAACAGCGGTTCCAGCGGACGGTCGCCAATCGCGTCGCGCACCGCGGCGGCGGCGGGGTCGCCGAGCAGGTTGATGTCGAGCGCTTCGGCGGGATGGCGCACCTCAATTTCGCCGCGCGCGAACGGACCTTCCGCCGCCGGCGCACTCCACTTCAGGGCTATCCTGCGCGCGCCGCGGCCCGAGCGACGCAGGCGAAGCGTCATCCCTCGGCGCTTCAGATCGCCTTGCGCCGTGTCGTAATAGATCGTGTTCAGCGTCTGGCGCACCGGCGTCGCAGGAGGGCCGGCCAACAAATTCGAGTTCCAGGCCTCCAGCAGGCCCGCGGAGTTCGTCGAGAACTTGATCTCGAATTCGCGCTCCGTGAAACTCATGTCAGCGCCATCGCGAGCCTGCAGGACATTCTCCGGACTTTCACCCGCCATCGCGCCGTTCACGACGGGACAGCCTACGTCAATTCGATCTCGCCCGACAAGGGCTTGGCGCCGACAATTCGGAGCGGCCCCCATTCGCGTCCGTCAGCGCCGTTTGCGCGTGACCTGATCGGCCAGCACCGCCAATATCACGACGACGCCAGTGGCGACATACTGCCAGAACGAGGGCACGTTGAGCAGCGTGAGGCCGTTGCGCATGCCGCCGAGCGTCACTGCGCCGACCAGCGAGCCCAGCGGATTGCCCTCGCCGCCGAACAGGCTCGCCCCGCCGATCACCGCCGCGCCGATCGCCTGCAACTCAAAACCGTTGCCGCCGATCGGCTCGGCCGCGCCGATGCGCGCGACCAGAATGAAACCTGCGACCGCCGACAGCACGCCGGAGATCGCATAGACCGATATTTTTACACGATCGACGTCGACGCCGGAGAGACGCGCCGCCTCCTCGTTGCCGCCGACCGCGACGATCTGCTCGCCAAGCGTCGTGAAGCGCACCAGCAGAAAGGCCACGACTGCAATCGCCAGCGCGATCAACACGGGGGTGGGCGCGCCGAACAATGTGCCGGCGAAGGTCGAGCGGAACGCCTTGTCGATGCCGTAGATCGGCTTGCCGTCGGTGTAGATCAGCGCGAAGCCGCGATAAATGCTCATCGAACCCAGCGTGACGATGAAGTCGGGCAGTTTGAGCTTGGCGATCAGCACGCCATTGACGAGCCCGCAGGCGAGCCCGACCAGCAGCCCGGCGCCGACCGCCAACCAAATATTGGTGTGCAGCAGGCTGGCCGCGATCATGCTGCTGACGCCAACAATCGATCCGACGGAGAGGTCGATGCCCTTGGTCATGACAACGAGCGTCATGCCGACAGCGATCACCGCATTGATCGAGGATTGCAGCATGATGTCGACGAGATTGCCGGGCTGGTAGAATGTCGGCGTCAGCACGGAGAAGACGAGGAACAGGCCGATCGCCCCCATGGCGACGCTCGCGCGCCGGATCCAATCGAAGCGCGCGGCGCGCGTGGCCGGGTTTGTCCCGCCCGCGCCTTGAAGCACGATCTTGTCG
>JANYIH010000202.1 GCA_025358745.1 Hyphomicrobiales bacterium | reverse complement strand
GTCGCCAACCGCCGCGCCCAGGGCCGTCCAGCGGGACTTTCGCCGGCTGACAATCCCGGTTGATAGGCGAGCGGAAACTTCGGCAGCCGTCCTTCGCGCAAGGCGCGCGCGGTCGCTTCATTGTTCACCTCGAACGAAGTGAAGCCGCAGCGCAGCATCAGCGGGATCTCGTCGAGCAGCACGTCGCCCACCGCGCGCAGTTCGCCGCGAAAGCCGTGGCGCTCGCGCAGCAGGATCGCATAGGAGAACGCGCGTCCGTCGCCGAATTTCTCGAACCGCAACGCGACCAGCGGTCGGTCGGCGACTTCGGCCAATGCGCCGAGCGCCTGCGCGCCAGCCGCGATTTCAACGCCAACCTCCTGTCCCCGCAGGGCGTCCGCCTCGCGGCGCCAGCGCGCCAGCGAGACGATGGCGCGAGCGTGGGGCGCCGCGTCGTCGACCAGCGGCGTCCAGTCGTTCTCGGCGAAAGCGCCGTTGCGCCACAAGGCCATCAGATGTTTCCTCCCGCATCGAGCGTGACGCCGTGAATGCCGCATTCCTGTTTGGTCTTGCCCCGCCATCGCCCCGCGCGCGGATCCTCGCCAGGCAGCACGCGGCTGGTGCAGGGCAGGCAACCGATCGAGGGAAAACCCTTGGCGACGAGAGGATGCGGCGGCAATTCATGTTGTTTGATGTAGCCGATCAGATCGCTGGCGTTCCAACCGACCAGCGGATTGACTTTCACCCGTTCGCCCTCGGCTTCAAACAACGGCAGCCGCGCGCGGTCGACGGTCTGGAAACCCTTGCGCCCCGTGATCCAGGCGTCATAGGCCTCCAACGCCTCTCCAAGCGGCGCGACCTTGCGGATTTCGCAGCAGCGGTCGGGATCGCTGGCGAACAGAAATTTCTCCGGGTCTTCGCGCGCCAGCGTCGCCGCGTCGGGCGCCGCTTCCACGATGTTGCTGAGGCCGAGCCGCTCAATCAGCCGGTCGCGATAGTCGAGCGTCTCGGGAAAATGCTGGCCGGTGTCGACGAACACAACCGGCGTCGCCTTGTCGATCTGCGCAACCATGTGCAGCAGCACCACCGAATCCGCGCCGAACGAGGAGACCAGCGCGATCCTGCCGGGATAGAGGCCCTCGATCGCCAGCCGCAGCAGCGCCGGCGCGGGCAGCGCCGCGAAGCGCGTCTCCAACCGCGAGGCGGCGACCGCGTCGCCAAACAGCTTGACGTCGTGCGCGCTCATCAGATGTCCGATCCGGCGCTGCGTTCGTACAGCGCCTCCTTGAACGGCGCCATGCCGATCCGGCGGAACGTTTGCAGGAACGCTTCGCTCGCGTCGCTGCGTTGCGTGCGATAGGTCTCGACGATGGTGTCGATCGCCTCGACCACGCGCTCCGACGAGAAGCCGGGCCCCGTTATCTGGCCGATCGACGCGGTCTCGTCGCCGGAGCCGCCCAGCGTGATCTGATAGGTCTCCTCGCCGGCGCGCTCCAGCCCGAGAATGCCGATGTGGCCGACGTGATGATGGCCGCAGGCGTTGATGCAGCCGGAAATCTTGATCTTCAGCGGCCCGATGTCGCGCGCGCGCGCGCCGTCACCGAAACGCTCGGCGATCCGCTGCGCGACGGGAATCGAGCGCGCGGTGGCGAGCGCGCAATAATCCAGCCCCGGGCAGGCGATGATGTCGCTGATCTGCCCGGAATTGGGCGCAGCGAGGCCGACCGAGGCGAGCCGGTCGTAGACGGCGGGCAGATCGTCGAGCGCGACATGGGGTAGGATCAGGTTCTGCTCGTGGCTGACGCGCAACTCGTCGTGCGAATAATCCTCCGCGAGATCGGCCACCGCGTCCATCTGATCGGCCGAGGCGTCGCCGGGAACTTCGCCGATGGCCTTGAGCGAAACTGTCATGATGGCGTAGCCCGGCACTTTGTGCGGCGTGACATTGGCGCCGACATAGGCGTCGAATTTGGCGTCGCGCTGGCGACGTCGGGCGATGCGCGCGCTCATCGCCGCGCGCGGCTCCAGCCGGGGCGGCGCGAAATAGGCGCCCATGCGCGCGATGTCGGCCTGTTGCAGATCGAGCGCGCTCTGCGCGTTGGCGGAATATTCCGCCTCGACAGCGGCGCGGAACGCGTCAGTCCCCTTCTCGTGCACGAGGATCTTGATGCGCGCCTTGTATTTGTTGTCGCGCCGGCCGTCGAGATTGTAGACGCGCAGGATCGCGTCGACATAGCGCAACAGATCGCGCTCGGGCAGGAAGTCGCGGATTTTCTTGGCGACGAACGGCGTGCGCCCGAGGCCGCCGCCGACATAGACGACGAAGCCCAGTTCGCCGCGCTCATTGCGCGCCATCTGCAACCCGATGTCATGCGCCTGTATGGCGGCGCGGTCGTGCGGTCCTCCATTGACGGCGATCTTGAACTTGCGCGGCAGGAACGAGAATTCCGGATGCTGCGACGACCACTGCCGCAGGATTTCGCAATAAGGCCTGGGATCGGCGATCTCGTCGGCGGCGACGCCGGCGAAATGATCCGCCGTCACATTGCGGATGCAATTGCCCGAGGTCTGGATCGCGTGCATCTCGACGCTGGCGAGCTCGGCCAGGATGTCGGGCGTCTCGGAGAGTTTCGGCCAGTTGTATTGAAGGTTCTGGCGCGTGGTGAAGTGCCCGTAGCCGCGGTCGTATTTGCGCGCGATGTCGGCCAGCTTGCGCAATTGCCGCGAATTGAGCGTGCCGTAAGGCACCGCGACGCGCAGCATATAGGCGTGCAGTTGCAGATAGAGGCCGTTCATCAGCCGATGCGGGCGGAATTGCTCTTCGGTGAGTTCGCCCGACAGGCGGCGCGCGACCTGATCGCGAAACTGCTCCACCCGCGAGGCTACGAATGCAGCGTCGAATTCGTCGTAACGATACATCGGAAGTTCCTTCAGCCGCGCTGCGCGAGGGTTGGCGCAAATCCCTCAGCCTGTTTGCCAAGGTCGACGCGCACCGTCGGGCCGGTGGCGCGAATCCGCTCGCGCAGCGCCTTCGGCGCCAGATGGCCCGCCCGCAGTTCGAGTTCAATGGGGTAGGGATCGACGACGAGATTGGCGTCGGCCGCCTTCGCGGCGGCGTCAAGCGCGATCGCCTTGGCTGCGGGATCCTCGATCACCGCGCCCTTGTGAAAATCCTCGCTCCAGCCCCCGTCGGCGGCGAGAAAAACGACCAGCCCATCGGCCAAGCGGTTGGCGGTAATGACTTCCTGCATGGCTCACTCCGGGCGCGCAGCCCTATTCTCCAAGTCCAGAACGCGAAAAAGGCTGTGTCGAGAATGACATATAGGGATAATCACGTAAGATTTCTATATGAGAAAATATAACACATTTTTGTGTTGTTTAATAACGGATTGCATAAGCATTTCTCCGCCACATTAACTCGGCGCTGACGGGCTTGCCTTAGGCTAACCGCTGCCCTCCAAATCCGATTGGCCAAATGCGACTCGGCAAACTTATTCTCCTCGCCGTGAGTTTTCTGCCCGCGCTTGTCGTCAGCGCTGCGGCGGACGACTGGAAGATTGCGCGCCTTTCGGGCGACGTCCTGGTGTATTTCCACGGCCATTGGGCCCCGTTGCGTCAGGGCGACATCGTGTCCAGCGACGCGTTCGTCCGCACACTCGCCAACGGCTCGCTGCAATTCCTGCGCGATCGCGAAACCATCGACGTCGAGCCGAACACTCAAATTCAGATTGTGGATCGCCGGGGTCAGCGTTTCACGACCGTGCGGCAGTACTTTGGCACGGTCGGCGTCGAGGCCAATCGGGAGAACGTCAAGCACTTCGCCGTGCAGACGCCGTTTCTCGCCGCCGTCGTCAAGGGCACGGTGTTCGCGGTCAAAACGACCGCCAAACAATCGACGGTCGCGGTCAGTCGTGGAAAAGTCGGCGTGGAGAGCGCCGATCATAGCTCCCACAGCGACGTCAGCGCGGGTCATACCGCCTCCGCTTCCGCCGGCCACGGCGTAAGCGTGGGCCATGCGCCGGGACCTGCGGCGGCGGCGGCGCCCTCGGTCGCTGCGGCGGTGGCGGCCGTGTCGACGGCGGCGACGACCGCGACGACTGCAACAGCGGCGACGGCGGCGGCCCCGTCTGCAACATCGGCCGCGGCCTCACCGGGCGCCGCCGCCGCGGCGG
>JANYIH010000208.1 GCA_025358745.1 Hyphomicrobiales bacterium | reverse complement strand
TGCAGGAGCGCGAGTTCGAGATCATCGACACCGGCGCGTTCGACGCCAACCGCTATTTCGACGTCGAGATCGAATACGGCAAGGCGGACCCCGAGGACTTGTTGTTGCGCGTGCGCGCGACAAATCGCGGGCTCGATCCGGCGACGCTGTGGCTTCTACCGCAAATCTGGTTCCGAAATCGCTGGTCCTGGTTGCCGCTCGACGACAGGCCGGAGTTGCGTTTCGAAGCCGGCCGCATCGGCGTGTATCAGAGCGACGACATCGAGCGCGAATTCGTCTGGGACTATTACGGCACGCCGCTGTTTTGCGACAACGACACCAATTTTCACAAACTTTGGGGCGGGCGGAACGCCGGCTTCTGCAAGGACGGGATCAATGATTTCGTCGTTGACGGCGACCGCGCCGCCGTCAACCCCGCCGGACGCGGCTCCAAAGCGGCGGTGATGACGCAGGCGGTCCTGGCGCCGGGCGCAAGCGCCACCTTGCGGCTGCGGCTTCGCCCGCGCGCGGAGATCGATCCGTTTGCGGATTTTGACGAGCTGATGGCGCGCAGGATCGTCGAGGCCGACGCCTTCTACGACGCTTTGCAGGCCGACCTCGCCGACGCCGACGCGCGTCTCGTGCAGCGTCAGGCGCTCGCCGGGATGCTGTGGAACAAACAATTCTACGGCTACGACATACGCCGCTGGCTTTCGGGCGATCCGTTGCAGCCCACCCCGCCGGAGGCGCGGCTCGAGGGCCGCAACAGCGGTTGGCGCCACTTCGCCAGCGGGGACGTCGACGCCGGCCAGTCCGGCGATGTGTTGTCGATGCCGGACTCCTGGGAATATCCGTGGTTCGCCGCCTGGGACCTTGCGTTCCACTGTGTTGTGCTGACGATCGTCGATCCGGCTTTCGCCAAGTCGCAACTGACGATCCTCACGCAGGCGCGCTTCATGCATCCCAACGGCCAGTTGCCCGCCTATGAGTGGAACTTCAATGACGTCAATCCACCCGTTCACGCCTGGGCGGCGTTGCAAATCTACGACCTGGACGCGGAGGCGACCGGAGTCGGCGATCGCGCCTTTCTGGAGCGCATCTTTCACAAGCTCCTGCTCAACTTCACCTGGTGGGTCAACCGCGAGGACGCGGGCGGGCGAAATCTGTTTCAGGGGGGATTTCTCGGTCTCGACAACATCGGGCCGTTCGACTTGCGAGAGCCGCTGCCGTTTGGCGGCAACCTCGATCAATCCGACGGCACGACGTGGATGGCGGCTTACGCGCTGGCGATGATGCGAATGGCGCTGGAACTGGGCCGCGACAATCCGATTTACGAAGACCTCGCCACCAAATTCTTCGAGCATTTTCTCGACATCGCGCAGGCGCTGCACGGGGCGGGCCAACCCGGCGCGGAGGGGTTGTGGGACGAAAGCGAAGCGTTCTATTTCGATGTCTTGCGCGCGCCTGGACAGGCGCCGAGGCTTCTGCGCATTCGCTCGATCGTCGGCATTTTGCCGATTATCGCCGCGGAGGTTGTCCCCGACGAGCTTTTCAAGCTTTTCCCGCAGTTTCGGGCGCGCGCGGATTGGTACATCAAACATCGTCCGGAACTGGCGCGGCTGGTCTCAAACTGGCGCGAGCCCAATGCCGGGGGCGATCGCCTGCTCGCCGTCACGCGACGGCGGCGCTTGAAGGCGGTGCTGGCGCGAATGCTCGACGAGACGGAATTTCTGTCGCCCTATGGCGTGCGTTCGGTGTCGCGCTATCATCTGGATCATCCGTTCGAGATCACGCTCGGCGGCAAAGAGTTCGCGCTCAAATACGAACCCGGCGAGGGGGAAACGCGAATCTACGGGGGAAATTCCAACTGGCGCGGGCCGGTTTGGGCGCCCATCAACTACCTGCTTATTCAGACCTTGCGCAAGCTTCACCGCTTCTATGGAGACGACTTCCAGATCGCATGTCCGACCGGCTCTGAATCGTTCTTAAGCCTGGCGGGCGTGGCCGACGAATTGTCCCGCCGCTTTCAGTCGTTGTTTCTCAAAGACCCGAACGGGCGCCGGCCCTGTCAGGCGCAATGGCCGCGCTTCGACGACGACCCCTATTTCCGCGACAGCCTCCAGTTCTTCGAATATTTCCATGGCGACACCGGCCGCGGGTGCGGGGCCTCGCATCAGACTGGCTGGACGGCGCTGGTCGCTTCGTTGATGCGCGGGGCTTCGCGGGCGAGCGGCGGAACCAAGGGTTCTATAGAACAATAGCGCAATGTCACAACCGACCCGGAGATCTCCATGACCGATCCCGCCGCCAATCGCACCAACCCCAAAGAAGCCGCGCCCGCCCTGCCGCCGCTGCCAAGATTGCTCGCTGGCCAGAAGGCGCTCGTCACCGGCGCGAACTCCGGAATTGGCAAAGCGGTCGCGCTCGCGCTCGCCGAGGCGGGCGCGGATGTTGGCGTCAATTATGTCGTCAATCCGGAGCAGGCGGAGGAGGTGGCGACGGCGGCGCGCGCATTCGGCGGCGCGGCGCGCATCTATCAGGCCGACGTCTCCAACGAGGCTCAAGTCGCAGCGATGTTTGAAAGCTTCGTCATCGACTTCGGCGCGCTCGACATTCTCGTCGCCAACGCTGGGCTTCAGCGCGACGCAAGCATCGCCAGAATGACGCTGGACGACTGGAACAAGGTGCTCTCCGTCAACCTTACCGGGCAGTTCCTGTGCGCCCGCGCCGCCATCGCGCAGTTCCGCAAGCAGGGCGACTCGCGCCGCGTCTCGCGCGCTCGCGGCAAGATCATCGACATGAGTTCGGTGCATCAGATGATCCCGTGGGCCGGCCACGTCAATTACGCCGCCTCGAAGGGCGGCGTGATGATGATGATGCAGAGCCTCGCGCAGGAGTGTGCGCCCGACCGTATACGCATCAACTCCATCGCGCCGGGCGCGATCCGCACGCCGATCAACCATGACGCGTGGGCGACGCAGGAGGCCTACGACAAATTGATGGCGCTGATCCCCTACGGACGCATCGGCGAGCCCGAGGATATCGGCAAGGTCGCGGCCTGGCTTGCCTCCGACTATTGCGACTACATCGTCGGCGCGACGTTGTTCGTCGATGGCGGCATGACTCTGTATCCGGGCTTCGCCGACAATGGTTGAGGGCGCTTTTTGCAGCTTCGGGACCGGGCGGCTTGACGGCGGCGAAGAGATCAGCGCCGGCGGGACGCCAATTGTCGTTCGCGAACATCTGTTCAGACAACCGGCGCCCGCTTCACTGCTCTCTGGGGCTTTCGCCTTCTGACGTTTCAGCAGAACGATAGCCGACGCCGGTCTCGGTCCTTAGAATTTTCGGGGCTGTGGGATCGCGCTCGATCTTGGCTCGCAATTGGCCCATGAGCACGCGCAAATACTGGATGTCTTCGACATGTCCAGGGCCCCAGACGGCGGCGAGGATGTGCCGATGAGTAAGAACGCGACCGGTATTGACCGCGAACACCGCCAGCAGATCGTATTCTTTCGGCGTGAGCCGGATCGCCGCGCCATCGCGGCTGACGAGCCGCTTGTCGAGATCGATGAGAAGCCCGTCGAGGACAATGCGTTGAGGGGCCGGCGCGTGCGGCGCGGCGTGGCGCAGCGCGACGCGGAGTCGGGCGATCAGTTCGCCGACGCCGAAGGGCTTTTCGACATAATCGTCTGCGCCTAGATCAAGCGCCTCGATCTTCTCGGCCTCGCGGTCGCGCGCCGAGAGGACGACGACGGGGGTACGCGAGAAGGCGCGCATGTCCCTCAAGACATCCTTGCCGTCGCGATCAGGCAAACCAAGGTCGAGGATCACGATGTCGGGCGCGCTCGAAGCGATCGCTTTCAGCGCCTCGGCGGCCGTGCCGGCGAGCAGCGTCTCGTAGCCCGCCGCGGTCAACGCGATCTTGAGCAGCTTTTGAATCTGCGGCTCGTCATCCACGACGAGCACTCGCTGCGGTCTCATGCGCGCCGCTCGATCTGCGCCGCGCCGTCAATGGGCAGGCGCACGACGATGCGCGTCCCGCGGCGGCGCACCGCCGGGCTTTGCGCGACGATGGAGCCGCCCATGGCTTCAACCAGACCGCGGCAGATCGAGAGTCCTAGGCCGGCGCCGGGCTTGCGGCCATCGGTTCTGCCGCCGCGATAAAACTTCTCAAACACTCTCTCGAGGTCGGCCGCCTTTATGCCGGGCCCTTCGTCTGTCACGCTCAGCACAACCATGTCGTCCTCCTGACGTGCGTGTATCGCCACCGCGCTGTCGCCGGCGTATTTGTTCGCATTGTCGATCAGATTGAACAGAACCTGTTCGAGCAGTCCCGCATCGCCGCGCACCTGGGGCAACTGGGGCGCGAGGCTGACTTTGAGAGACGCGCCGGGGAACGCCTTGCGGCTGCGCTCCACCGCGCCCTGCACGACATCGACGAGATCGACCCAATCACGACCAACCTTCAGGCCGCCCGCCTCGATCCGCGACATTTCAAGCAGATTGGCCACAAAACGGCCCAGCCGCGCGGCTTCCTCCTCGATTGACTGGATCAACTGCCGTCGCTCGGCGGAGGAAATCTGTTCGCCGAGAGCGCCTAACGCGCTGGCGGCGCCGGCAATTATGGCGAGCGGCGTGCGCAGGTCGTGCGAGAGCGAGTCGAGCAGCACATTGCGCACCTTCTCGTTCTCCGCCAGCGCTGCCGACTTCACCGCTTCGCCCGCCAGCCTAGCGCGGTCGAGCGCAATCGCTGTCTGATCGAGGACCGCCGTCAGCGCGCGCTCGTCCTCCGGCGCAATGGCCGGAATTTCCGCCTTCAGTTCGAAGCCGCACACTGCCAGCACGCCTCCCGCGCTGACAAGCGGGCGGAACTGGAACGCGACCTTCGGCAGCGTCCCCGTCGCGGCGCCAGCCGCCTCGCGGCGTTGAAGCGCCCAGCGGGCGGCCGCTTCGGCGGCCTCGTCGAGCTGTGCGTCCGGCGGCCAGGCGGCGCGAAGCGCCAGCGCGTCCCCGTCTGCGACGAGCAGCATGATCCGCCCGCCGAATGTCGCGTGCAGATGGGCGGCCGCGGCCCACAGCACATCTTCTTCCCGCGACGCGCCGGAAAGTTTGCGTGAGAACTCGTAGAGCGATTGGGTCGCCGCCGCCGCCTTGAGGACCCGCTCGCGCTGGTCGCGGATGCGGCCCGCCAGCGAACCTGTCAGCGCCGACACCGCCAGAAACACGAACAGGGCGAACAATTCGTAGGGTTGGGCGACGGTGAAGGTGTAGATCGGCTCGATAAAAAAGAAATTATAGGCCAGGAACGACAAGAACGACGCCATAATTGCGGCGCGCGTGCCAAACTGCACGGCGCAGAACAGCACCGCCGACAAGAAGATGATCGAAAGGTTGGGCAACAGCAGCAGCGCGGTCAACGCCTCGCCGATCCCAACCGCCGCGGCCACCGACGCCGCCGCGACCACGAATTGGAGGCTGAGACCCTTCAGCGCGAATGACGGCGCGAAACGCCGGCGCGCGCGGCCCTCGCCGCTCGGGACGATGTGAATTTCGACGCCGCCGGCGCAGCTCAACAGGGCGTGGGGCAGCGATCGTCCCCGCAGCCGACGCAGCAATCCCGCGCGGCTTTCGCCAACCACGATCTGGGTCACGTTCTCGCGATGCGCGATGCGCAGGATCTCGGCGGCGAAGTCAAAGGCGTGCGCCTGCAACGGTTCGCCGCCCAGGCGTTCGGCGAGGGCGAACACGGAGGCGAGCCGGGACGCCTCGGCGGGTTCGGCGTCGAGCCCCGGGGGCGATATCGTCAGCGCGATCCAGTTGGCATTGAGTCCCGTGGCCAGTTGCGACGCGCGGCGCAGGACGCGCTCGGCGTCCTCCCCCGGGCCGATGCAGGCCAGCAGCCGCTCGGAAGCGCCCCACGGGCCTTGTATCGCCTTCTGCTTGAGATAAGCGCCCATCTGATCGTCGACGCGATTGGCGGTGCGGCGCAGCGCCAGCTCCCGCAGCGCGGTGAGATTGCCGAGCGTGAAGAAATTCTCGGTCGCGCGTCGCGCGGTCTCCGGCACGTAGACTTTGCCTTCGTGCAGGCGCTGGAGGAGTTCGTCCGGCGTTATGTCGACCAACACGACATCGTCGGCTTGCTGCAACACGATGTCCGGCACGGTCTCGCGGACGACCACGCCGGTGATGCGCGACACCACATCGGCGAGGCTTTCGAGGTGCTGGATGTTGAGCGCGGTCCAGACGTCCACGCCAATCGCCAGCAACTCTTCGACGTCCTGCCAGCGCTTGGGATGACGGCTGTCGGGCGAATTGGTGTGGGCGAGTTCATCGACGACGATCAGTTTTGGACGCCGCGCCAAAGCCGCGTCGAGATCGAACTCCTCAATCGCGCGACCGCGATGCTCCGCCTGTCTTCGCGGCAGGACTTCGAGCCCGTCGACGAGCGCCTGGGTCACGGTTCGCCCATGCGTTTCGACGAAGCCGACGACGACATCGACGCCTTCCGTTTTCAATCGACGCGCGCCAAGCAGCATCGCATAGGTCTTGCCGACGCCGGGCGCGGCGCCGACAAACACCTTCAGGCGGCCCGAGGCCTCGCCGCGCGTCAGCGCGAGCAGCGAGTCAGGATCGGGGCGTTTGGCGTCATTTCGGCTCAAGGTCGCTCTTAATTGCGGCGGATGGACGCGGCTGTTGTAACCCATCCAGCGCCAAATTCAGCTCCAGAACATTTACGCGCGGCTCGCCGATCACGCCGAGGAACCGCCGCGCGGTCGAGGCCTCGACCAGGGTCCGCACGTCGCCCGCGTCGAAGCCGCGCGCCTTGGCGACGCGAGCGACCTGCGACAGCGCGTTCGCCGGCGAGATGTCCGGGTCCAGGCCGGACGCCGAGGTCGTGACCGCGTCGGCGGGAACTTGCCCCACGCCGCCGCCCGCGCGCCAGGCCGCCAAATCGGCCTTCACCCGCGCGGCGAGTTTGGCCGAGGTCGGGCCTAAATTGGAGCCGGCGGAAGCGGCCGCGTTATAGGGCGCGTCGATTGTCTTCGACGCATCGGCGGGGTCGGCGGCGGAAGTCGCCGAAGGTCGACCGTGAAAGTAGCGATCGGACGCAAAGCTCTGGCCGATCAGCGCCGAACCGACCACCTTGCCTTCGCGCCAGATGAGACTGCCGTTCGCCTGGTTGGTCGCAACGAACTGGGCGAGGCCGGTCACGGCGAGGGGGTAAGCCAGGCCTGTCAACAGCGTGAACAGAGCGACCAGGACGACGGCCGGGCGAAGGTCTCGAAGCATGGCGATCTCTCCGTTTCAAGCCAGATGCAAGGCGACAACGACCATGTCGATCGCCTTGATGCCGACGAATGGCAGCACGATGCCGCCCAGGCCGTAGATCAGCAGATTGCGCCGCAGCAGCGCCGCCGCGCCGACCGGCCGATATGCGACGCCCTTGAGAGCCAACGGGATCAGCGCGATGATGATGAGAGCGTTGAAAATTACCGCCGAAAGCACCGCCGAGGTCGACGACAGCCCCATTATGTTGAGGACGCCGAGCGCGGGATAGTTCGCCGCGAACATCGCCGGCAGGATCGCGAAATATTTGGCGACGTCGTTGGCGATCGAGAAGGTGGTCAGCGAGCCGCGCGTCATCAGCAGTTGCTTGCCGATTTCGACAATCTCGATCAGCTTGGTTGGATTGGAGTCCAGGTCGACCATGTTGCCCGCTTCGCGCGCGGCCTGCGTGCCGGTCTGCATCGCCACGCCGACATCGGCCTGGGCCAGCGCCGGCGCATCATTGGTGCCGTCGCCGCACATCGCGATCAGTCGACCGCCGGACTGCTCCTTGCGGATATAGGCGAGCTTCATTTCCGGCGCCGCCTCGGCGAGAAAATCGTCGACGCCCGCCTCGGAGGCGATCGCGGCGGCGGTGACGGGATTGTCGCCCGTCACCATCACCGTGCGAATGCCCATCGCGCGCAGCGCCGCGAAGCGCTCCTTGATGCCGGGCTTGACGATGTCCTTCAAGTGAACAACCCCGAGCAGACGGTCATTTTCGCACACTGCGAGCGGCGTGCCGCCAGATCTCGCCACTTTTGCCGCAGCCTGGTTGAACTCGACCGGGGCGCGCTCCAACGAGGTCCCCAGATGACGCAGAATGGAATCGACGGCGCCCTTGCGGATCGATCGTCCGGGCGAGTCCACACCTGACAGGCGGGTCTGCGCAGCGAAAGGCACGATCCTGGTTGTCGCAGGATCGAGGCGCGGTTCGGACAGGCCGAATTCGCCCTTCGCCAGCGCCACAATCGAACGACCCTCCGGCGTCTCGTCGGCGAGGCTCGACACCAGCGCGGCGGCGGCCAATTCGTCGACGCCGACGCCGGGAACGGGCAAGAACTCCGTCGCCATGCGATTGCCGAAGGTAATCGTGCCGGTCTTGTCGAGCAGCAACGTGTCGACGTCGCCCGCCGCCTCGACTGCCCGGCCCGATGTCGCAATGACGTTGAAGCGCACAAGTCGATCCATCCCGGCGATGCCGATCGCCGACAGGAGCCCACCGATCGTCGTCGGGATCAGACAAACGAGCAGGGCGATCAGATAAGTCGTCGGCAGGTCGACCCCCGAATATCTGGCAAGCGGCCACAGGGTGACGCAGACGATCAGGAAGATGATCGTCAGCCCTGAGAGCAGAATGGAAAGCGCGAGTTCGTTGGGCGTGCGCTGCCGCGCGGCGCCTTCGACGAGCGCGATCATGCGGTCGAGGAAGGTCGAACCGGCCTCAGCCGTTATGCGCACCGTGAGCCAGTCGGAGAGCACCGTCGTGCCGCCCGTCACCGCCGAGCGGTCACCGCCGGCTTCACGGATCACGGGCGCCGATTCGCCGGTGATCGCCGATTCGTTGACCGAGGCGACGCCCTCGATGATCTCGCCATCGCCGGGAATGATTTCGCCCGCCTTCACCAGCACGATATCTCCAACCCGGAGATCGAGCGCATTGACGCCTTGCAGAACCTCGCCGAGACTCTGGTAATTGACATAGCGATTGGCGTGAGTGTCGGAGCGCGTGTGTCGCAGCGCCTCGGCCTGCGCCTTGCCGCGCCCTTCGGCGACGCCTTCGGCGAAATTGGCGAACAACACCGTAAACCAAAGCCAGGCCGCGATCTGACCCGAGAACAGCGCAAGGCCGTTCCCGACCACGAGATCACGCGCGAACAGAACGGTCACGAAGGCGGAGACGACTTCGGTGACAAAGATGACCGGGTTTTTCATCAGCGCTAGTGGATCGAGCTTGCGCAAAGACTCCAGCGCGGCGGCGGCGAGGATGTCCTTGTCGAACAGCCCCTGCGGTTGCGGTTTTCCCGACATGGTCGAACTCCCTCAGAAGGTCTTGCCGTCGAGCATCAGAAAGTGCTCGACGATCGGCCCGAGCGACAAAGCCGGGAAATATTGCAAGAGATAGAGAATGACGATCACGCCGAAGAGCAGGCCAACGAATAAAGGCCCGTCGGTCGGGAACGTGCCGGCGGAGGCCGGGACTTTCTTCTTGGCGGCGAGCGCGCCCGCGAGCGCCAGGACCGGAATGACACAAGCGAAGCGCCCGACCAGCATCGCGAGCCCCAGCGTGGTGTTGAACCAAAGTGTTGCGCCGTTGAGGCCCGCGAACGCCGAGCCGTTGTTTGCGCTGGTTGAAGCATAGGCGTAGAGAAGTTCCGACAATCCGTGCGGTCCGGTGTTGTTGAGGCTGTCGAGCGCGGTCTTCAGCAGCACGGAAGCCGAGGTGAAGCCGAGCACGACGAGCGGATAGATCAACACAGCGAGCATCGCGAGCTTCATTTCGCGCGCCTCGATCTTCTTGCCCAGATATTCGGGCGTGCGTCCAACCATCAGACCTGCGACGAACACCGCGATGATCGCCACGACCAGGAAGCCGTAAAGACCCGCGCCGACGCCACCCGGCCAGATGCAGCCGGCGAGCAGATTGAACATCGGCACGAGTCCGCCAAGCGGCGTCAAGGAATCGTGCATTGTGTTGACAGCGCCGGTGCTGGTGCCGCTGGTGCCAGTTGCGAACAGCGCGCTCATCGCCTGACCGAAGCGGACCTCCTTGCCCTCCATGTTGCCCGCGCTCGAATCGACGCCAAGCGTTTTCAAGATTGGGTTGCCGTAAGTTTCGGCCGCGTAGACGGCGCCGACGCCCGCCACGAGGAAGATCGCCATCGAGGCGAGAATCGCGCGCGCCTGTTTGGGGTCGCCGACCGCGCGCCCGAACGCGAACACGGACGCAACCGGGATCAGCAGCAGCGCCACGATTTCCAGGAGGTCGCTCCAGGCGCCGGGATTCTCGAACGGATGGGCGGAATTGGCGTTGAAGAAGCCGCCGCCATTGGTGCCTAGCTCCTTGATCGCCTCTTGGCTGGCGACCGGGCCGATGGAAATGACCTGCTTGGCCCCTTCGAGCGTCGTCGCATCGATCGAGCCTTGCAGCGTTTGCGGAACGCCCAGCGCGACGAGGACAAAGGCAAACACAACCGACAAGGGCAGCAGCACATGCAGCGTGATGCGCGTCATGTCGATCCAAAAGTTGCCGACTGTTGTTACGGAAGAGCGCGTGAATCCGCGCACGAGCGCGAAAGCCATCGCGAGGCCCGTCGCGGCGGAGAGGAAGTTGTGAACAGTGAGCCCGAGCATCTGAGTGAGATGGCTCATCGTCGATTCACCGGAATAGTTCTGCCAATTGGTGTTGGTGACGAAGCTGACGGACGTGTTGAAAGCGAGATCCGGCGCGATGGCGTCGAAGCCAACCGGGTTCAATGGCAAATGGTTCTGCAACCTTTGCAACGCATAGAGCGAGACGAAACCGACAGCTGAGAACGTCAGCATCGCCGTCGTATAGCCCAACCAGCTTTGCTCCTTATGCGGATCGACGCCAGCCAGGCGGAAAAAGGCCCGCTCGACAGGCGCAAGCGCCGGTGAAAGGAATGTGTCCTGGCCGGCGAAGATGCGCGCGATCAGCGCGCTGATGGGGATCGCGAGCGCCGCGACGAGCGCCAGCGTCAATGCGATTTCAGACCAGCCTGCAAGGTTCATCGGGACGCCTCGGGGTCAGAACTTTTCGGGATGGATGAGCGCATAGAGCAAATAGACGCCGAGCCCCGTCGCCACGGCGAACGCGCAGATCTGTTCGATCATCGCCCGGTCTCCTACAGCCGCTTCAACGCGAAGGCGTAAGCGGCGCAGAGACCGAGCGCCGCCATTCCAATGGCGAGGAACAAGACGTCTTGCATGAAGGGCCTCCGCGTTCCCACCGTTTTGACGCGAAACGCCATAAGGGCTCCATTCGAAAGCGCGGTCCCTCGCATAAAAAAGTCATAAGCGGCGTCGGTTCTCGACGGTGTCCGTCGCCACCGCTCCCTCGAAGAGTTCGCCCGATCGCCTTGCGAAGCCGGCCCGATCTCTTCCGATTTGACTAGAATTCGAGGCAAGAACGCGAAGTTGCATTAACGTAATCAAATTCCCTAACGTAACACGATACGAATCTATCCTCAGAATTAACGACTTTCTAAGCCAAATCACTGCAGTTTGCGGACCACCCTCGAAAGACGCTTCGCTGCTCCACGTCCGCACGCGGCTGGCAAGAGCGCCTCGAGGAACCGGTTACCCCAGGGTGGTTCATGAGCGCGAACTCGCAGAATGTCTTCTCCACCAAATCGGGGAACTGGCTGACGGTGACTGATTGGAGCGGCGGCGCGCCGACGGCGACCATGGACATCTTCGTTGGCGCCGGCCCTTCAGGGGCGGCGGCGGTGCTAAGCGGCGCCAACGTCATCGTCAACAGCATCGCGCTCAACCGCGCGAGCCGGCTGACGGTCGACGGCGGCGGCACGTTCACAGCGATCAACGGCACAGTTCTCAGCAGGAGCGACACCCAGCCCGTGGCGACCGGCAATGCCGGAACGATCGCCATTCAGGACGACTCGACGCTCGCGATCGGCAACGCCTTTGTGAACTCGGGCGTGATCGAGATGGGCATGGCGTCGTTGGGCGATACCGGAACTCTGAGCCTGCTCGGCAACGTGACGCTGAGCGGCGGCGGATCGGTGGCGCTTGGCTTCGAGGCCGGCGCCGCCTCCTCCATCGCGACCGTCAAGGGCGGCGGCCTTGTCAATGTCGACAATACGATCGTCGGCGCCGGAACCATCACGTTGTCGAGCCTCGACAACAGGGCGGGCGGCAGGTTCGTCGCCAATCAGCAATACTTCGACGATCTGGTGCTTGACATCGGTCAGTTCACCAATGAAGGCGTGCTGGAAGTGGATTCAAACAGCCTGCTCAAGCTTGGCCACTCCGGACAGACCCACGCCATGACAAACAGCGGGGCGATCCAGCTCGGCGTGGCGGGCGAGGCGGCCGGCGACGACGAACAATTACTGATCGCGGGCAACTACACTCTTACCGGGCCAGGCAGCATCCTGATGCTTGGCGACTACGGGATCATCGCCGCCGACGTCGCCGGGGCGACGTTCAACAATGCGAGCACGATCCTGGCCACGCACAATGGTCAAATCGGCGAAGCCAATCTCGCCTTCAACGCCTATGGCCTCAACAATCTCACCTTCGTCAATTCCGGAACCACCACAGTTTCCGGCGCCAATGTCACCTTGACGCTCGACACCGGGTTGCAGACCATCGGCGACAGCGGCCTGCTGCAAGCCGTGAGCGGCGCGACGCTGGTTGTCAACTCCAACGTGAACATCAACCCGACCGGCGCGACTTCGGCAGGTTCGATCGTGGCGGGAGCGGGCGGCACGGTCCAACTCTATTCGTCGGTCGCCAACGCCGCCAATCCGCAATCGACCGCGGGCGGCGTCTTCGTCGACGCTGGCGGCGTGCTCGATATTTTCACCGGCGCCTCGGTTGCCGCGCCGCTGACGATCTTCGGCGATTCCGGCGCGACGGCGGGCGGCGTCGTCAACGTCTACGGCGGGGCCAGCATCACGGGGCCTGTCACCTTCGTAACACCGGGCGGAAGGTTGAATCTGGCCAACCAGAGCGCGTCGACCGACGTGATCGCCACCGGCGGGACGATCACGCTGTCGAGCGCCCAGGTCGCCCTGACGGGCGCGAACAACACGATCAGCGTCGTCAACGGTAGCGGCAATTCGGCGACCGTCGGCGGTTCCGCCAACGTGGTCAACGGATCAGGGGCGAGCTTCAGCTTCCTGGCCAATTCGCAGGCGTACGTGAACGGAAGCAACAACGCCATCTCCGTCGCCGCCCGCGCTACGCTCAACGTCGTTGGTGCGAACACGACGATCCAGGCGACCGGCGGCGCAATCTCCATCACGGGCGCCGCGGCCGGATTCGACGATGTCATTACGGGTGCGGGAAACAGTGTTTCCGTCCTCGCTAACGCCTTCGCGGCCGTCAATGGCGACAACAACACGGTGGCGCTCGCCGCCGGGGCGCGTCTGTCGCTCGCGGGCGCCAACGACGCCGTGCAGGCGAACAGCAATGTGCTTTTCATCGGCGCGTCCGCGAGCGGCGACTCCGTCGCCGGCGTGGGCAATCGCATCATCGTCGGCGCGAACGCGAGCCTCGACGTGCAAGGCGACAACAACAAGGTTCACCTGGGTCTGGGTGACACGCTGACGATCGCTGGAGTCGGCGGGCGGCTGATCGGCGCGGGTTTCCAGGCCAGTGCGGCGATTGGCGCGGCGCTGTGGGTCGGCGGCACCGGCCCGACCGGCGCAACGGATGTCGTCGCCCTAAGCGGCGGCTCGGCCAGGATCGGCGGCAACGCCAATGTCCAACTTATCGGCGACGGTGACGTCGTATCCATCGTCGGCGGGGCGCATGTGAGCTTGATCGGGGCCGGCGTTAGCGCTCATGCAGGTTACAACGTCGTCCTTACAGTAGACGACAGCGGCGCGTCGGCTGCGGTCGATACGATTACCGGCGCGCATTTCAACTTGGTTGAGGCCGCCTCTTCGAATGTCGCTCTCGCCGCATTTCGGGCGAACGTTACAATGGGCGACAATGCGACACTGACGGTCCAGCGCGCCTACAATACAATTACGGCCGGCGCTTCGGATACGATTAGGGTTCTCGGCGGTTTGTCCAACCAGGTTACGCTGGGGCAAAACGACATCGTCGCGAACGGCGGCGTGGGC
>JANYIH010000194.1 GCA_025358745.1 Hyphomicrobiales bacterium | reverse complement strand
TGGCGCCTGATCCGATCCAAACGTCGTTTCCGATGGTCACGTCAAGACTTTCGTCCATCCAAGGCCGTCGCGTTTTGATGCGCCCGATTTTGTTTGGATCGAATTCCATCGTTACGGGATAGGTCGTCAATGTATTTACCGGGTGCCGGCCTTGACGGCCGACGTGAATTCGAACGTTATCCCCAATGCTGCAATAACGCCCTATGTTGAGGCGTCTGGGGCAATCGTCCGGCGCGATGAGGAGGGCAGGTTTTCCGTATGTCCAATCTCCGCAGGAGATAGTAAGATATTGTCTCTGAAACTGAGACATCCACGACTTTGTCGATGGCAATTTCGATGGTTCCATGGCGATTGCTTTCACGGTCGTTAATAACTGTTTCATTGCCGAAATGACGCTTCTGCCGGCCCGGATAACGCTTGCACCGAAATTGAAGCAGCATCGAGAGTAGTGGGCGTCGTCGTCCTTGTCGCTATAAAGCGGGCGGGTAGGGGGCGGTCAAGGTTCGATGACCGACTCGACTGGGAAGTTCGGATCTCGCGGAGAGGATGACGCCGAGCCGCAAACGCCGCCGCGAAAAATTGTGTTAAGCTCGGCTCCACGATGTCTTTCGGGCCAGATTTCTCCCGCCTGCGCCGCGCCCTGCGGCGTGGCCTGCTCGCCGCCGATGCGTTCATCGATTCCTCGATGTACGACGCAAGCCGGCGCGCGCGCGCGGGGCTGGCGGCGATCGCGGCCGGTTCCGAGCGGCTCAATCTGCGCGGCCTGCCCAGAATCGGCCTCGATCTCGCCTGCGAGGGCGTCAATGTCGGGCTCGTCGGCCTCGTCGTCGGCCTGACCCTGGCGCAGCCCGCGTTCCGGGCCACCGCCGACGAGGATTGGCTCAAGCGCACCGATTTCGCCGTCACCTTCCAGGACCGATACGGCGTCGAGATCGGACGTCGCGGCGTCAAGCACGACGAGACGGTGCCGTTCGACGAATTGCCGGAGCCTTTCATCAAGGCGGTGCTGGCGACGGAGGACCGGCGGTTCTTCCACCATTTCGGCATCGACGCGGTCGGCACCGTGCGCGCGCTCACCGTCAACGCCCACGCGGGCGGGGTGGTGCAGGGCGGCTCCTCGATCACCCAGCAGCTCGCCAAGAACGTGTTCCTCTCCAACGAGCGTTCGATCTCGCGAAAAATCACCGAGGCGTTTCTGGCTTTGTGGTTGGAGCAGCATCTAGCCAAGAAGCAGATTCTGAGCCTCTATCTCGACCGCGCCTATATGGGCGGCGGCACGTTCGGGGTGGAGGCCGCCGCGCGGCATTATTTCGGCAAGTCCGCGCGCGACATCAATCTGGCGGAAGCGGCGATGCTGGCGGGGCTGTTCAAGGCGCCGACCAAATTCTCGCCCAACGTCAATCTGCCCGCCGCCCGCGCGCGCGCCAACGACGTGTTGAGCAATCTCGTCGACGCCGGCTTCATGTCCGACGCGCAGGTTTATTCCGCCCGCCGCCATCCGGCGACGCCGGTCGATCACGACGAGCAGACCAGCCCCGACTGGTATCTCGATTACGCCTTCAACGAGGTCAAGGCGCTCGCCGCCGCCGGCAAGCTCGGCGCCGATCGCGTGCTGAGCGTGCGCACCGGGTTCGATTCCGGCATCGAGCAGAAGGCCGAGGAGGTGCTGGAGGAGAAGCTGCGCGTCGATGCGCCCGCCTACCACGCCCATCAGGCGGCCGCTGTCATCGCCGACACCGACGGCCTCGTGCGCGCCATCGTCGGCGGCCGCGATTACGGCGTCAGCCAGTTCAACCGCGCCACCGACGCGCTACGCCAGCCCGGCTCCTCGTTCAAGGTGATCGTCTATCTCGCGGCGTTGCTGACGGACAAATTTCACGCCAACACGGCCGTCGACGCCTCCGCCATCTGCATCGGCGATTATTGCGTCCACAATTTCGAGGGCGAGAGCGGCGGGCGGATGCAGATGTATCGCGCGCTGGCGCTGTCCTACAACACCGCCGCGATCTGGTTGTCGCTGAAGATCGGCGAGGCCTATTGGCCGCCCGGCAAGTCCTATCACATGGCGAAAATGGCGGCGCTCGGCCGCACGAGAATCGTCGATCTCGCCAAGCTTCTGGGCGTGACGACGCCGTTTCCCGACACGGTGTCGCTGCCGATCGGCGCCGACGAGGTGAAGATGATCGACATGGTGGGCGTCAACGCGACGCTGGCCAATGGCGGCAAGCGCGCCGCGCCTCATGCGGCGACGGAAATCCGCAACGCGCAGGGAGACGTGATCTACGAATTTCACCGCGACGGCGTGAAGCCCGATCAGATCGTGCCCGCCGACAAGATCGCCGAGATGAACAATATCATGACCCATGTGGTGACCGAGGGCACCGGGCGCGCGGCGCAGATTCCGGGCCTCGTCATCGCCGGCAAGACCGGCACGACCAACAAATCCACCAACGCCTGGTTCAACGCCTTCACCGGCAACTTGGTCGGCAGCGTCTGGTTCGGCAACGACGACGGCTCGCCGATGGGCGAAATGACCGGCGGCACGCTGCCGGCCAGAAGCTGGCATGACATCATGGCCTACGCCCACCACGATCTCGATCCCAGGCCGCCGTTCGGCGTCGCCGCGCCACCCGCCGCCGCCGTCGCCGCCAGCGCGGCCAAAGGCGCCGCCGAAACGGAAGCGCCGACCCACGCGGCGAGCCTCGCGCCGCAGACCAGTCGCGCGTTGCTGGAGATCGCCGAATTCGTTCACGCGGCGCATAAGCCTGCGCCGCCCGCAGCCGCTCCCGGCGTCGCCAAAACCGCCGCGTCGAGCCGCATATTGTCCCCATGAAAGCGCCCGCGACGTGAAGACGCTCGCTGCCGCCGTCGCGGTCGCCGCCGTCGGCCTGGCGCTCGGCCTGTGGACGACGCAGGCTGCGTTGAACGGACGGCTGCGGGTAGCCGTCGACCGGCTCGGCGGCTGGACGGTCGAGGCGCGTGCAGGCGCCGCGGACGCCGACCCCTACACGCGCGCGCGGCTGGAGCGGGACGGCGAGATCCCGCTCGCGCTGGGCGAGGGGCTGCGGCTCACCACCCGCCAGGACAGCGACGGGCGTCCGCTCGATCCGCGCTGCGTCTACAAGGTCGGCTCGCATGCGCCGCCCTCGCGCTATTGGACGCTGGAGGCGATCGACGCGGCCGGCTTTCCGCTCGAAAACGCCGCCGAGCTTTATGGGCTGCGCTCAAACGAAATCCTGCGCGAGCCGGACGGCGCGTTCTGGATCTGGGTCTCAGCCTCCGTCCATTCCGGCAATTGGCTGCCGGTGGCGCCAGGCGCGCGTTTCGGCCTTGCGCTGCGCCTGTACGATCCCGCCCTCAGCGGCGGCGCCGTCGGCGTCGAGCAGACGTCCGCCCCGCGCGTGATCCGGGAACGCTGCGAATGAGGCCGCCCTCGCTGGCGCGGGTCTTTTACGGCGCGGCTCTGGTCGGCGTCGTCGCCGCGCTCACCCATCTCGTCGCGCTGCTGGCGATTCCCTCGGTGGCCGAGCGGGACGCCTACGCCCGTGTCGTCGCGCTGGGGCCGGCCTTCAAGACCGTGGTCCTGCCGCCGCCCGGCCCGAAATCGCGCGAGTTTCCCTATGCCGATCCCGCAGTCGCCGCCTCCGTCTGCTTTTACGATCTCGGCGCCGGCCCGGTGCGGGCGCGCGCGCCGCTCGGCCGGGCCGCGTTCGCCTCGCTGTCGTTTCATTCGCGGCGCGGCGTCGCCTTCTACGCCCTCACCGACCGGGCCGCCAACAAGGGGCGGATGGAGGCGCTGATCGTCTCGCCGGAGCAATTGCGCGCGCTGGTTTCCCACGACGACGAGGACAATCCCAGCGACGACCTGCGCATCGTCTCGCCGACGCTGAAGGGCTTCGTGATGGCGCGGGTGCTGAGCGAGGGGCAGGACCTGCTGCCTCAGGCGGCCGAACAGGCGGGGGCGATGTCCTGCGCGGCCGAGCCGATCGCGGAGGCGGAGAAATAGCGTTGGATAGACAAAGCCGCGCGGCGGCGCGATGCTCAGGCGGACGCCCCGATTCTGGGAGGAACGCTTGACCACGCTGCTCGTCTCCCATTCCGCCTGCCTCGATCACAACATGGGCGAAGGCCACCCCGAGCGTCCCGACCGCGTCCGCGTCGTCGAACAGGCGCTTGAGGCCGAGGCGTTTCAACTGCTGGCGCGCGAGGCCGCGCCGCGCGCGACGCAGGCGCTGCTGACGCGCGTGCATCCGCTGGAATACGTGCAGGCGATCGAGCGCGCTTCGCCGGCGCAGGGACGGGTGCGGCTCGACGCTGACACGGTGATGTCGGCGGGAACCTACGAGGCCGCGTTGCGCGCCGCCGGCGCCGCCGCCTACGCCGTCGACGAGGTGATGACCGGCAAGGCGGCCAACGCGTTCGTGGCGACCCGCCCGCCCGGCCACCACGCCGAACTCGCCACCGCCATGGGGTTCTGCTTCTTCAACAATGCGGCGATCGCCGCCCGCCACGCGCAAAAAGCGCACGGCGCCGAGCGCGTCGCCATCGTCGATTTCGACGTGCATCACGGCAACGGCACGCAGCATATCTTCTGGGACGACGCAAACGTGCTCTACGCCTCCACGCACGAGATGCCGCTCTATCCCGGCACGGGCGCGCGCGACGAGCGCGGCGAGCACGATCAGATCGTCAATGCGCCGCTGGCGGCCGGCGACGGCGGCGATGTGTTCCGCGAGGCGATGGACGCGGCGATCCTGCCGCGGGTGCGGGATTTCGCGCCCGACCTCATTATCATATCGGCCGGTTTCGACGCTCATTACCGCGATCCCCTCGGCAATCTCCAGCTCAAGGAAGAGGATTACGCCTGGGCGACGCGCGCGCTGATGAAGATTGCGGCGGCGCGCTGCGGCGGCCGGGTGGTTTCGCTGCTGGAAGGGGGCTACGATTTGCAGGGGCTGGCGCGCTCGGCGGCGGCCCATGTGCAGGCGTTAATGGGTCAATAACCGAAGTAACCTTTTTTCCGCGATTACCTCTAAACTTTATTCATATCTGTTGCGCAAATATCGCCTGATACATTGTCTGTCGGGCGGAGGGCTATTTTGGCAGCGCAGTTCACAGAGGCGAGCAGCCCCGAGCGGCGGGTAAGAAAGCGTCGCCAGGCCAATACTTTGGCCTGGGCCGATCCCGGCGGGATCCTGCCGGTGATCGATTGCAAGATTCTCGACATCACCGACGTCGGCGCGCGTGTTGTCGCGCCGACCGGATACGAACTGCCGGACCTGTTTCAGTTGCAGATCGATTCGTCGCGCATCCTCGGCTCGGCCGAGGTCGTATGGCGCGGTCCCACGCAGGTAGGGGTGAAGTTCCTCACCCGTCTGTGATGCGGATGGATCGGCCTCGCGCAAGCTTGAAGCGGGAGGATGGAGGGAAACGCCCGAGTTCGCCTTCGCCCGTCCGGGAACGATCATGAGCACAACCAGCGCCTATGGCACCGTCGTCAACAACCTTCCCCGTTTTCAGAAATACGAGGCCGATCAAAGCGCGACCAAGACCGCGACCGCCTATTATCAGGCCAATATCGGCAAGGTGAAATCGGTCAACGACCTGCTCGGCAATTTCCGCCTGCTGTCCTACGCCTTGAGCGCCTATGGCCTCGGCGATCAGGTCAACAACAAGGCGCTGATCAGGAAAGTGCTGGCGGAAGGCACGTCGAGCCCGGGCGCGCTCGCCAACACGCTGCCGAATGTCGCCTGGAAGGCTTTCGCCAAGGCGTTCGACTTTTCCCATAACGGGGCGGCCGCGCCGACTTCGCCGGCCTCGGTGGCGACCGCGGTCAGCAACTACAACGAACAGCAGCTTGAGTCCGATCAGGGGAGCACGAATGTCGGGGTCCAGCTGGCGCTGTATTTCAAGCGCGTCGCGCCCACCATCAGCAACGGCTTCAGCGTTCTGGCCGACAACAACCTGTTGCAGGTCGCGCAGACCATCTTCAACCTGCCGCCGACCGCCAACGCCAGCCAGATCGACAAGCAGGCGACGCAGATCGAAAAGCTGATGCCGCTTTCCGACTTGCAGAATCCAACCAAACTCAGTCAACTCGTCCAGCGGTTCACGGCGGCCTATGACGCCAAATATGGCCCGGAATCGGGCGCGACGACCTCGCTGACGCCCACCAACGGCAACACGCCCACGACCGTCTCGGCGGCCAGCAGCGTCCTTTCCGGGATTGTCAGCGGCAATTCGCAGTTGCTCGCGCAGCAATCCACCTATTCTCCGCTCATAAGCCCGGCCCTGTTGTCGGGGCTGAGCCTTGGCGGCTTTTAATCCCTGAACCAGACCGCAACGCCGCCCCCGGAGAACGCCTCGGCGAGCGAGGCCCCGCCGCCGCCCCACACCGGCCGGAAGCCCTTGAGATCGAACGGCAGGGCAGCGTCGGGCCGCCCGCCTCCATACAGGGCCGCGCCGGCCCGCAAGACGAAGGCCGCCACGAGCGCCTGTCCCGCGTGGCGGCGCACGAACGCCAACGTCTCGTCGCCCTGGCGAGGCTCAACCTCAATCGGCGCGTAGTCGCCGAACGCGAACAGCTTCGGCGCCGAGCGACGCAATTCAAGCAGGCGTTGGATGAGCGCTTGTTTGACGCCGCCATCGCGTTCGGCGTGCGAGCCCTGCGCGAGCAGCCTTTCCCGCAATTCATAATCGACAGGCCGGCGATTGTCGGGATCAACCAGCGAGAAGTCCCACAGTTCGCAACCCTGATAGAGATCGGGCAGGCCGGGCAAGAGACAGCGCAACGCGGCCTGCGTCAAGGAATTGTCGGCGCCTGCGAGGGATATATCCGCAACGAAGCGCGCCACGCTGTCGAGAAATCCGCCGCTGACGACGGGATCGAGCAGCGCCGCGACAAAATCCGTCGCGCGTTGTTCGTAGGCGGGATCGGGCGTGAGCCAGCTCGAACGCAACTTCGCCTCGCGCAGCGCCTTGACCTGCCATTGCGCCAGCCGTTCGGCGAAGGCGCGCAGTCCGCCCGCGTCGCTCGGACTGAGGCTAACAGGCCACGCGCCGACGATCATCTGCAACAGCATGTACTCGTCCGCGGCGGCGTAGTCGTCTCCGCGCAATCGCGTGTTCATCGCGCTCCATTCGCGGCTCTTTTCCACCCAGATTTCGGGGATGTCGCTGAGCACGGCGAGCCGCGCGCGCACGTCCTCGCCCCGTTTGTGATCATGCGTCGCCGTCGTCAGCATCGCATGCGGCCAGTCGCGCGCGCGATGGATCATGCGCTGATGGAATTCCGCGATCTCCATGCCCATGCGTGCAGGGTCGAACCCCACGTCGTTGCGCGAAAGCAGCCGGCCATAACGATAGAGCGCCGTATCCTCGACCGCCTTCGCCGCGACCGGCGCCGTCAACTGGTTGAAGCGGCGGATCGCCTCGGTCCTTGTCTGACTGTCTCCCTTCGCGTTCATCAGGTCACGCAACAAGCGGATTTCGCCGTCGTCGCGCGTCGGCTCCCGTAGCGCCGTTGCGAAGGCCCGTTCCAACGCTTCGCCCGCTCCGGGGTTGTCGGCTCCGCCAAGCGCATAGGAGCGATAGACGCGCAGATTTCGGATAACGGAGACGAGGGCGCGCCGCATCGCGCCGCGCGTGATGTCGCGGTCGCCGGACATCTCCAGCGCGCAGCGATGGACGAGATCGACGACCGCGTCGAGTTGACCTGCAAAGTTGCGCTCCAGCATTTCCCCGCGCGCGGTCTTTTCCTCTTCGTCAAAATCCGCCGGTCGCTGGGAAAGTTCACGCCAGTAGTGAGCCAGCGGCGGCCCCGCCTGCGGTGCGTGCAGGAGCGCCGAGACTTCGTTCATGAAGTCATAGCCGGTCGTGCCGTCGATGCGCCAATTCGGCAATTTCTCATCGCTGGCGAGAATGTTCTCGACCACGAGGTAAGGCGCGAAGGGGCGCCCCTTGCGACGCGCCTCCAGCGCCGCCCGAAGGGTCGCGCAATAGCCGGCGGGATCGGTGAGACCGTCGACATGATCGACCCGCACGCCGTCGATCAACCCTTGTTCGTAGAATTGCAGCGGCAGGCGATGCACCTTGTCGAACGCCTCCGGCCGCTCGATGCGAACGCCCGCCAGTGTCGTGATCTCGAAGAAGCGGCGATAGTTGATGAGATCGTTGGCCGTGCGCCAACTGGCCAGCCGATAATGTTGCGCTTCAAGCAGCGCGTGCAGTCGGCGCGGTTCGCTTGCAGCTTCGATCCCGCCTGCCCTGAGGGCCGCCTGATCGACCGCGCGCAGCGGGAAACAATGCTCGTGGTGGCATACCGCGAACTCCTCGCCGCCCTCGCGTCGCTGCAACACGAGTTCGCCCCTCTCCAGGGTCTCGCGATAGGAGGCGCCGAGCAGCGGCACGAGGAGTTTGCCGTCCATGCCCGGCGCGGCGAAATCGACGTCGAAGAAATCGGCATAGGCGCTGTCGCGGCCATTTTGCAGCAGATCGAGCCAGTAGGGGTTGTCGCCCCCACCGACCGCCATGTGATTGGGAACGATGTCGAGGATGATCCCGACGCCCGTCGCGCGCAAAGCGGCCGCCATGGCGCGGAAGCCGTCTTCGCCGCCCAGTTCTGGATTGACGCATGCGAAGTCCGTGACGTCGTAGCCGTGCATCGAACCGGCGGTCGCCTTCATGATCGGCGAGAGATAGACATGCGAGACGCCGAGCGCGCGAAGATATTCCGCCCGCGCGGCGGCGGCGGAAAAGTCGAAATTCTTGTGGAGCTGAAGGCGATAGGTCGCGGTGAGGCCGGTGTTGAAATGGTGATTCATTCGCGCGTGCGCCTTGTGCGATAAATGGCGAAAATCAAACGCTATATAGCCGCCATCGTTCCAGAGCGGGGAACGATCGCTCGACTATCTCGTTTCATGAAGGCTGGAACCTCGGACACGCGTGAGGGGGCCAAGGTTGGCGAAAAGAGCTTTAGTCTCCGGCGCGCTATTCGCATTGCTGACCGCCTGCTTGCTCGCGGCGCAGGACCCGCTGTCGTCGTTTGGCGCAAAATCGCTGACGTTTGTGCAATTCGTACTGGTGACGCAGGTCACGTTGCTGGTGGCCGCCCCGTTTCTGTTGTTGGGGCGGGACAGCCGCCGCGACTTCTGGAAGATCTACGCTTCGCCGGTCAGTCGACGCCGGCTGGGCGCGCTCGTGCTCGTTGGACTTGCGGGCCTCGCGCTCTACAATATGGGGCTGAGCAACGCCCATCCCGTCATCGTTTCCGCGATCTTGAACCTGTCGCCTTTTTGGGCCGCGCTGGTCGCGCGCAAGGTCGCGGGCGTGCCGATCGTCGTCAGCACGACGATCTTCGTGGGATGCCTACTGCTTTCCTTCGCGGGCGCGATGACGGTGGCCTATAGTCAGATCGCGGGCGACGGTCCGCAGGGTCTGGCGGGGGTGAAAGCCATGTTGAGCAAAGGAAGCTGGTACTTCGCCATTCCCGTGCCGATCTTCACGGCGTTGAGCGGCACATTGATTGGTTTGTGGTTCAAGGATTACGACGATCGCGCTTCGATCGCCGCCGCCATCATCGCGCCCGCCCTCGTGCTGATCCCCGCCTGTCTGGCCTATCTCGCGTGGAGCGGCAGCGGGATTTCGATCGACCCCAGGACGGCCGCGTTGCTGGCGGCGGGAACGATCTGCGCGGGGGTTGTCGGGCGTGTGTTCTATCAATTCGCGTTGAGTCGGACGGACAACGACAACGGCTTCGTTACGATGTTCTTCCTGCTCGCGCCCGGTATGGCGGGGCTCTATTCCTGGGCGCTGTCCCATTGGCTGACGGCGCTGAAATTCAACCTGAACGGGCTATATTTCATGGGGCTGGCGATGACGGCGGGAGCCATGTGTTATTTTGTGATGAAGTCTCGCGCGGCGGAAAAGGCGCGTGAGGGAGCGTCGCATGACGTTGGGACGCAGCAGGCGGCAGGCGAAGACGCGTTGGTCGTCGTGGAATAGCGGGCGGGAAATCTTCAGGCCTGTTTGATGCGGAACCAGGCGGCGTAAAGCGCGGGCAGGAACAGCAGCGTCAGCACCGTGCCGACGACGATGCCGCCCATCATGGCGTAGGCCATCGGTCCCCAGAAAATCTCGCGTGAGATCGGAATCAACGCCAACGTCGCGGCGGCGGCGGTCAACAGGATCGGGCGCATCCGGTGTTCGGTGGCCTCGATCACCGCGTCCCAGGGCGGACGCCCCTCCTTCAGCAGATCCTCGATCTGGATGATGAGGATCACCGAATTGCGGATGAGGATGCCGATCAGCGCGAGCACGCCGAGAATGGCGACGAAGCCGAGCGGGGCGTGGGCGGGCAGCAGCGCCGCCACGACGCCGATCAGCGCCAGCGGCGCCACGGCGAACACCAGGAAAAGGCGCTGGAAGCTCTGTAACTGGATCATCAGGATCGTCGCCATGATGAACAGCATCAAGGGCGCGACGGCGGCGATCGGCCCCTGCGCCTTGCCGCTCTCCTCAACTGCGCCGCCGGCGACGACGGCGTAGCCGATCGGCAGCGCCGCGTTGAGCGCCTGCATCTTCGGCGCGAGTTGAGTCACGACGGTCGCCGGCTGCACCGGCCCGCGCATGGCGGCCGACACGGTGACGGTCGGTTGGCGCGAGCGGCGCCAGATCTTGGGCTGCTCCAGGGCATAGCCGAACTTCGCCACCGCCGCGAGCGGCACGGACTGGCCGCCCGTGCCGGCGAGTTGCAGGCTGCGCAGGGTCGATATCGCGCCGCGCTCGGCGGCTTGGGCGCGCGCGATCACGTTGATGAGATAGATGTCGTCGCGGATTTGCGTCACGACAGCGCCGCTGACGACATTGTTGAGCGCGGTCGCGATGTCCTGGCTGGAGACGCCGAGCTGGCGCGCCTTGTCCTGCAACACCTCCACCTTGAGCACGCGCGCCGGCTCCATCCAATCGTAGACCGGCTCGGCGAGATTGTCGCTGTCGGCCATCGCCGCCGCGACCTTTTGCGCCAGGCCGCGCACCTGCTGCACGTCCGGGCCGCTGACGCGATATTGCACCGGCCGCCCGACCGGCGGCCCGATGTCGAGCAGTTTCACATAGGCGTCCGTGCCGGGAAACTTGCGCGTCAGATAGTCCTGAAGCTTCAGGCGCAGCTTGTCGCGCGCTGCGAGGCCTTTGGTCAAGATGATGGTCTGCCCGTAGCTGGCGTCGCCGATCTGCACGTCGAACGACAGCACGAATCGCGGCGCGCCCTGGCCGACGTAGGTCGACCAATGCTCGATATCGGGATCGCCTTGGAGGATGTCCTTCTCGAACTGGGCCATCTCGGCGTCGGTCTCGTGGATAGAAGCGTTTTGCGGCAGATTCCAATCGACGATCAGCTCGGGCCGGTCGGAGGAGGGGAAGAACTGCTGCTCGACGAATTTCATGCCGTAGACCGAGCCGCCGAACGCGATCAACGTCAGCGCGATGGTCGCCCATTTCCAGCGAACCGCGCCAATCAGGGCGAAGTGAAACCCGCGGGCGAACAAGCCCTTGCGCTCGCCATGCGATTTCCATTTTTCCGGCAGCAGCGTGACGCCCAGCAGCGGCGTGAACAACACCGCGACGATCCACGAGGTCACGAGCGAAACGGCGATGACGACGAACAAAGTGAAGGTGAATTCGCCCGCCGCGCTGGAATTGAGACCAATCGGGATGAAGCCGGCCACCGTCACCAGCGTGCCGGTCAGCATTGGGAAGGCGGTCGAGACATAGACGTGCGTCGCCGCCTGCCGCAACGTGTCGCCGGCCTCCAGCCGCGCCACCATCATCTCGACCGCGATCATCGCGTCGTCGACCAGCAGGCCGAGCGCGATGATGAGCGCGCCGAGCGAAATGCGCTGCAACGAAATGCCCCAGATCGACATCACCAGGAACGTGATCGCCAGCACCAGCGGAATCGCGATGGCGACGATGAGCCCCGCGCGCAGCCCTAAGCTGATGAAGCTGATGCCGAGCACGATGGCGATCGCCTCGAACAGCGCCTCCGTGAAGCCGGAAACCGCCTTCTCCACCACCGCGGGTTGATCCGACACTTTCTCGACGCTGACCCCGACCGGGAGATCGGCGACGATCTCGCTCATCTTCTTTTCCAGCGCCTTGCCGAAATCGAGCAGGTTGGAGCCGGCCTTCATGCCAATCGCCAAGGCGATGCCCGGCTTGCCGTTGAAGCGGAACAGCGTGTCGGGGGGATCGACCAGGCCGCGGCGGACGGTGGCGACGTCGGTCAGCGGGAAGAAGCGGTCGTTGACGCGCAGGTTGATGGCGCTGAGGTTCTTCTCCGAGGCGAATTGCCCGTCGACCCGCGCGGAAATGCGCTCCGGCCCGGCTTCGATCGTGCCGGAGGGGGCGATGGCGTTCTGCGCCCGCAGCGAGGCGGCGATCGCCTGCCCGTCGAGGCCGAGCGCGGCGACCTTGCGGGTGGAGAAATCGAGATAGATCGCCTCGTCGCGCGCGCCCAGAATCTCGACCTGTCCGATATTGGGCACGGTCAACGCCTTTGAGCGCGCGAACTCGACCTGATCGCGCAATTGCCGGTCGGTCAGGCCATCGGCGGTGAAGGCGTAGATGTTGCCGTAGACGTCGCCGAAGCGGTCGTTGAAGAATGGCCCGAGCACCCCGGTGGGGAATGACGTCTGGATGTCGCCGATCATGTTGCGCACGGTGAGCCACGCGAAGGGCACGTCCTTCGCCTTCGTGGTCGCCAGCAGGTTGACGAACACGATGGTCTTGCCGGATGTGGTGACGCTCTTGGTGTAGTCGAGCGATTCCAGCTCTTCGAGCTTCTTCTCGATCCGGTCGGTCACCTGTTTGGCGACTTCCGTCGCGCTGGCGCCGGGCCATTGCGCCTGGATGATCATGGTCTTGATCGTGAAGTTGGGGTCCTCCTCGCGGCCCAGGCCGAGATAGGAGAACACGCCGAGAAGCGCGAACACGATCATGAAATACCAGACCAGGGAGCGGTGCTCGAGCGCCCAGTCCGAAAGATTGAACTGTTTCAAGGGTTCGCCCGCTGTTCGATTCTCACCTGCTGGCCTTCGGCGAGGCTGTGGACGCCCGCCGTCACCACCCGCATCGCCGGCTCCAGGCCGCCCGTCACCTCGACCGGATCGGCGCCCGCGTCGGCCAACGTTACGGGCCGCGTCGCCACTTTCGAGGTCGCGGGGTCGACGATCCAGACCAGCGCCTTGCCGTCCTTCGTCAGGATCGCGGACGCGGGCAGCCGCACGGCCGCGCGCGCGGCGCTGACCGGCCAGGCGGTGATGGTCGAGCCGAGGCGGAATGCGTCGGGCGGCTTGTCGAGCGTGATTCTGACGCGGCGCGTGCGGGTCGCCGCATCGGCCTGCGGCGCGATCTCGCGCACCTTGCCGGAGGCGCGCAGTCTCGGGTCGAGTTGGGCGGCGATCTCGAAGAAATCGCCTATGACGAGCGTCGCGGCGGCGGAATCGGGCGCGTCGATCACGGCGTCGCGCAGGGCGGGATCGGCGATGTCGACCACCATCTGACCGGGCGACACGGTCTGGCCGATCTCGGCGCCGGTGTTGGTGACGACGCCGGCGAAATCGGCCTTGAGCACGGCGTAGTCCAACTCCTCTTTCGCCTTGGCCAGCGCGGCGCGGGCGCGATTCTGGCCCGCCAGCGCGGAAGCGCGCGCCTGATCGGCGGCGTCGACCTGGGCCTGGGTCGTCGTATTGGTCTTCAACAACGTCGACTGCCGGTCGGCGACGCCGAGCGCGTTGGCGAGCTGCGCCTCGGCGCTGGCCAGATCCGCCTCGGCCGAACGCACGCCCAGTTGCTGCGCCAGCGGGTCGATGGCGGCCAGCGTCTGATCCTTCTGGACGAGATCGCCGATATTGACCTGCCGCGCGGTCAACCGGCCGAGCACGCGAAACGAGAACGGCGTCTCCAGCCGGGCTGAGACCACGCCGGCGAGTTTTAACGGATTGACCGTCGTTTCCGCCGCCAGCGTCGAGAGCACCGGGCGCACCGGCGGGGGTGCGGGCGGCGGTTTGTCACAGGCTGTCAGCGCCAGCGCGGCGATTAGGGCGAGGCGCTTCATGGAGCCTCCTGCGGTGCGACGATCTCGCCGGGATAGAGGAATTTTCCGCCGGCGGTGATCACCTGCTCGCCGCCTTGCAGGCCGGCGGAGAGGATCAGCCGCTCGTTGTCGTACGCTTCCGCCGTCACTGACTTCAGGGCGACGGCGCCGCTGGCGGGATCGACGATCCAGACCGCCAGCGCGCCCGCGTCGGAGGCGGCCGCCGTCCAAGGCAATTCCACCACCTTGCGCGCCGCGAAGGCGGCCTTGCCGATCACTGGCGCGCCCAGCGGCATTTTGTCCGGCTCGCCCTCGATGGCGACCTTCACCGTGACCGTGCCCGATTTCGGATTGACGGTCGGCGAGACCTCACGGACATGGCCGAGCGCGGTCACCCCGGGGGCGGACACCAGCGCAAGTTGCACCCCGCCGCCCGAGGGCCGGACGAAGAAGATCGATTCGAACACGTTGAACACGGCGTCGCGCGGCCCATCCTGCGCGACGGTGAAGGCGGTTTGCGCCGCCAGCGCCACCTGGCCGACCTCGATCTGCCGCGCCGTGACCACGCCCGGCCGTTCCGCGCGAAGCACGGCGTAAGTGAGCGCGTCGGCCGCCGTCGCCGCCTGCGCCCTGGCCGCGTCGAGCGCGCCTTGCGCGGTGCGCAGGTTCTGCTGCGCGGAATCGAAGCCGGTGCGCGTGGTGAAGCCGGCGCCAAGCAACTGTTTCTGACGCTCGAACGAGGCCGTGTTCTGCTTCAGCACCGCCTCGGCGGAAGCGACAGCGGCGTTGGCGGCGTCGAGATCGGATTGGGCGGAGGCGGGATCGATCCGGGCCAGCACCTGACCGGCCTCGACATGCGCGCCGACATCGACCTTGCGCTCGATCACCCGCCCGCTGACGCGGAACGACAGGTCCGAGCTGATGCGGGCGGCGATTTCGCCTGTGATCGACAGGGAAGGCGCGTAATCCGTGACCTTGGCCGTGACCACCCGCACCGGCAGCGCCGGCCGCCTGGCGACCTGGGCCCCGTTGCAGGCGGCCAGCGCTGCCGCCGCCAACCCCGCCCCCGCGTGCGATCTCCAGCTCCGCATCGCTTCAACTCCTGCCGTACAGCGCCGCCAGCGCGGCCTTGTCGGCGCGCGCCAGCCCCCGCTCGGTGATGATCCCGCTGACCAGTTCGGCCGGCGTCACGTCGAAGGCGGGATTGGCCGCGCGGGTTCCCGGCGGCGCCAGTTCGACCTGCGCCACGCGCCCATCCGCCAGCCGGCCCCAGATATGGGTGACTTCCCTGGGGTCGCGCTCCTCGATCTCGATCTCGGCGCCGTTGTCGATGGTCCAGTCGATCGTGGTTCCCGGCGCCGCGACATAGAACGGAACGCCGTTGGCGCGCGCCGCGAGCGCTTTCAGATAAGTGCCGATCTTGTTGGCGGCGTCGCCGCGCGCCGTGACGCGGTCGGCCCCGACGATGCAAAGATCGACTTTGCCGTGTTGCATCAGATGGCCGCCAGCATTGTCGGCGATCAGCGTGAAGGGCACGCCGTGCTGGCCAAGTTCGAACGCCGTCAGCGACGCGCCCTGATTGCGCGGCCG
>JANYIH010000192.1 GCA_025358745.1 Hyphomicrobiales bacterium | reverse complement strand
AGCGCGGCGGCGGCGAGGTTTAATTGTTGAAAGCCATTGACCAACTCGGTGATCTGATATTGGCGAGGGTCGAGATTATTGACCCAGATCCCCTGGTAGGCTTGGTTAACAGAAGCTTGCAGGCCGATACGCAGCGGGGTCGCCTCGGGGCCAAATTGCTTGAACGCCATGTCGAGCTGGATCGCGCGCGCCGCCAATGTTTCGACATTGGCCTTTTGCGTGGCGAAGAAGCCATAGGCCGAGCCGACCAGCGTGCCCAGCACCAAGGCGAGCAACAGAACGATCAGGCCCATCACGGCGCCGATCATATCGCGCGCGCCGGAACCCATATGCGCCTCCGGCAACCATTTTTGCAACCACATGCCGGCATAGCCGCACGCGAACGTCAGAACGCCGACCTCGACGCCAGTAGCAATATTTCCCATCGCCTCCGCCCCCCGACAAATCCGGCGCGGGAATGGTAAATGATCGCGGCGCGAAGTCTATATCCGGCCGACGCGGGGCGAGGTAAATTGCACGTCTTCGGAGGACGCCATGATTTCACGCGCCGAAAGCCGCCTTTCCACCCACGAGGTGCTGAACCAGCCGGTCGCGCTCGCCGATTACAATCTCTTCGAGGCGGACACGGCGCTAAGGGAGGGCGTGGCGCAGGCCGCGCCCTGGGCGTTGGCCGATCTCGCGCGCTTTGGAGCGCAGGCGGGCACGGCCGAGTATCTCGAACTGGGCGCGCTCGCCAACCGGCATCCGCCCGAATTCGATACGCATGATCGCTATGGGCGGCGCGTCGATCTCGTGCGCTTCCATCCCGCCTATCACGAGTTGATGCGCGTCGCGCTGGCCGAGGGGATCGCCGCCTCGCCGTGGGATCAGCCGCGACCGGGCGCGCATGTCGCGCGCGCGTCGAAGTTCTATATGCAGAGCCAGGTCGAGGCGGGCCACGGCTGCCCGATCACCATGACTTTCGCTGCGACCCCGGCGCTCAAGCGCGAGCCTGCGCTGGCGGCGGAATGGCTGCCGCGCATCCATTCGCGCGAATACGACCCCGCCAACGCGCCGGTGCAGGCCAAGCGCGGCGCGACCATCGGCATGGCGATGACGGAGAAGCAGGGCGGCTCGGACGTTCGCGCCAATACGACGCGCGCGGTGGCGACGAGCGACGGCGCCTACGAGATCACCGGGCACAAGTTTTTCGTCTCGGCGCCGATGTGCGACGCGTTCCTGATGCTGGCGCAGACGCCGGCGGGGCTGACCTGTTTCCTCGCGCCCCGCTGGTTGCCGGATGCAACCAAGAACGCAATCGAATTCGTGCGCCTCAAGCGCAAGATGGGCAACGTCTCGAACGCCTCCAGCGAGACGGAATGGCGCGGCGCCGTCGGCTGGCGCGTCGGGCCGGAGGGCAGGGGCGTCGCCACCATCATCGAGATGGTGGCGATGACGCGGTTCGATTGCATGATCGGCTCCTCGGCCCAGATGCGGCGCGCGGTGAGCGAGGCGATCGACCATTGCGGCCAGCGTAGCGCCTTCGGGGCGAAGTTGATCGACCAACCGATCATGCGCGCGGTGCTGGCCGATCTCGCGCTGGAGGCGGAGGCTTCGCTCGCGCTGACTTTGCGGCTGGCGCGCGCGCTCGACGCGGACGAGGGCGCGCTGGTCAGGCTCGGCACGGGCTTAGGCAAATACTGGATCTGCAAGCGCGCGCCGCAACTGGCCTATGAGGCGATGGAATGCATCGGCGGCTCGGCGGTGATGGAGGATTCGCCGCTGCCGCGGCTCTATCGCGAGGGGCCGGTCAATGCGATCTGGGAGGGCAGCGGCAACGTGCAATGTCTCGATGTGATGCGCGCGATCGCCAAGACGCCGGAGACGCTGGAGGCCTATTTTGCTGAAGTCGGCGCGGCCAAGGGCGCGAGCGCGGCGCTGGACGCGCATGTCGAGGCGCTGAAATCGGACCTGCGCGCCGCCAACGATTTCGAGGCTCGCGCGCGCGATTTCTGCGACCGGCTGGCGCTGGGGCTGCAAGGGGCGGCGATGGTGCGTGCGGCGCCCGGCGCAATCGCCGACGCCTTCTGCCGCGCGCGGCTGGAATCGCGCGGCGCGCATCATTATGGGGTATTGCCGCGCGGGGTGGACGAAGCGGCGATCGTGCGGCGCGCGGCGGCGAGGTGAGGGAATGGGCAAGGTCTGGATCGAAGTCGCGCTGAACGGGCCCTGGGGGCGCGCGCGTCAGCCCGGCGCGCCCGACGAGGTCGAGCAGATCATCGCGGACGGAATCGCCTGCGCCAGGGCGGGGGCCTGTATCGTCCATGCGCACGCCTATGACGGCGGCGGGCCGCAGACCTTCGACTGGCGGGTTTACGCGCGCATCATCGAGGGGATCCGGGCGCAGGTCGACGTGCCGGTCTATCCCTCGATCCCGATGGGCGGCGGGCTCACCGCCGAAGCGCGCTTCGCCCACACCGAAGCGCTGGCTGAACGCGGCCTGCTGGAATTTGCGGTGGTCGATCCCGGCAGCGTCAATTTCACCACGCTGGAACCGGGCGTCGAGCCGGCGCCGACCTATCTCAACGGCGAGGCCGATATCCGCCACGGGTTGTCGCTGGCCGTGCGACACGGCTTTCACCCCGCTTTCGCGATCTACGAGCCGGGCTTCACCCGCGCCGGGGCGGCGCTGGCGCGGGCATCGCGCACGAAAACGCCGCTCTATCGCTTCATGTTCTCGCAGACCTTCGCCTTCGGCTTTCCGCCCGAACCGTTCGCGCTCGACGCCCATCTCGCGCTGCTGGACCGCGAGGCGCCCGGCGCGCCCTGGATGATCGCCGGGCTCGGGGTGGACGTGACCGCGCTCATTCCCCGCGCGGTGAGCCGTGGCGGGCATGTCAGAGTCGGGCTGGAGGACGCGCCGTTTGGCTG
>JANYIH010000187.1 GCA_025358745.1 Hyphomicrobiales bacterium | reverse complement strand
CGCAGGATGTTGGTCAGTTGCAGCGCGCGGCCGAGGTGATGCGCCAGCGCGATCCCGTCGGCTTGCTCCATGCCGAACACCGGCGTCGACAGCCGGCCCACGGCGCTGGCGACGCGGTCGCAATAGAGATCGAGCGTCGCCCAATCCGTCGCCCCGGCGCCGACGGTGCGCTCGACGTCCATTTCCATGCCGTCGATGACGGCGAGAAAGTCGTCGTGCTTCATGCCGAATTGCGCCACCGCCTGCGCCAGCGCGGCGAGCCGGGCCGGCGCCTCGCCCGCATAGAGCGCGGCGAGGTCCGCTCGCCAGCGGTTGAGCCGCGCCAGCGCGACCTCGCGCGCCAGCCCATCGTCGGCGATGTCGTCGACCGCGCGGCAGAACGAATAGATCTCGAACATGGCCTGACGCTGCGCCGGCGGCATCAGCCGCATGGCGAGGTAGAATGAGGATTTCTGCGCGCGGCGCTGCGCGTGCTCGACCGGCTCGGACAGTTCAAGCGTCACGGTCGCGCCTCCGATACGCGCGCGCTGCCCGGCGTCCCATAGAGGAAGCCGCCGACCGCCGCACCGAGCGCGACCTGCGCCATGCGCCAGCGCGGCAGTTTGGTGCGTCCGCCCAAGGGGTCCATCACCATGAGCCGGTCGATATGCGCCTCCGCCAGCGCATAAATCACCTGCAATTCCAACTTAAGCCGGCGGTCGCGCACGTCGCCCGCCAGGGTGCGCCCCTGCCGCAGCAGCCCGCGCGTGCGCTCGGTCAGTTCAACCAAAGTCGCGCGCAACGCCGGGCTCGCGCGCGCGGCGCCGAGCGACTCGGTCGAAGCGCCATAGGCGGCGAGCCGGTCCTGGGGCAGATAGACGCGGTCGAGTTGGACGCAATCGTCGCCGCAATCCTGCAAATGGTTGATGATCTGCAACGCCGAGCAGATCGCGTCGGACGCCGGCCACGACGCCTCGTCCTCGCCATGCACGTCGAGCACGAAGCGTCCCACCGGATTGGCGGAATAGGCGCAATAGCCCATCAGCTCCCACCAGTCGGCGTAGCGCAGCTTGGTGGCGTCGGCGCGGAAGGCGATCAAGAGATCGCGGGCGTGGCGCGCGCTCATGTCGCGCGTTTTCAGCGCGGCCCGCAGCGCCTGCGCCTCGCGTCCCTCCGCCTTGCCATCAAGCCCGGCCTCCATCAGATCGAGCCGGCGCACCTTCTCGTCCGCTTCAAGCGCGGGATCGTCGGCGATGTCGTCCGCGCAACGGGCAAAAGCGTAGAACGCCATGATGAGCGGCCGGTGCTCGGCGCGCACGAGTTTCGACGCGACCGGAAAATTCTCGGTCTTATGCGTCTTGCCCGAACGCGTCGCCTCGATCTCGCCCATTGCCCGTCCGGTTGGCGGCCCATATCCCTGCTAGCATATCAGCCGCGCGGCGTCGAAAGCTACAGCTTGGCGATCCGCCCCTGACGCTCCAGCAGCGCTATCACCTCGTCCGCGCTCGCTTCGGCGGTCTCGCGCGCGGTGTCGAGGCGCAACTCCGGCGCCTCGGGCGCCTCATAGGGCTGATCGACGCCGGTGAAATTCTTGATCTCGCCGGCCAGCGCCCGTTTGTAGAGACCCTTCGGGTCGCGCTTGATCGCCTCGTCGAGCGTGGTGTCGACGAAAATTTCGAGAAACTCGCCCTCGGCTGCGATCTCGCGCGCCAGCCGGCGCTCGGCGCGGAACGGCGAGATGAACGATGTCAGCACGATCAGGCCGGAATCGGTCATCAGCCGCGCTACCTCGCCGATGCGGCGAATGTTCTCGACGCGGTCGGCCGGGGTGAAGCCCAGATCCTTGTTGAGGCCGTGGCGCACATTGTCGCCGTCGAGCAGCGCGGTATGCACCCCGCGCGCGTGCAGCTTCTGCTCGACCAGATTGGCGATGGTCGATTTGCCAGCGCCCGACAGGCCCGTGAACCACAGCACCGCCGGCTTCTGATGCTTGAGCGCGGCATGCGCCTCGCGGTCGACGGTGAAGCCGTGTCGGTGCACATTTGTGGCGCGCCGCAGCCCGTGCTGCACCACGCCCGCCGCCGCCGTCTCGTTGGTGCGGCGATCGATCAGAATGAAGGCGCCGGTGTCGTGGTTCTCGGCGTAAGGGTCGAACGCCACCGGCATCGTGGTCGCGATGTTGCAGAGTCCGATCTCGTTCAGCGCCAGCGTCTTGGCCGCCAGCTTCTCCTGCGTGTTGACGTCGATGCGGTGCTTGAGGTCGGTGATCGTCGCCGGCACGGTCTTCGCGCCGAGCTTGAGAAGATAGGAGCGGCCCGGCAACATCGGATCGGCGCTCATCCAGATCAGATGCGCGGTGAACTGGTCGGCGACCTCGGGCCGCGCCGGCGCGTGGCACAACACGTCGCCGCGCGCGACGTCGATCTCGTCGGCCAGCGTGACCGTGACGGCGTCGCCCGCGACCGCCGTTTCCGACAGACTATCAGCGACGTAAAGGCTCGCCACTTTCGACGAGCGGCCGGAATTGGCGACGACGACCTCGTCGCCTCGCGACAGCCGCCCGCTGGCGACCGTACCGGCATAGCCGCGGAAATCGAGGTTGGGCCGGTTGACCCATTGCACCGGCATCCGGAACGGGGACGAGACGCGGTCCTCGTCGACGTCGATCGCCTCCAGATGCGCCAGCAGCGTCGGCCCCTTGTACCACGGCGTATTGTCGGAGGCGGCCGACATGTTGTCGCCATAGCGCGCCGACAGCGGGATCGGCTTCAGCGTCTTGAAGCCGAGCGGCTTGGAAAACTCCGCGTAAGCCGCGACGATATCGTGGAACACCTGCTCGTTGTAGTCGAGCAGGTCGATCTTGTTGACCGCCAGCACCACATGGCGAATGCCCAGCAGCGAGACGATCAGCGAATGGCGGCGCGTCTGCGGCAGCAGGCCCTTGCGCGCGTCCACCAGCAGGATCGCGAGATCGGCGTTGGAGGCGCCGGTCGCCATGTTGCGGGTGTATTGCTCGTGGCCGGGCGTGTCGGCGACGATGAAGGAGCGCTTCTCGGTGGCGAAATAGCGATAGGCGACATCGATCGTGATGCCCTGCTCGCGCTCGGCCTCCAACCCGTCGACCAGCAGCGCGAAGTCGATGTCGGCGCCGGTGGTGCCGTGCTTTTTCGAGTCCTTCTCCAAGGCGGAGAGTTGGTCGTCGAAGATCAGCTTCTGCTCGTACAGCAGCCGCCCGATCAGGGTCGACTTGCCATCGTCGACCGAGCCGCAGGTGAGAAAGCGCAGGGTGGGGATGCTCATCAGAAATACCCCTCGCGCTTCTTCTTCTCCATCGAGCCCGCCTCGTCGGTGTCGATCAGCCGGCCCTGCCGCTCGGAGGTGGTGGACGCCTTCATCTCCGCGATGATCTCGTCGAGCGTTTCGGCGTCGGATTCGACCGCCCCCGACAGGGGATAGCAGCCGAGCGTGCGGAAGCGCACGCGCCGCATCTTGGCCACCTCGCCGGGATTGAGCGGCAGCCGCTCGTCATCGACCATGATCAGGGTGCCGGCGCGCTCGACGACCGGGCGCTCCTTGGAGAAATAGAGCGGCACGACGGGAATGTTCTCGTATTTGACGTATTCCCATACGTCGAGCTCGGTCCAGTTTGAGAGCGGGAACACGCGCATCGACTCGCCTTCGCGGATGCGCGTGTTGAACAGACGCCACAACTCGGGCCGCTGGTTGCGGGGGTCCCAGGCGTGCTGCGCCGAGCGGTGCGAGAAAATGCGCTCCTTGGCGCGGCTCTTCTCCTCATCGCGCCGCGCGCCGCCGAATGCGGCGTCGAACTGGCCGGCGTCGAGCGCCTGGCGCAACCCTTCCGTCTTCATAACCTGCGTATGGAGCTGGCTGCCCGAGGCGATCGGGTTGATCCCGCGCGCGACCCCGTCCTGATTGACGTGAACGCGCAGATCGAGCCCGAGCCGCCGCGCCGTCTCGTCGCGAAACGCGATCATCTCGCGGAATTTCCACGTCGTATCGACGTGCAACAGCGGGAAAGGCAAGGGCGCGGGGTGGAACGCCTTAAGCGCGACGTGCAACATCGCGCTGGAATCCTTGCCAATTGAATACAACATCACAGGCGCGCGGAATTCGGAAACCACCTCACGCATGATGTGGATTGATTCTGCTTCGAGGCGCCGCAAATGGGGCGGCAAATTTCCCGACATCCGGCAACTCCCAACGGCGCCGCCAACTGCGCCGCCCCATGATGGCGCCGAACGGGATCGGCGCCGAGGCGGCGACGTAGGGTGGCGCGGCGGCGGCGTCAAGACGGCGGGTTCGCCTTGCCACGAATGAACCCGGCGCGCCATCGAATTTTGGCTTTACGCTCAGGTCCGTTGACGCGACGGGCGACAATTCACCGAAGCGCAACGCATATTCAGGTGTACGACCACGGCGATCAAAAATGCGATTTCCCGCGCCTGAAAACAGAAAGCCTTGCGCGCGATCCGCGCCTGGGGTCACACCAAGCAGATCGTCTGCGCGCATCATGCGCTATCACCGCAGGGTTGTCCTATCGGCAGCGGCGCTGGCGCCTGGCGCACGACCGCTTTTCGTCGCGCGCAGCCTCGGCCGACACGCTTTGGCAGGGTTACCCCCGCCTGAACGGCCCGCGACAATTTCGCACTATTTCGCGCCCCCTGCGTAAAGCCTAAGAAAAGTCACGCTTTCCGCGAGGTCAGATCGATAAAATTGCGCGTATTTTTTTCGCAAGCCTCCAATCCGCGCCGGCGATCCTCTTCCCAACAAAGGGACTGGGGTCGTCATGCTGAAATCCTTCCTCGCCGCCGCCGTCGCCGCCGCTCTGTTCGGCGCCGCGTTCGCCAGTTTCAGCGAGGCTTCCGAAACCGCCGCGCCGCATTCCTCCTTCGCCGCTGTGGGCGAGGCGACCTCGGTTCCCTATGGCTGGGTCGATTTCTGCGGCCGCCGGCCCGAGGAATGCGCGTTGGGCAAGCTCAAGCCGCTCGACGTCAAGATGACCAAAGCCGCCTGGACCCAGCTCAACCGCATCAACAAGCGCGTCAACGACGCCATCGAGCCGATGACCAACCTGGCCCATTGGGGGACCACGCTCGACCATTGGGACTACCCAATCGACGGCAAGGGCGATTGCAAGGTCTATGCGCTCTACAAGCGCAAGCTGCTGATCGAGGCGGGCTTTCCCCGTCAAGCGCTGCTGATGACGGTGGTGCGCGATCTCGAAGGCGAAGGCCATGCCATTCTCACCGTCAAGACCGACCGCGGCGAGTTCGTGCTCGACAATCTCACCGACGACATCCGGCCGTGGAACGCAAACGGCTACACCTACATCAAGCGTCAGGCGCAGGACGACCCGAACGTGTGGCTCGATCTGGGCGGCGTGCGCGGCCTGCCCAACGACGCCGTGGCGCGGGCCAACTGAACGCCTTGCGTCAGTTGCGTCATTCCGCTTATTTCGCGACTTCAGGGTGGCGGACGGAGCGTATGGCGCGAATCAGGGAGGCGATCTGGCCCCTCGTCGGACTGGCCGCCGTCGCCTTCTCGAGTTGGCTGCTCTACAAGGAATTGCGCGGCCTCGCGCTGGCCGACGTGGTCGCCGCCTGGGAGGCGATCTCGGCCCCGCGCTGGGGCTTGGCCATCCTCTCCACCGGCCTCGCCTATGGCGCGCTCGCCTGGTACGACCAGATCGCGCTCAAGCATCTGCGTCGCCGCTTGAGCTGGCGCTTCGTCGGCGCGGTCTCCTTCGTCACCTATGCGCTTAGCCACAATATCGGCGCCTCCGTGGTGTCCGGCGCGGTGGTGCGCTATCGCGCCTATTCGACCAAGGGGCTTACGGCGGCCGAGATCGGCGTCGTCGTCGCCTTCACCTCGATCACCTTCACGCTCGGCGCGCTGCTGCTCGGCGGCCTGACCTTGGTGATCGAGCCCGCGCTGCTGGCGCGCTGGATCGCGGCGCCGCCCTGGGCGGCGAAGGCGGCGGCGATCGCGCTGCTGCTCGCACCGTGGCTCTATATGTTGGGCGCGCTGTTGCATTTCCGCGCCGTGTGGATCGGCGGCTTCCGGCTGATCTATCCGCGCCCGCCGATCGCGGCGCGGCAGATGATCGTCGGGCCGTTCGAACTGATCGGCGCGGCCGGCATCATCTATTTCGCTCTGCCGCCGGCGAGCAATCCCGGCTTCGTCATCGTGCTCGGCGTATTCCTCGCCTCGTTCTCGGCCGCGCTGATCAGCCACGCGCCCGGCGGCCTCGGCGTGCTGGAGTTCACCTTCCTCAAGGCGATGCCGGACGTGCCGCCGGCCGAACTGCTGGCGGCCCTGCTGACATTCCGCCTGCTCTATCTGATCGCGCCGCTGATCGTCTCGCTGATCGTGGTCGCGGTCTATGAGAACAGGCGTCTGTCGGCGCTGCGACGCGGCGGTTAGCAAGGCGTGAAGGCGATGCCGAGATCCTTGGCGGCGACCGCCATCGGGTTGAACGGCGCGCAGCTTCCCGCCAGCGCCACGCAGAAGTCGCGCTGGTTGGCGAACCACTTGACGATCTCGGGTTTGAACTTTTCGAAATAACGCTTGGAGTCCCGCAGCGAGGCGGGCAGTTCGGTGTCGCCGCGCCACGGCGCCTTGTCGGACGCCACGCGGTGATCAAGGCGAAGGCGCGTCAGTCCGCGCGCCGACCGATACATGTTGGCCGCCAGAATGCTGCAAAACTCCTCGAAGTCGTCCATATTCCAGCGCTCGGGCACATTCTCGTACAGCATGACGCCGGCCATCATGCGCAGCCCATGCACCAGTTCGTGAAACAGCGCCTCGCCCGGCCCGTGGCCGATGCCGATCCGCCCCGTCGTTTTGATCATCTCGCGCCATGCGGCCGGATGGTAGTTGAGTTGCACGTCCGCGCCTTCGCCGGTTCCCTTGTCGAGCGTCGGAAGCCGAAACGTCGAGTGCAACCCGAACATTTCCAAAACGCTGAAGCGAAGTTGCTTCATGACGGGATGGTCCTTGACGTACACGCCTTTCAACTTCGCCTGGAAGATCGCATCCTCTTTCAGCGCGATATCGAAGGCGTCGTCGTCGCTGAGGCTCCGTTCCCGGGCGATCCGCTCCGAGGATTGAGAGAGCCGACGGATGTCTACGTCACTATAGGGGTTCGCCGCCGTCTCCATCCAATCCGTGCCCAGCTTCCAGGTGATGCGCACGGTTTTCGACGGCTTGCTGATGAAGTCGTAAAGTGTGCGGCCGACGTCGGTCGTGGCGATCAGATCGAGGTAACGCACCACCTCGTCGCGATAGGGCTTCGAATTATCGTCCACGACAATATTCTTGCACTTGGGATAGGTGTAAACCATCCGCGTCTCCCGTCGATTGCGGCGTCGCGGCGCGCACAGCGCGGGGCGCCTGATGCAAGACGGATTACGGTCTGTCGTCGGCAAGGCGCGCGGGGTTCAATAGCCGCGCGTGCGATCAACCAAATTGCGCCAACTTTCGCCGCGCTCGTGGGCAAGTATCTGTCCCGCGATATAACCCGCCACCGCGTCCGGCTCGGAGATCGCGGAATTGTGCGGGCTGACGAACACATCTTCGCGGCCCCACAGCGGCGAGTGCGCCGGCAGCGGCTCTGTCTCGAACACGTCGAGCGAGGCGCCTTTCAGCGCGCCCGCCTCCAGCGCGGCGAGAATGTCGGCCTCGACCTGCGACCCGCCGCGCCCGGCGTTGATCAGCGCCGGGCCGATCCGCCCGTCGCGCGGCAGTTTTGCGATCAGCGCGGCGTTGAGAACACCTCGCGTGTCGGGCGTCAGCGGCAGCAGCGACACGAGGATGTCTGTCCGCGCCAGCATTGCATCGAGACCCTGCGCGCCGTGATAGGTCGCCATGCCCTCAACCTGCTTGGGCGCGCGGCTCCAGCCCGCGACGGTAAAGCCCAGCGTCTGCAACTTGCGCGCCGCATCGAGCCCGAGCACGCCCAGGCCAAGCAATCCCACCCTCACGTCGGCCGCGCGCGGCTGGCTCTCGTCCTCGTCCCAGACGCGCTCGCGCTGCTGGCGGTCATAGCGGCGGAACTGGCGGTGATGCAGCAGAACCTGCAATGCGACCCATTCGCTCATCCGCGCGGTGAGATCGGGATCGACCACGCGCACGATGGGCGCGTCCGGCAGCCGCGGATCGGCGAAGACATGATCGACGCCGGCGCCGAGCGAGAAGATCGCGCGCAGGTTCGGCAAGGCTTCCAGCGAGCCGGGGGGATGGCGCCATGTCAGCGCGTACTGCACGGCGTCGCGGTCGCGCAGCGTCCCCAGCGTGTCGATCCGCCGCCCCGGCAGCAGCGCGGACAAGCGCGCGATCCATGGCTCCGACCGCCAGCCGGTGAGCGCAAGCAGCAGGCTCATCCGACAATCCGCTCGATCACCGCCGGGCCGCGTGCGCCGGCCGCGTCGGCGATTCGGTAAGCCGCCTGCAAGCGCGCGATGGCAGCCGCCGCTTGCGCCTCGTCGCGAGCGTGAACCAGCGCGAGCGGCGCGCCTGGGCCGACCTGCGCCCCGATCCCGGCGAGCTCGGTCAAACCCACCGCCGGATCGATCGCATCGGCCGCCGTCCGTCTGCCCCCGCCCAGTTCAACCACCGCCAGCCCGACCGACCGCGCGTCGACGCTCTCGACGAATCCCGACTGCAACGCCGGCGCCGGCGCGACGACCCGCGCCTGCGGCAAATGCGCCGCCGCGCGGCTCAGGATATCCGAAGGACCGCCGAGCGCGGCCACCATGCGCTCGAACCGCTCCGCCGCCGCGCCGCTGTCGAGCGCCCATTGCAGCGCCGCGCGCGCCGCGCCGAGGTCGCCCGCTAGCCCGCGCGCCACCAGCGGCTCGGCGGCGAGCGCGAGCGTCACCTCGTGCAACCGCGCGTCGCGGCGGGCGCCGGTGAGATAATCGACCGCGTTGCGCACCTCCACCGCATTGCCGGCGCAGCTTGCGAGCGGCTCGTTCATGTCGGTGATCAGCGCCACCGTCGGCACGCCCGCGCCGGTGGCGACGCTGGCGATGCTCTGCGCCAGTTCGCGCGCGCCCTCAATCGTCGGCATGAACGCGCCCGAGCCGCATTTCACGTCCATCGCCAGCGCCGACAAGCCCGCCGCCAGCTTCTTCGACAGGATCGAGGCGGTGATGAGGGAAATCGATTCCACCGTCGCCGTCACGTCGCGGATCGCATAGAGCCGCTGATCGGCCGGCGCGAGCCGGCCCGTCTGACCAATAATCGCGCAGCCGACTTCGCGCACGACGCGCGTGAACAGCGCATTGTCGGGCTTGGCGACATAGCCGGGAATCGCCTCCAGCTTGTCGAGCGTGCCGCCGGTGTGGCCGAGCCCCCGGCCGGAGATCATCGGCACAAAGACGCCGCAGGCCGCCAGCATCGGCGCCAGCATCAGGCTCACATTGTCGCCCACGCCTCCGGTCGAATGTTTGTCCACCACGGGGCCCGGCAAATCCCATTGCAGATTGTCGCCCGAGCGCATCATCGCAATTGTGAGATCGACCCGCTCGGCCATTTCAAGACCGCGAAAGAACACCGCCATCGCGAAAGCGGCGACCTGTCCTTCCGAGATCGACCCGTCCGTGATTCCGCGCACGAAAAACGCGATCTCGTCTTGGTTGAGCCGGCCGCCGTCGCGCTTGGCGCGGATGATCTCCTGCGGCAACATCAGGCTTGGGTCTTGACGAAAGCGCGCAACAGGCGGCGGAAGTCGGCCGAGCCTTTGGCCGCATATTCTTGCGTCTCCGCGTGGCTGGGATCGCCGCCCGACAGACCGGCGGCGAAATTGGTGACGAGGCTCACCGCGACGCAGGACAACCCGTGCAGCCGCGCGAGAATCACCTCCGGCACGGTGGACATGCCAACGAGATCGGCGCCGAGCAATTTCGCCATGCGGATTTCCGCTGGCGTCTCGAACGAGGGGCCGTTGAACCACATGTAGACGCCCTCGCGCAGCGTGACGTTCGCTTCTGCCCCCGCCGCGCGCAGCGCTTCCAGCAGCGCGGGATCGTAGGCGCGCGTCAGGGGCACGAACCGGTCGTCGCTCGCCCGGCCAATCAGCGGATTGACGCCGGCGAAATTGATGTGGTCGGTGATCGCCACCAGCGACGGCGGCGTCCAGTCCGTATGCAACCCGCCCGCCGCATTGGTGAGAAACAGGGTGCTTCCGCCGAGCCGCTTGAATGCCTCGATCAGCACGGCCATCGCGTCGGCGCGCCCGCGCTCGTAGTAATGGCCGCGGCCCTGAAACAGCGCGACGCGCCGCCCCTCCAATTCGCCGACCACCAGCCGACCCTTGTGGCCGGCGACCGAGGGCTGCGGGAAGCCGGGAATCTCGGCGTAGGGAATGGAAACCGCGTTCTCCGCCTCGTCCGCCAGCGGCCCGAGCCCGGAGCCGAGCACGAGCCCGAGCGGCGGCAGCGACGTGACGCCCCGTTGCGCGAGGGCGGCGAGGGCGGCGTCCAGATCGGTCATGCAACATCCCTGTAGCCAACGCTTCGCAGCGCGCGACTCTAGTCCGGGGGCGTCGAGCCGCGCAAGGGCGAGCGGCCCACTTGCGCGGAAGGGAAAAACCGGTAAGGCGCCGGCGCGAAACAATCCTGAGAGGCCCGCGCGATGAACGAACAGGATCTGGAAGACGCCCTCGGACCCCGCGTCGACCCGACGCCCGCGCCCCGCCCCGAGCGCGTCACCTTGACCGGGCGCTTCGTCACTGTTGCGCCGCTTGCGCCCGGACACGCCGAGCCGCTCTACGCCGCCTCGCATGGGCCGGGGCGCGCGCAGCTTTGGACCTATCTGTTCAACGGACCGTTCGACAATCTTGAAGCCTTCACCGCCGATGTGGAGGCCAAAGCGAACGCCGCCGATCCGCTTTATTTCGTCGTGCTCGACAACCGGAACGGGCGTCCGGTCGGCTATCAGAGCCTGATGCGCATCGATCCCGTCCATCGCGTGATCGAGGTCGGCGGCATCCTGTACACGCCGCTGATGCAAGCCAGCGCCGGCTCGACGGAGGCGCAATATCTGTTCGCCCGCTATGTGTTCGACGCGCTCGGCTATCGCCGCTACGAATGGAAATGCAACGACCGAAATGCGCCCTCGCGCCGCGCCGCCTTGCGTCTGGGCTTCTCGTTCGAGGGCGTATTCCGCCAACACATGATTGTGAAGAACCGCAGTCGCGACACCGCCTGGTTCTCGATGCTGGATCGCGAGTGGCCCGCGCGCCGCGCCGCGTTCGAGGGCTGGCTTGGCGCGGACAATTTTGACGCGCAGGGCCGGCAGAAGCGACGGTTGCAGGATTTCGCGATCTCGACGCCCGGAAGTCCAGGCGCCGCAAGGTTTGATCGGGTTTGACAGAAGTGTCGCGGTAAGCGTCTGTTAATCTCAACTTTTAGGGTTAAGTCGGCATTAAGAAAGCCGTGGCAAGTTGTCCCCGATGATTCATGGCGCTGGCCTTCGGGCGTCGCGCGTAAACGGGGGACTTGTCATGGTCGATTTCAGGGCCTTCGCCTTGAGCGCCGTTGCGGGGGTTGCGCTCTCCAGCGCGGCTTTTGCGGCGGATCTGCTGCCGCCGCCGCCGGCGATGGAACCGCCGCCGCCCATCATGTCCTCGGAGATGGGCGGCTGGTATCTGCGCGGCGACACCGGCGTGGGATTTAACAATTCCGTCAGCGCCTCGACGACTCCGAACCCGCTGAACGCGTTCGCCCCCGGTCAGGCCAACGACAATTGGTATAGTTCCGCGATGTCCGAAGCGGCGCTGTTCGATATCGGCGTCGGCTATCAGGTCAACCGCTGGTTCCGCGCCGACGTGACGGGCGAATTGCGCGGCGGCTCGGAATTCTCCGGCCTCGAAGTGCTGAACGTCACCGCCGGGCCGAACACCGGCTTCCAGGCCGCCGACTTCTACCGGGGCCACGTCTCCAGCCTGCTCGGCATGGTCAACGGCTATGTCGATCTCGGCAGCTGGTACGGCATCACCCCGTTCGTCGGCGGCGGCGTCGGCGTTGCATTCAACCGCTTCTACGGCGGCACGGACAATGGCGTGATCTCCAACGCCGTGACCGGCTCTTCGCCGTCTGGCGGCGTGTTCGGCGCCGGCACGAAGGCCGATCTCGCCTGGGCGCTGATGGCCGGCTTCGACATGTCGATCGCGCGCAATCTGAAGCTCGAACTCGGCTATCGCTATCTCAACTACGGCAAGTTCAAATCCGGGGCTAGCCAGTGCCTCAGCGGCAACGGCGCTGTCGGCAGCTTCAGCGCCCCCAATTGCGGCGGCGGCTTCGCCATCGCCTCGAAGACGCTCTCGTCCAACGACTTCCGCGTCGGTCTGCGCTATTATCTCGACAACGACATGCCGGCCGCGCCCGACATGCCGCTCGTGCGCAAGTACTGAGCGCGAACTCCTCGACGAAGCGGCGCCCTTCGGGGCGCCGTTTTCATTTCAGGAACTGCCGCAACCGCTCCGCGAACGCCGCCGGCTCCTGCAGGCACGGCAAGTGCCCGCAACCGTCGATCTCGGCGTATTCCGCGCCGGAAATCAGCGCGGCGAGCGAGCGCACCAGCGAAGGCGGCGTCGAGCCGTCGAGCGCGCCGGCCACGCATAGGGCGGGAACCTTCACGCTTCGCGCCGCCTCCGTCAGATCGCTGTCTCGCAGCGCGACGCAGGTCGCGACATAGCCGCGCGTCGGCGTGCGCGTCAGCATATTACGCGCCAGCGCGACTTCCGGCGCGTCGGCGTCCCGCATCGCGGGCGGGAACCAGCGTTGCAGCACCTCCTGCGCCACTGCGCCGACGCCTCCCTGCTCCACCGCCGCAATGCGCGCGTTCCACGACGCTTGCGTGCCGATCTTGGCGCCCGTGCAGCACAGGGCCAGCCGGTCGACCCGCTGCGGCCGCGCCGCCGCCACGCCCAACGCGATCACCCCGCCGACCGACACGCCGCAGATCGCCGCCCGCACGACGCCAAAGGCGTCCATCACCTCGATCGCATCGGCGACGTGGTCGCCGATCAGCTTCGGCGCCGTCCCGAGATCCGACAGCCCGTGTCCGCGCAGGTCGTAGCGCAGCGCGCCGTAACCGGCCCCCTTGAGGCGCGCGACCACCCCGTCCCAGATCCGCAGATCCGATCCCAAAGAGTTGATATAGACCACGTTGCGGCCATCTGCGGCAAGATCGGCCTCGACATGCAGCCAGGCGTCGCCCACTCTAACGCTTTGCACTAAAGCTCCTTTCGCCTCCCCCCCAACGCCTCGCACGAAGCCGCCGGCGGCGGCAAGTGGGGCGGTTGCGCGCAGCGCATTGCGCGGCTATTTCCGCGCGCTGCCGCGGCGCCGTCGTGGAAGCGCCGGAGCGACCCTTGACCCAACCCATCGCCGCGCGGAAATCGCCCATCGGCCTGTGGGATCGCCCGCTCGTGCTGTTGACGGCGGTTTCGCTGATCTGGGCCGGCCATTCCGTGGTCGGCAAGCTCGCGGTCGGCGAAATCCCGCCGATGACGCTGACCTTCCTGCGCTGGACTTTCGCGCTCGGGCCGATCTGGCTCGCCGCGCGCAAAAATATCGTGGCCGACTGGCCGATTCTGCGCCGTCGCTGGCTTTATGTGCTGAGCCTGGGCGCGCTCGGCTACACCGCCTTCAACGCCTTGTTCTATGTCTCAGCCTATTACACCGGCGCCTTGCACATGTCGCTGATCCAGGCCGGCGTTCCCGCGCTGGTGCTGATCGGCGCCGCGCTCGGCTTCGGCGCGCGCCCGACCTTGATGCAAGCCGCCGGCGCAGTGGCGACGATGGCGGGCGTGGCCGAAATCGCGAGCCAAGGCGATTTCGCCAAACTCGCCGCGCTGAAAGTCAATTTCGGCGATCTGCTGCTGCTGATCGCCTGTGTGTTCTACGCCTATTACGCGCTGGCGTTGCGCAATCGCCCGGCGGTGTCGACCATCAGCTTTCTGGCGGCGATGGCCCTGGCCGCCTTCGTCACCTCGATCCCGCCGTTCCTGTGGGAGATCTGGCGTTACGGCTTCGTCGCGCCGAGCGCCAGGGGCGTTGCGGTGCTACTCTACGCCGCGCTGGGGCCGGCCTTCTGCGCACAATTATTTTTCATGCGGGGGGTCGAACTGATCGGCGCGGGCCCCGCCGGCGTATTCGTCAATCTGGTGCCGGTGTTCGGCGCCTTCCTCGCGGTGGTGTTGCTGGGCGAGCCACTGGCGACTTATCATATCGTCGCGCTGGCGCTGGTGATCGGCGGCATCGGGCTGGCGCAGCGGGGCCGTGCGGCCTGAAGATTTTGAAATGGGAGTTGGCGGCATGAGCGAGTGGATCAAACTGACGGCCTCTGACGGCGTCGAACTGGCGGCCTGGAGAGCCGCGCCGCAAGGCAAGCCAAAGGGGGGAATCGTCGTCATTCAGGAGATTTTCGGCGTCAATCATCACATTCGCGCCGTGACCGACCGGTTCGCCGCCGCCGGCTATCTCGCGATCGCTCCGGGCATGTTCGACCGGGTCCAGCCGGGCGTGGATGTGGGCTACGATCAGGCCACGATCACGAGCGGCATGGCGCTCGCCGGCGGGATGGATCGCGCGAAGGCGATGCTCGACATCGCCGCCGACATCCAGGCCGCCAGCGTCGCCGGCAAGGTCG
>JANYIH010000182.1 GCA_025358745.1 Hyphomicrobiales bacterium | reverse complement strand
GCGGCGCGCAGGCCGTGGCGGCGCTGGCCTATGGCACCGCGACGATTGCGCCGGTGGCGAAAATCGTCGGCCCCGGCAACGCCTATGTAGCGGCCGCCAAGCGGCGCGTGTTCGGGACCGTCGGCATCGACATGATCGCCGGCCCCTCCGAGGTCGTCGTGCTGGCGGATGCGGGCGCGGACCCGCGCTATGTCGCCGCCGATCTGCTGGCGCAGGCCGAGCACGACGAGGCGGCGCAGTCGATCCTCATCACCGACGATGCTCGCCTTGGCCGGCTGGTCGCCGAGGAGGTCGTCAAGCAGCTGGCGACGCTGCCGCGCGAAAAAATCGCGGCGGCGAGCTGGCGCGACTTCGGCGCGATCATCAAGGTGGCGAAACTCGCCGACGCTGTGCCGCTGATCGACCGGCTGGCGCCCGAGCATCTCGAAATCATCGCTGACGAGGCGGAGGCTTTGTCCGAGGCGATCCACAACGCGGGCGCAATTTTCCTTGGCCCCTATACGCCGGAGGCGATCGGGGATTATGTCGGCGGCTCCAACCACGTGCTGCCGACCTCGCGTTCGGCGCGTTTCTCCTCAGGGCTGGGCGTGCAGGATTTCGTCAAGCGGACTTCGATCCTCGCCTGCGACGCCGCCGCGCTGAGGGCGCTTGGACCCGCCGCCGTCACGCTGGGCGAGGCCGAGGGCCTGTCCGCGCACGCCCGCTCGGTCGCGCTGCGGCTCGGCGATCTCCCATGAACGAGGCGCCAAAGTCGCGGCTGTACGAGGTTCTGCTCGACGAGGCGACGCTGCCGCGTCTGGCGACCGATCAGGATCACGAGCGGGCGGTGGCGATCTTCGATCTGGTGGAGGAAAATTCCTTCGCCCTGCCGGGCCGCGACGACGGACCCTACAGCCTCACCGTGGCGCAGCTGGAAGCGAAGCTGAGTTTCGAGATCAGGACGGAAGCGGGCGCGACAGTGGCGGAATTCGTCGTCTCGATGACGCCGTTCCGGCCGCTGCTGAAGGATTATTTTCTGGTCTGCGAGACTTACTACAGCGCGATCCGCACCGCGACCCCGCGCGAGATCGAGGCGATCGACCGCGAGCGCACGGGGCTGCACAACGAGGGCGCCGCATTGCTCGCCGCCCGCCTCGCCGACAAGGTCCAAATCGACAAAGGCACCGCGCGCCGAATGTTCGCGCTGATCTCGGCGCTGCATTGGAAATAGCCTCGCCCGGGGGGCTGGAGTTCTATGCCCTCGCGGGCGCGGCGGTGATCCTGCTCGGCCTGTCGAAGTCGGGCTTTTCCGGCCTGGGCGCGCCCGCGGCGCCGATCCTGGCGCTGTCGATCCCGCCCATCGAGGCGGCGGCGATCACGCTGCCGACAATGATCGTGCAGGATTGGGTTGGCGTCTATGCGTTCCACCGCGAGGTCGACCTGCGCAATCTCGCGATCCTTTCGCCCGGCGCGCTGATTGGCGTCGTGCTTGCGTATTTTCTGGCCGCGCAAGTGAGCGAGGATGTGGTGCGGCTGGCGGTCGGCCTTGTCTCGATCGGCTTCGTCGCGTTAATGATCGTGCGCGACCACCTGCTGGCCAACGCCCGACCGTCGCGCGCGAAAGTCGGGCCGGGGCTGTTCTGGGGCGCGATTTCCGGCTTTGCGAGCTTTGTCAGCCACGCCGGCGGGCCGCCGTTCCTCGTCTATGTGATGCCGCAGCGGCTTTCGGCGCCGATGTTCGCGGGCGCCTCGGTGCTGTTTTTCGCAGCCGTCAATCTGATGAAGGTCCCGCCCTATCTGCTGCTCGGCCAATTCTCGCGCGCCCATCTCCTCATTTCGCTGACGTTGCTGCCGCTGGCGATACTCTCTACTCTGGCCGGGGTCGGGATCGTCCGCCGCGTTCCCGCGCGAAGGTTTTATTCGCTCATCCTGGCGGTCACCTTCGCTCTGGGCGTGAAGCTGGTTTACGACGCGGTGTGGAGGATGTTCGGCTAGACTTGGTCGCCCGAATCGGCTCCGTTGCCGGCATGGGAGCTATTCTCTCGATCCAGTCGCATGTCGCCTATGGCCACGTCGGCAATTCCGCCGTCGTGTTCGCCTTGCAGCGGCTCGGCCGCGAGGTGTGGCCGATCGACACCGTGCAGTTTTCCTCGCACGCCGGCTATCCCGGCTGGCGCGGCGAAGCGTTTTCGCCCGCGCTGATCGGGCAATGCGTCGCCGGTCTCGACGCGATCGGCCAGCTTTCGCGCTGCGAGGGGGTCGTCACCGGCTATCTCGGCCAGCCCGACATGGGGCAGGCCGCGCTCGCGGCGGTCGAAGCGGTGCGCGCGCGCAACGCACAAGCCGTTTACGCCTGCGATCCCGTGATCGGCGACGAGGGGCGCGGGATCTATGTGCGCGACGGCGTGGCCGAATTTTTCCGCGACCGCGCAATTCCCGCCGCCACCCTCGTCAGCCCCAACGCGTTTGAACTGGCGTGGCTGACCGGGCGGCCTTGCGCGACTCGCGCCGAGGCGCTCTCGGGCCTGCAAAGCCTGCGCGCGAGGGGGCCGGCGGTCGCCTTCGCCACCTCGCTCAAGCTGGAGGACACGCCGGCGCAAGCGCTCGACCTGATCGCCGTCGACGCGCACGGCGCCTGGCGCGTGCGCACGCCCAAACTGCCGATCACGGTCAACGGCGCCGGCGATCTCGTCAGCGCGCTGTTCCTGCACGAATGGCTTGGCCACCGCGATACGGCGGCGGCGCTTGCCTGCGCGAGCGCCCGCGTTTACGCCGTGGTGGCCGCGACGGCGCGAGCGGGCGGGCGCGAATTGCAGCTTGTCGCCGCGCAAGCCGCGCTCGCCGATCCCGAGCTTGTCTTCACGCCGGAACGATTGTGAGACCCATGCCGCGCCGCTTTTTCACGCTCGATGTGTTCACCAATACCGCGCTCGCCGGCAACCCGCTCGCCGTCGTGCTCGATTCCGAAGGGCTCGACGATGCCGCGATGCAGACTATCGCGGGCGAGTTCAACCTGTCGGAGACCGTGTTCGTCGCCGAGCCCAAAAACCCGATCAATACGGCGGCGGTGCGCATCTTCACGCCGGGGCGCGAGCTTCCCTTCGCCGGCCATCCCACGGTCGGCGCGGCCGCGCTGCTGGCGCATCTGCGCGCGCGCGATCTTTTGGCCGCACAGGATTTGCGCGTCGTGCTGGAGGAAAAGATTGGCGAGGTCGTCTGCGTCGCCCGGCACCGGCGCGGCGCGGCGCTGGCGGCCTATTTCACCGTGCCGCGCCTGCCCGAGCCGATGGGCGAGGCGCCGTCGGCCGAAGCGCTGGCGCAAGGCTTGGGGCTGACGCGGGCCGACATCGGCTTCGCCCGCCATGTCCCTAGCGTCTACGGCGTCGGCGCGCCGCATATCTTCATCCCCGTGGCGACGCAGGCGGCGATGGCGCGCGCGGACGCGCACAAGACGCGCTGGGGCGAAAACGGCGGCCCCTCCGCCTATCTCTACAGCCCGCAGACGGCTGAGCCCGGCTCACAGTATCACGCCCGGATGTTTGCGGGCGGCTGGGGCATCGCCGAGGACCCCGCGACCGGCAGCGCGGCGGCCGCCTTCGCCGCTGTCGTGATGGCGTTCGACCGGCCCGCCGACGGCGAGCACATGCTTGTCATCGAGCAGGGCTTTGAGATGGGCCGACCGAGCCTGATTTCCCTCGGGCTGGAGGTCGAGGGCGGCGCGCTGCGGGCCGCGACCGTCGGCGGCTCGGTGGTGATCGTCTCCGAAGGGATGCTGCGGCTGTGAACGAGATCGAAGCCGTCGACGCGCTCGATTTTCGTCTCGGGCCCGGCGTGTGGGATTTTGCTCAGCAACGGGCGGCCGAGATTGCGGCGCATTGGCAGAAGCGCCTCGCCGCGCAACCGCGCCTGTTCAACGGCCGCGTGCTGATGCTCGGGCGCCACGCGATCGAGACACAGGGCGGCCAGCGCCTGCTGCGCGGCGAATTCATCGAGACTGATTTCGCCGATTTTCTCGCCTGGCGCGCCTTCGGCTTTCCCGCCGCCAACGCCTGCAACGGGTTTGCGATGGCGGCGCTGCGCGGATCGGACGGCGCTTTTTTGCTGGGCGAGATGTCGCCCCATACCGCCAGCGCCGGCTCGATCTATTTCGCCGCCGGCACGCCCGACCGCCAGGACGTGTTCGGCGACCGCGTTGACCTCGACGCCAGCGTGCGGCGCGAATTGTTCGAGGAGACGGGGTTGCGGGCGCAGGAGGCCGAGATCGCGCCGGGCTGGATCGTCGCGCGCGGGAGCGGCCGCGTCGCCTGCATGAAGCCGATGCGGCTCACCGTGACGGCTGAGGCCGCCAAGGCGCGTATCGACGCCACGCTGGCCGCCGATCCCGCCCCGGAGTTTTCGCGCATGCATGTCGTGCGCGGCGAGGCGGATTTCGTCCCCGCCATGCCGCCCTTCGTGCGCGATTACATGGGGCATGTGTTCGCGGGCGAGCGCGGTTGAGGCCTACGGCGTGCCGGTTGTGACGAAGCAATTCATGACCGAGCCGCTGCTACGTAAGCCCAGGCGCACAAAATCCTTGATCGCTCGATATTCGCTCGGCATTGAGGAACTGCCGCCCGAACCCGCGTTTGCCCACCGATGCAACATGACGATGGTGTCCACGATCCCGGCGTTGGCGGCGCGCAGCGTGCCGAGCGAGCCGTCAGCGGTTTCGAACAGGAACTTGTGAAAACTCAGCACGAACTGACGTGAGTTGGTTCCGTTGCCGAGCGGCAGATTCGCGACGTCGCCCCAAGTCTTGAAAGTGTCTTGCATCCATTGCGCGTCCGCCACGCTGCGCCGGCCCTTCGCGACTCCCAGCGGCACGGGCGTGTTGTCGCCGGGCGCGATGTCGGTCCAAAAAATCACGCGGTCGTCGTGACGCTGCTCCATTGCTTCCAGAATGCACAGGAAACGGTCGCGCTGCGGGTCGCTCGAATGCTCGACTTCAAATTTCAGCTTCTTGAGCTTGTCCCACCACGGGAGCGTCGTTGACGGCGTAACGAAGGGCGTCGGCGGAATATAGACTTTGCCCTTCGCCTTGTCGGCCCCCACAAAGGCGTAGTTGCGGCCTTGGTCCGTGCTGTTGCGGCATCCCACGAGTTCGCGCAGGTACCAGTTCACTTCCTCGGGAACATAGGTCGCGAAGTTGAAATGGATCAGACCCCAGACATCGACACGCTCGCGGTCGGCGATCTTCCTCCAATTGTCGTCGTCCTTGACGGGATATTCGCGGCCGTTCGGTGGCGGCCAAAGACCGCGTTTGTGCACGGGGTTTATCGGGGTTCGCAAGTTGACCATAGGAATTTCCCACGTCGGGCCGGCCCCATGGCCGGCGGTGGTGAGACCTTCGCCAAAAAAGCCCTCGTGCGCTGTTCCCTCGGGAACAGGGAGGATGATTCCTCCGTTGCGAGAGTCCTGTCGCCAAAATGATAGTTGAGAGCAGCGCGCGCGCCGCGCGATATTTCGCGGGAAGCCATGATCGAAAGCCGAGCCCGATCGCGCCGCAACCGCAAGCTCACCAAACCTTGGTCACGGCAAAGCCGCGCTGGCGAAACAGCGCGATCAGGCCGCGCGGCCCTGAGAGGTGCAGCGCCCCGACCGCGATGAAGGCGCCGCCCTTGGCCAGCAGCGGCGCGGCCCGGTCCGCCATCACGTCGTTGCGGTCGGCGAGCAAGTTGCGCGTGAGTTCCGCCGTCGCCTCGCGGTCGGCGGCGGAAAGTCCCGGCGCGGCGTCGAGCACCGCCAGCGCCGCCGTCGGCCGTTTCTGCATGTAGAGCGACAGCAGGGTCGCATAGCCGCCATCGGCAAGGGCGCCGCCCTGCGCCATCGAGGTCAACTGGCGCGCCGCCAGCGCCGGCGGGATCGAGCCGATCACCTTGAGCTGCTCGTCGACCGATTCCAGCCCGACGACGGGAATATGACGCGCCTGCGCGATGCGGGCGAAAGATTCGTCGACCTCCGTCAGGCCCTTCAACTGGCCCTCGATCTCGCATTGCGGCAGCGAGGCCGCCACCGCCAGCATCCACAGCTTCAGATGATGCGCCATTTCCGGCGCCGTGCCTTTGGCCGCCAGCATCGCCTCGACCCGAGCCGCATCCTCGCCCTCGATCAGGCCGGCGAAGCTGTCGGCGTCGGGCGTCATCGCCTCGCGCAGCAATTTCGAGCCGACTTCGATCTTCTGATTGGAATCGAAGGCGCCGAGTTCGGTCGCCACCGCGCTCGCCGTCTCCGCGTAGGGCGCGGCCTCTTGCGCAAGCCGCATCGGGCCGGGTTGCGTCGAATGCATCGTGCCATAGAGGTAGGATGGCGTCAGGCCCGGCTTGTCGATCCGCCACAACAGCCCCTCGCCGTTCAGCATTTCCTGCGAATGGGCGGCCCAATCGGGTTTGATCGCGGGATCGGCGGAGAGATCGACGCCGCCGCAATCGGCGCGCGCGGCGGGAACGGCGAACAGCAGGGCGGTCAGCACCGCGAGCAGGCGCAGCATCGGCATCTCCTTGGGAAGCTGCGCCCCTATCACAATTTGCGCAACGCCACCGCTTCGATGCGATGGCTCGCGCCCTTGATGAGGCGCAAACTCGCGCGCGGCCGGGTCGGCAGGATGTTCTCGCGCAGATTGACCAGATTGATGCGCCGCCAGATATCGCGCGCGGTCGCTTCCGCCGTGGCGTCGTCGAGTTCGGAAAACTTCTTGAAGAAGCTGCGCGGATCGCGGAACGCGGTGTCGCGCAGCCGCATGAAGCGCTCCACGTACCATTTCTCCAGCAGCGCCTCGCTGGCGTCGAGAAACACAGAGAAATCGAAGAAGTCGGAGACGAACGGAACCTCGCGTCCCTCGCGCGTCAGCCGGTTCGGCATCAGCACGTTGAGGCCCTCGACGATGAGGATGTCGGGCCGGTCGACCACGACCGTCTCGCCCGGCACGACGTCATAGACGAGGTGGCTGTAGACGGGCGCCTGCACATTGCGCTCGCCGGCCTTTACGGCGGCGAGGAAGTTGATGACCGCCATGCCGTCGTAGCTCTCGGGAAAGCCCTTGCGGTCCATCATGGCGTCGCCGATCAGCTTGGCGTTGGGATGCAGGAACCCGTCGGTCGTGACGAGTTGCACCTTCGGCGTATTGGGCCAGCGCGACAGCATGGCTTGCAGCACGCGGGCGGTGGTGGACTTGCCGACCGCCACCGAACCGGCGACGCCGATGATATAGGGCACCTTGCCGTCGTCGGCGCCGAGGAACCGCTGCGTCGCCTTGAACAGCCCCTGCGTCGCCGCGACATATAGCGCCAGCAGGCGCGACAGCGGCAGGTAGATCGCGATCACCTCGTCGAGCGAGATCGGATCGTGGTTGGATTGCAGTTTACGCAGATCGTCGATGGTGAGCGTCAGCGGCGTATCGGCGCGCAACTGCGCCCATTCGTCGCGCGTAAAATGGCGGAACGGCGAGGCGGCCTCAAGCGCGCTGGCGGGGAGCGGGGCCGCGTTCATTTTGCTCTGCCCGCCTTTTCCTCGTGGCCGCTGCGCTGCGTGCGCCGCTCCAGTTCCGCCATCACCTCGCCCAGCGGAATCTTGCGCGCCTGCAATACGACCAGCAGATGATAGAGTACGTCGGCGGCTTCGCCTGTCAGCGCCGCATCGTCTTCGGCGACGGCGGCGATCACCGCTTCCGTCGCCTCCTCGCCGAATTTCCGGGCGCAGCGCGCCACGCCCTTGTCGAGCAGGGCGCGGGTGTAGGACGCGCCGGCGTCCGCTTCGGCGCGGCGCGCGACGATCTCGGCGAGATTTTCGAGCGCGAACACCGGCAAACTCCTCACAGCCTCAAGCGCCTATTTTGCCGTTGTCTGAACGGTTTGTCGAGCAAGCGCCGTCTCGGCAAATAGGGGGAGATTGACGTTTGTCAAAGCCGGAGCGTGTTTTCGGCGACAACGATGCGCCATGACCGACGCCGACCTCATCGCGCGCTACGACGGGCGTGCGCCGCGCTACACCAGCTACCCCACCGCGCCGCACTTCACGGGGGCGACGGGAGCGGGCGTTTACGCCGGCTGACTGCGCGAATTGCCGCAAGACGCGGCGCTGTCGCTTTATCTGCACGTGCCGTTCTGCGACCGGCTGTGCTTCTATGGCGGCTGCAACACCAGCGTCGTGCGGCGGGACAGTTCCTATCGCGCCTACGCCAGGCGTTTGATCGCGGAAATCGAACGGGTCGCGGCCGCCATCGGCCGGCGGGGGCGCGCGTGCGCGGTGCATTGGGGCGGCGGCACGCCGACCATTCTGCCGGCCGATCAACTCATCGAGATCATGGCGCGGCTGCGGGCGTTGTTCGCCTTCGAGCGCAACGCCGAAATCGCCATCGAGATCGACCCGACGTCGCTGAAGGCCGATCGTCTCGCCGCGCTGCGTGAAATGGGGGTGACGCGCATGAGCCTCGGCGTGCAGGACCTCGACCCCGCCGTGCAAGCCGCGATCGGGCGTCGCCAAGCTTACGAGGAAACGCAGGCTTGCGCGCGGGCGGCGCGGGCGCTTGGCGCGCATTCGCTCAATCTCGATCTCATCTATGGCCTGCCGTTGCAGAGCGTGGACAGCGTGACGCGCACGGCGCGGCAGGCGTTGCAGCTTGGGGCCGACCGCGTCGCCGTGTTCGGCTACGCCCATGTGCCGTGGATGAAAAAGCATCAGGCGGTCACATCAGAGGAAAGCCTGCCCGGCGCGTCAGCGCGGTTCGAGCAGGCCCGGGCGATCCATCGCGTTCTGGTGCAAGAGGGCGGCTACGTCGCCATCGGTCTCGACCATTACGCCAGGCCTAGCGATGCGATGGCGAAGGCGGCGGCGGCGGCAAAACTGCGGCCTGGCTTTCAGGGCTACACCACCGACGACGCGCCGGTTTTGCTCGGCTTCGGCGCCGCGCGCGGTTATATGATTTGAAATCGCGCATCCGGCGCCTCACATAAGCGGCTCGTCAACCCAAGGAGAGCCCATGCCCGTCGACGCCAAATACAAGACCCTCGCAACCGCCACCGGCGGCGGACGCGACGGCAAGACGTCGCTCGCCGACGGCACGTTGTCGCTGCAACTCGTCGTGCCAAAGGAACTCGGCGGCCCCGGCGGCGACGGCGCCAACCCGGAGAAGCTGTTCGCGCTCGGTTATTCCGCCTGCTATCTCGGCGCGATGCGGGTCGCCGCGCAGCAGATGAAGACCAAAGTGCCCGACGGCTCGACCGTTACCGCCGAGATCGGCATCGGGCCGCGCTCGGAAGGCGGTTTTGGCATCACCGCCGCGCTCGACGTCTATCTCCCCGGCATGGAGGAGGCGGACGCGCGCAAGCTCGTCGACCTCACCCACACCATCTGCCCCTATTCCAACGCCATCAAGGCCAGCGTCGACGTCAAGACAACGACGCGCTCCTGATCCAAGGCGCCGGCGGCCTTCACGCCGTCGGCAACTTGTAATCCTTGAACGCCTCGCGCAGCTTCAGTTTGTTGATCTTGCCGGTGGCGGTGTGCGGGATTTCCGTGACGAGTTGCATGTCGTCGGGCATCCACCATTTCGCGATTCTAGGCTTGAGGAAGTCGAGCAAGTCCTCCGGCGTCGGCGTCTTGCCTTCTTTCGGCACCACGATCAGCAGCGGCCGCTCGTCCCATTTGGGATGCGCGATGCCGATCACCGCCGCCTCGGCGACATCGGGGTGGCCGACGGCGAAATTCTCGATGTCGATCGAGGAAATCCACTCGCCGCCCGACTTGATGACGTCCTTGGCGCGGTCGGTGATCTGCATGTAGCCCTGCTCGTCGATGGTGGCGACGTCGCCGGTGTCGAAGAAGCCGTTTTCGTCGAGAATGTCGCCGCCCTCGCCCTTGAAATAGGATTGCGCCACCGCCGGGCCGGCGACTTTCAGCCTGCCGAACCGCTTGCCGTCCCAGGGCAATTCCTTGTTGTCGTCGTCGACGATTCTCATCTCGACCCCGAACGGCGCATAACCCTGCTTCATTTTCACCTTGAGGACCTCCTCATAGGTCTCTCCGCGCGCCTCCGGCTTGATATAGGCGACCGAGCCGATCGGGCTCATTTCGGTCATGCCCCAGGCGTGCCGCACCTCGACGCCGTAATCCTGCTCGAACGCGCGGATCATCGCCGGCGGACACGCCGAGCCGCCAATCACCACGAGCTTCAGCGTGGTGAGCTTCTTCTGCTCCTTCTGGAGATAGCCCAGCAGCATTAGCCACACGGTCGGCACGGCGGCGGTGAAATCGACTTTCTCCGTCTCCAGCAGTTCGTAGATCGAGGCGCCGTCGAGCTTGGCGCCCGGCATCACCATCTTTGCGCCCTTCATCGGGCAGGAAAACGCCAGGCCCCACGAATTGGCGTGGAACATCGGCACCACCGGCATGCACGATGTGCTCGGCGCCAGCGGCAGCGCGTCGAGGCCGGAAGCGATCAGCGAATGCAGCACGTTGGAGCGGTGCGAATAGAGCACGCCCTTCGGGTTGCCGGTCGTGCCGGAGGTGTAGCAGAGCCCGGCGGCGGTGCGCTCGTCGAACTCGGCCCAGCGGAAATCGCCGTCGGCCTCGCTGAGCCAGTCCTCGTAGGCGACGGCGTTGCGCAGCTTGGTCGCCGGCATATGTGCGCCGTCGGTCAGCACGACATAGCGCTCAATTGTCGGCAACTTGTCCTGCAACGCCTCCAGGATCGGCAGGAAAGTCAGATCGGTGAAAATCATCCGATCTTCCGCGTGATTGACGATCCAGGCGATCTGCTCGGGAAATAGGCGCGGATTGACGGTGTGGTAGATCGCGCCGATCCCCGTGATGCCATACCACGCCTCAAGATGGCGCGACGTGTTCCAGGCCAGCGTCGCGACGCGGTCGCCGAGCTTGATACCGTCGCGGGCGAGCCTTTGCGCCACCTGCAACGCGCGACCGCGCACGGCGCCGTAGGTCGTGCGATGGATCGGCCCCTCGATCAGCCGCGAGACCACCTCCTGTCGGCCGTGCTGCGCGCCGGCGAAGTCGATGATCTTGTGGATCAAAAGCGGCCAATCCTGCATCTGGCCCAACATGGCGTTCTCCCCAGGCCGCCTGTCGCGGCTTTCCCCAAAGCCGGCAAAATGCCCGACCCCGGCCGGCTTTGCAATCGCTCGAATTGCCGTCGCGCCCGCCTGACGCTAGAAGCCATTTGACGAAACGGAGCCAGGAATGGGCGATTCGCGTACGGACGATATCGCAATCAGGGTGTGGTTCCGCCTCATCCGGTTGGAGTCCCGCCTCGGCGCGGCGGTGTCGGAACGGTTGCGCGAGATCGGCCTGTCCGTGCCGCAATGCGACGTGCTGACGACGCTGACCGAGCAGGAGGGCGTCAGCCAGCAGGCTTTGGCCCAGCGGCTTTACGTCACCAAAGGCAATATTTCCGGTCTGCTCGACCGGCTCGAATCGGCCGGTCTGGTGGAGCGCCGCTCGACCGCCGCCGACCGTCGGCAATACGAGATCCACCTGACCGACAGCGGCCGCGACGCCGCCCACCGCGCCATCGCCATTCAGCACGCGGTGATCGGCGCCACCTTCGGCCGCATCCCCGAAGCCGATCTCGAAAGCTTCGAGCGCATGCTCATCACCCTGCGCGACATCGTGCGCGCCGCGGCGCCGGCGGACTAAGTCCGCCTTACGCCGAAATGACGAACAGCCCGATCGTGCACAGCAGGCCGACTAAGAAGGCGGCCGAGCGCAGCGCGCCAAGACCAGCCAGATAGAGCGCGCCATGGGCGATGCGGGCGAGAATGAACACGACCGCGAGCGTATCGATCCAGGATTGCGTCGCATGGACGTTATGGGCGATGATGACGGCGGCGACGAAGCCCGTCGTCACCTCGAACGCATTCTGATGCGCCCCGAGCGCCCTCGATTCGAAGCCGGTCAGCCCGACGAGCGCCGGCCGCGGCTCGTTGTTGTTGCGCCGCGCCCCCAATTTCACATTGAGCGGGGTGAACCAGACATAGGGCAGCAGGATCGCGACGAGAACGCACCAATAGGCGATGGTCATGAACGTTGTCCCCAGCAGAAGGCGGCGAGACAAGCACGACGGCGTGCGGGGTTCAACCAGTTAGCGTGAAATCAGGCGTCGATCCGCCTGACGAACCATTGCAGCAGACGCGACCACAATTCGTCCCTGGCGACGAGGTCCTCGACGCCATGTTCGAGATTGGGGTTGTCGTTGACCTCGATCACCACAACCCCGGCCGCCGTCTCCTTGAGATCGACGCCATAGAGCCCCGATCCGATCGCGCGCGCCGCCGACAGCGCCGTCGCGATCACCTGCGGCGGCGCCTCGGCGACGCCGATCGTGCGAAAGCCGCCCTCCTTGGAGCCGTTCGGTCCATGTTTGATGATCTGCCAATGGCCGCGCGCCATCTGGTACTGGCAGACGAACAGCGGCTCGCCGTCGAGCACGCCGACGCGCCAGTCGAACTCGGTGGGCAAGTATTCCTGCGCGATCAGCAGATCGGTGTCCTCGAACAGCTTGATCGTCAGCGCCTTCAGTTCGTCCGGGCTCGCCACCTTATGAACGCCGCGCGAGAACGAGCCGTCGGGGATCTTGACCACCATGGGAAAGCCGAGCGCCTCGACGGCCCGTCGCAAATCCTCGTCGTCGGCCAGCATCAACGTGCGCGGCGCGGGGACACCGCGCGCCTGCATCAACTCGTGCAGATAGACTTTGTTGGTGCAGCGGATCATCGAGGCCGGGTCGTCGATCACCGGCATGCCCTCCTGCAAGGCGCGGCGGGCGAAACGATAGGTGTAATCGTCGATCGAAGTCGTGGCGCGAATGAACAGCCCGTCGTATTCGGCCAGCTCCGCGAGCTGCTTGCGCGTCAAGAGATCGACCTCGACCGAATGCCGTTCGGCGAATTTCTGGAAATAGCGCAGGGTCTCGACGGAGGAGGGCGCCATCTTCTCCTGCGGATCGTGGAGCACGGCGAGCGAATATTTCGCCGGCGCCCTTGCGCGCGGGCTGCGCCAGTCGCGCTGGCTGTGCTGATGCAGCGCCTCCCGAAAGAAGGCGGCGTCCTCGGGGGCGAGTTTGGCGAGCGGGCGGGCGCGCAGCCGCTCGATCCGCCATGTCTCGCCCGGCGTGATCGACACTTCCAGCGCTGGGCAGCGATACCAGTCGAACAGCAGCCGCCCGAACGCCTCGAAGCGCGCGTCGCGCGAAAGCCCGAAACAGAACAGCAGTTCGAACGGCGCCTCGGCTTGCGCGCGCGCCTTCCGCGCCGCGTTCGTCAGCGCCTCCTGCAAGTCGGGCAGAGATTGCTGATAGAGTTTTGGCTCGCGCAGTTCGAGCATCGTCTCCACCGTCGGCATGATGCGGTGGCCGCGCGCTTCCGCCAGCAGCGAGGCGTAGTAGCCGCGCGACTGATAGTTGTAAGAGCGCGACAGGTTGATGATCTTGGGTCGACCTGGGCCCCCGAACAATTTGGGCCGCGCGAGATAGTCCCGCGTGGTGATCACCTTGTGCGGCGTTTCGGCGTTGGGAAAATCGCGTTGCTGATCGACGAGAACGACCCAGCCGGTCATCTCTCACGCCCTCGTCCCGTCGGACATGCGCGACGCCATGTTCATGTGTTCGCGCATCCCGGCTCGCCGGACAAAACGTCGGGCGAATCGCCGCTAAACAAGATGTGGGCGCCCCGCAGCGAAGGCAAGCGGCGGCGCGGCCTGGGGAAAACTATTTTTGCGCCGGAATGAGCGCCTTCTCGAACCGCAGCGCCTCGGCGCCGTCGTCGTAATAGTCGGTGTGGCGGCCGAAGCAGCGATAGCCGAGCTTCTCGTAGAGCGCGATCGCCGGCGCGTTGTCGTAACGAACCTCCAGCCGCAGCCGGCTTCGCCCATGCGCGCTCGCATAACGCTCGGCCGCGATCAGCAGCTCGCGGCCGACGCCGCGCCGGCCTTGATCGTTTTGCACCGCCAGCGAATAGATCCGCGCCGCGGCCGAACGCGAGGACAGCGAAACGAGGATGTAGCCGATCACGCGTCCGCCCGAGCGCGCGGTCAACAACGGTCGATGCGAAGCCCGCAGGAAGCGCCGCAACGCCCGGCGCGACAGTCGGTCGCCCTCGAATGTGGCGCATTCGAGCGCATAGATCGCATCGAGATCGGTCTCCATTCCCGCCCGGATGGCCAAATCCGAGGAATTATGCGAGTGCCCATCCAAGAGCGGCGTTTCCTCGGTCGAGGCCCATGCGCCTCCTCGCCCGAGGATTAGAGCGGAGCCCGCTCCGGCGCCAGCCAAAATCCCTTTCGCTTTTGCGTCGGGAGAGGGCTTATGCGGCCCGGCGCGACGGCGCGCGCGCGACGTCGCGCGATTTGCCGCCGCCGGCCAATTTGAAATCGGCGACGGAGTCGCGCAACCCTTCGATCTGCTGTTTCATCGAGTCCACCGCCGCATTGGCCTGCTCGGCCATGGCCGCGCTCTGCTGCGTCGACTGGTCCATTTCGTTGACGGCGGAATTGACCTGGCCGAGCGCGCCGCTCTCCTCCTCCGCGCCCGCCGCGATGTCGCCGACCAGCGAGTTGATCTCCATCACCTTGGCGACGATGGCGCCGAGCGCTTCGCCGGTCTGGCGCACCAGCTTGACGCCGACCCCGACATCCGCGCCCGAGGTCGCGATCAGGCTCTTGATCTGTTTGGCCGCCTCCGCCGAGCGCTGCGCCAGCGCGCGAACTTCCGAGGCGACGACCGCAAAGCCCCGACCGGCCTCGCCCGCCCGCGCCGCCTCGACGCCGGCGTTGAGCGCGAGCAGGTTGGTCTGAAAGGCGATCTCGTCGATCACGCCGATGATCTTGCCGATCTCCTGCGACGAATATTCGATGCGACCCATCGCCTCGACGGCGCGGCCGACGATCTCGCCGCTCTTTTCCGCATCGCTTTTGGCTTCGCCCACCGTCTGGCGAGCGAGACGCGCGTTCTTCGTCGTGCGCTGCACCGTCTCGGTCACTTGGGTGACCGCGGCGGCGGTTTCTTCCAGGCTCGCCGCCTGACCCTCGGTGCGGCGCGAAAGATCCTGCGACGCGGTGGCGATCTCCTGGGCGCTGGCGAAGACCATGTCGATCGACTGGGCGACGCCGGTGAGCGCGAGGTTGAGGTTGTCGGCGGCGACATTGAAGTCGACGCGCAGCTTGTCGAACGTCGAGGTGAACGGCCGGTCGAGCCGCTGACGCAGATCGTTGTCCGACAGCCGCGCGAGCCCTTCGCCGAGCATCAGCAGATCGGTGATGTCGGAAGCGAATTTAATGATCTTGACGACCTTGCCGCTGAGATCGACCACAGGATTATAGGACGCCTGCAGCCAGACCTTCTTGCCGCCCTGGCCGATGCGATGAAACGAATCCGCGACCGATTGGCCCGCATTCAACTTGCGCCAAAGGTCCTGATAGCCCTCGGACGCTGCGTAAGCGGGCTCGACGAACATGCGGTGATGTCTCCCGATCACGTCCTCGCGCCGATAACCCATGGCGGCGTAGAAATTCTCGTTGGCGTCCAGCACCTCGCCGGTCGGCTTGAATTCGATCACCGCCTGCGCGCGGCTCAACGCCGCCATCTTGGCTTCCATTTCCATCGTGCGCAGTTTTTCCTGCGTGACGTCGGACGCGACTTTCATAACGCTGACGACCCGGCCGTTGGCGCCGAGCACGGGATTGTAGCTTGCCCTGATATAGACAGGCGAGCCGTCCTTGCGCAGTCGTTTGTAGGCCCCGTCATCGTAGGCGCCTCCGCCGAGCTTGCGCCAGAACGCCTGATATTCAGTCGAGCGCGCATAATCGGCTTCGACAAACAGGCTGTGGTGCTTGCCCACGATTTCGGCTTGCTGATAGCCCAACAGCTTGCAGAAGTTTTCGTTGGCCGAAAGGATATTTCCCTCCAGCGTGAATTCGATGATGGCGAACGAGCGGCCCAGCGCGGCCAGCTTTTCCCGCTCATCGCGCTTGCGCGCACGATCAAACAATACCATCCAGGTGACTCCGGATCGGCTCGACCTGCGAGCGAGATGGGGGAAAGGCGATGCGACGCAGCGCGCGCGCGGGCGACGTACGGCCTCATGCCTGGCGGGGCGCGGCCCCGACACGTCGGGTGAATTACTAACAGTCCAAGTATGAATACGAGGTTACCAGGACGAATTCGGTCGTCCCCGCTCCGGTTTCGCGCCAGACCTCGCCTTACCGCGCCGCGCGCGCGAGCCATTCCTCCTCGTCGATCGTTTCGACGCCGAGTTCGCGCGCCTTGGCGAGCTTCGAGCCGGCGCCGGGGCCCGCGACCACGAGATCGGTCCTGGCCGAGATCGAGCCCGACACCTTTGCGCCGAGCCGCTCGGCGAGCGCCTTGGCCTCGTCGCGCGTCATGCGTTCGAGTGAGCCGGTGAACACGACGATCTTTCCCGTCAGCGCATGGCCGGCCGCTTGCGCCGGCAGGGGCGCGAGGGTCACCTGGCGCAGCAGCGCGTCGAGCGCCTCCCGGTTGTGCGGCTCACGGAAGAAATCGACCAGCGCCTCCACCACCACGGGGCCGATCCCGTCGACGCCCGACAAGGCCTCGCTCGCCTCCGCCCCCGTCGCCGCCGCGCGAAGGCTGGCGAAATCGCCGAAATGACGCGCCAGCCGGCGCGCATTGGTCTCGCCGACATGGCGGATTCCCAGCGCATAGAGGAAACGGTTGACCAC
>JANYIH010000160.1 GCA_025358745.1 Hyphomicrobiales bacterium | reverse complement strand
TCCGCCTCCGCCCCCACCGGCGCCACCTCCTCCTCCGCCGCCGCCGCCGCCGCCGCCTCCGCCTCCGCCGCCACCGCCACCTCCACCTCCGGAATCGGCGAAAGCCCGGCATTCCAGGAGATCGGAAAGCGCGTGCGGAAGCAGGTGCGGGGTCAAGAGGACGCACGGGACAAGGAAGAGAAGGATGCGACGCGATGACATGCGATCGGCCGTTATGGAGAAGCCCGCATGACAAGAAGCTTACAGGCTCTGTCAGCGCCGCGATATTCGTCGTCAGGCATTTTCGCTCCATCGTCAGGCGAATCCTTCGCCGACGAAAAGGAGAAAACGACCATGACCTCAATGAAAGCCATTCTCGCCGCCGCGTTCGTCCTGGGAAGCGCCGCCGCCGTCAGCGCCGCTCCCGCTTCTTCCTCCTCCCCCGCGGTTCGCGCCGGCGTCGCCGTCGCGCTTCCGCTGCGCGCGACGACTGACGAATCGACGCCGGCCGCGCTTCCGAGCCTGCAGCAGCTCGCCCGCGGCGGCGAAGGCGGGGGTCACGGCGGCCACGGCGGCGACAATGGCGGGCACGGCGGACACGGCGAAGGCGCCGGCCATTCCGCCCTGCCGAGCCAGCAGCAGTTCGCCCGTGGCGGTCAAGGGGGCAACGGCGGCCATGGCGGGCACGGCGAAGGCGGCGGTCACGGCTGATAGAAAGACCCGACTCTACGCCCGCCCCGGTCGGGGCGGGCGGCCGAACGTGTCGCCCGTCGCAGGGGTCGAAACGACCCCGCGCGGCGGCGCGGCGTTGTAAAAGCCAGCCCTACTCGTTCACGTTCTCAAAGCCGCTGTGGCGCCATTGGCCGCCGACATTGGCGAAGTAAAACAGATTGCCCTCGCAATCGACGACCCATTCGCCGAGGCCCGAGTTGCCGCTTGCGGCGCGCTCCGGCGTCTTGGTTTTCAGACAGCCGGCGAGAGCGGGATAGGCATTGAGTTGAAAGTGATGTTTGAAGCCGGCGCGGCTGATTGCGCTCGGCTCCTGGTGGACCGCGTTCTTCAGCGGAAAGCGGGTGATGTCGGCCATGGAATCAGCGGCTCCCCGCCGGGCCATATCGGCGAACTTCGCCAAAAACGCCTTCTGCGGGGGTTCGGGCGTCGCCGCCAGCGCTGACCTCGCCGCCATGAGCGCCATGAGGAACGCCAAAAACTTCAAAGCCGTCGCCATCGCTTCCTCCGCAAGCCGAATCTGGCCCGCGCGCGTCAGAAAGCGGGGCCGTCGGAATTCGCGGCGCCATCGGCGCGAAGCCTGGGCGTCGATAGTCGCCGATTTCTCCGTGCGCACGAGGCTTACGCGAACACGGATCTCAGGCGCCTCAGCTTCGGAAAACGTCCAACCAGCCGTTGTTACTTCTTCTGCACGGCGCCGATGCCGGCGAAGCGGGTGCTGAAGCGCGACAGGCGGCCGCCGCGGTCGGTCAACTGGGCCGAGCCGCCGGTCCAGGCGGGATGCGTGTTGGGGTCGATGTCGAGGTTCAAGGTCTGGCCCGCCTCGCCATAGGTCGAGCGGGTCATGAATTCCGTGCCGTTGGTCATGACGACCTTGATCACGTGATAAGTGGGGTGAATATCGGCTTTCATGTGAATCGACCTCGGCAACAAAAGAGAGCCGCCCGGCGCTCCGGCGGCTCTTGTCGTGGGCGAGCCTATAATGCAGCCGTGGTCGCGAGACAAGCGCATTGCGACATCGCCGAGCTTGATTTGCTGACCCCGGTCTGCCCAAAAGGGCGCCGATTGTTGGGAGAAACCTAGATGTCCGAAGCCGCGGCCAAGCGCGCGACGCTTTCCGCCCTGCGCCCGATCCTGCCCTACGCCCGCCGGCGGCTCGGCCGGATCGCGCTGGCGCTGGTGGCGCTTGGCTTGGCCTCGCTCGCCACGCTGGTGGTGCCCTACGCGATCCGCGAGATGGTCGACAGAGGGTTCCACGGCGGCGGCGCGGGCTCGGTGCATGTCTATTTCGGGCTGCTGATCGGCGTGACGGCCGTGCTCGCGCTCGCCTCCGGCGCGCGCTATTATCTCGTCATGACGCTGGGCGAGCGCATCGTCGCCGACCTGCGCGGCGATTTCTTCCGCCACCTGACGACGCTCGACCAGACCTTCTTCGACGCCGAGAAGACGGGCGAGATCGTGTCGCGGCTGTCGGCCGACACGACCCAGCTGAAAGCCACCTTCGGCTCCTCGGCCTCGATCGCGCTGCGCAACCTGTTCATGTTCGCCGGCGCGATCTCGATGATGGTGGCGACCAGCCCGAGGCTATCGGCCTATGTGCTGATCGCCATTCCCCTGATCGTGCTGCCGCTTTATGCGGCCGGCCGTTCGGTGCGCGAGCGCTCGCGCCGGGCGCAGGATACTCTGGCCGACGCCACCGCCTTCGCCAGCGAGAACCTCGACGCGGCGCGGGTGATGCAGGCCTTCGTCGCCGAGGATTTCACCGCGCAGCGCTACAGACAAGCCGCCGACGGCGCCTACGAAGCCGCGCGCGAAATGACGCGGGCGCGGGCGGTGGTGACGGCGATCGCGATCTTCCTCGCCTTCTCCAGCGTCGTCGTCGTGTTGTGGCTGGGCGCGCGCGACGTGATCGAACAGCGCATGAGCGCGGGCGTGCTGCTGCAATTCCTGCTCTACGCCGTGCTGGGCGCGAGCGCGCTGGGGCAATTGTCGGAAGTGTGGAACGAAGTCAGCCAGGCGGCGGGCGCCGCAGCCCGGATCGGCGATCTGCTGGCGCTGAAGCCCGCCATCGTTGCGCCCGCCCAGCCCGCCCGCCTGCCCTCGCCTGCGCGCGGCGCCCTGCGCTTCGATCATGTCAGCTTCGCCTATCCCGGCCGGCCGGACGCGCCCGTGCTGCGCGGCGTCGATTTCGCCGTCCAGCCCGGCGAGACGGTCGCCATCGTCGGCCCCTCGGGGGCGGGCAAATCGACGCTGTTCCAGTTGCTGGAGCGGTTCTACGACCCGAACGCCGGCGCGGTGTTGTTTGATGGCGTCGACATCGCCACGCTCGATCCGAAAGAACTGCGCGCGCGCATCGCGCTGGCGCCGCAGGAGCCGTTCATCTTCGGCGCCAGCGTCGCCGACAACATCGCCTATGGCCGGCCGGGCGCTTCGCAGGCCGATATCGAGGCGGCGGCGCGACGGGCGGCCGCCCACGGCTTCGTCGCCGCCCTGCCGCAGGGCTATGCGACGCAACTCGGCGAGCGCGGCGTGACGCTGTCGGGCGGCGAGCGCCAGCGCCTCGCCATCGCCCGCGCGATCCTCAAGGACGCGCCGGTGCTGCTGCTGGACGAAGCGACCTCCGCGCTCGACGCCGCCAACGAGACGCTGGTGCAAGCCGCGCTGACCGAACTGATGAAGGGGCGCACGACGCTGGTGATCGCGCACCGGCTGGCCACCATCGTCGGCGCGAGCCGGATATTGGTGATCGACGGCGGCGAGATCGTCGAACAGGGGGACCATGCGACGCTGCTGGCTCGGGGCGGGTTATATGCGCGGCTGGCGCGGTTGCAATTTGAGACGGGGGCGGCGGCGCTGGGGGTTGGGCAGAGGGCGGCGGAGTGACCTTAACTGTAAGCCGCAACCACAGTTGCTATCGGCAAGAATAGTATCCGGCTTTCCCTCGGGTATTCAATAAACTCCGCACAATTCAGATAGAACCGTTTCGCCGCCTCATCCTTGGCATGGACCAGCACCGCTGCAATGCCAATGCTCTGCGACGCCACAGCGATCCGGCGCAGCGCATCAGAGAGGACGTCTGCCCCAAGACCCCGACCGGCGTATTTGCGATCGACCGCCAGACGGCCGATCACCGAAACCGGAATCGCGTCGGGCGCGTTGCGCCGGACCTTTCCGGGAGTGGAGGCGCGCTCCACGGAACTGGCGGCGACACAGTAACGTCGATGGCTTGCCGTCGGGCGCTTTCGACCATGAACTCGGTGCGGGTCTTGCCCAGCACGGTCGCCGCCTCGTCGATGAGCCGGCGGGTGTTGGTCTCGATGCGCAGATTGATGCTGCCTTTCGCCTCGCTGGCGAAGGGCCGTTCGGCGGGGGCGTCCAAAGGGGGCTTCAGCATCCGCCGCAATATGCGCGCGTGTAACTACAGTCTCAATACGAAGACGACGCTCCCCTCACGGCATCACATACGTCGCCCTTCCCCGCCCCAGCAGCGCCGCTTGAATCGCCCCCTGCTCGTGCACCGAGAACACCACGATCGGAATCTTGTTGTCCCGCGTCAGCGCGAACGCGGCCGTGTCCATCACCTGCAAGTTGCGCTGGATCGCCTCGTCGTGGGTCAGCCGCTCGTAGCGGCGGGCTTCTGGGTCTTTCTTGGGGTCGGCGGTATAGACGCCGTCGACGTTGGTCGCCTTCATCACCGCGCCGCAGGAGAGTTCCGCCGCGCGCAGGGCCGCGCCGGTGTCGGTGGTGAAGAACGGGTTGCCGGTGCCCCCGGCGAGCAGGATCACCCGGTTCTTGACGAGATGGGCGAGCGCGGCCTGACGCGAATAGGGCTGGCATTGCGAGGGCATCGCCACGGCGGAGAGCACGCGCGCGGGCTGGCCGATCTCCTCCAGCGCGCCCTCCATCGCCAGCGCGTTCATCACGGTGGCGAGCATGCCGATTGAGTCGGCGCGGGCGCGCTCGATGCCCTTGTCGGCGCCTTGCAACCCGCGGAAGAAATTGCCGCCCCCGATCACCACCGCGACCTGCACGCCAAGTGCTGCGGCGGCCTTCAGGTCCAACGCGAAGCGGCGCAAGGTCGGCGCGTGCAGCCCATGGGTGTCGGGGCCCATCAACGCCTCGCCGGAAAGCTTCACCACGACGCGTTTGAACAAAGGCTCGGTCATGAAAGGCTCCGGATACGAATCGGGCGGCCCTGGAGCCGCCCGAGATATCCGCGCTTAAACCTCTTCGGTCGGCTTTTCTATGCCGTCGCCGAGTTGGTAACGCACAAAACCCTTCAGCGTAATCGGCGCACCGACGGTCTTTTCCGCCTCTTTCACCGCCTGCGCGACCGACTTCGAGGGGTCGATCACGAAGGCCTGATCGACCAGGCAGACTTCCTTGTAGTAGGTCTTGAGGCCCGACTCGACGATCTTGGCCAGCACGTTTTCGGGCTTGCCGGCGTTCTTCTCGGCCAGCACCTTCTTTTCGCGCTCGACGGTGGCGGGGTCGAGCGAAGAGGCGTCGAGGCCGGCGGGGCTGGCGGCGGCGATGTGCATCGCGATTTGCCGGCCGAGCGCGGCCAGCGCGGCGTGTTCGCCCTTGGATTCCAGCGCCACCAGCACGCCGATGCGGCCGAGGCCGTCGGCGATCTGGCCGTGGACGTAATGGCCGATCGCGCCCTCGTGCACGTGCAGGCCGGCGGCGCGGCGCAAAGTCATGTTCTCGCCGATGGTGGCGATGGAATTGGCGATGGCGTCGTTAACCGTGCCGCCGCCGGGATAGTGGCTGCCGGTGATCTTCTCCACCGTCACGTCGGGCGCATGGTCGAGCGCGACCGCCAGCACGCCGCGCAGCAGCGCCTGAAAATCGTCGTTGCGGGCGACGAAGTCCGTCTCCGAGTTCAGTTCGACCACGACGCCGAGGTTTGCCTGCACGGCGACGCCGACAAGGCCCTCGGCCGCCACGCGCCCGCTCTTCTTGGCCGCCTTGGCGAGGCCTTTCTTGCGCAGCCAGTCGATCGCGGCCTCGATGTCTCCAGCGGTCGCGGTGAGCGCGTTCTTGCAATCCATCATGCCGGCGCCGGTCTTTTCGCGCAGGTCCTTCACCAAAGCGGCGGTGATCTCGGCCATCTCAGGCTCCTTGTCCGAAAATGAAAAACCTCCCCCACGCGGAGGCGGGAGAGGGGGCGGGGCGAAGTCTTCTTACTCCGCCGCGATCAGCATCCTGGCCTGATCGGACCACTTGTCGCGGGTGATGCGGCCGTTGAAGCGCAGATCGGTGTCGAGCTTGGTCGCCTCGTCTTCCGTCATGGCGGCAAGCTGCCAGTAATGGAACACGCCATGCTCGTTGAGCTTCTTGACGATTTGCGGGCCGACGCCGGTCAGCTTGGCCAGATCGTCGGGCGCGCCGCGCGGCGCGGAGAGCAGCTCGAAATGCTCGATGTGCTCCTCGGGCGCGGGGGCGGCTTCCGTCTCCGGCAGCGCCTCGGCGACCGGCTCGTCGGAGGCGCCGACGTCGTGGCCGGCCAGACCCTGGCTGCGCGAGATGCCGTCGATCACGGCCTTGGCGATCAGGTCGCAATAGAGCTGGATCGCGCGGCTGGCGTCGTCGTTGGCGGGGATCGGATGAGCCACGCCGTCGGGATCGGAATTGGTGTCGAGGATGGCGATCACGGGGATCTTGAGGCGGTTGGCCTCCTTGATCGCGAGCGCTTCCTTGTTGGTGTCGATCACGAACACGAGGTCGGGCACGCCGCCCATGTCCTTGATGCCGCCGAGCGCCTTTTCGAGCTTGTCCTTTTCGCGCGTCAGCATCAGGCGCTCTTTCTTGGTGAGGCCCTTGGCGCCTTCGGCCAGCATCTCGTCGAGCTTGCGCAGCCGGGAGATCGAACCGGAGATCGTCTTCCAATTGGTGAGCGTGCCGCCGAGCCAACGCGAATTGACGAAATACTGGGCGCAACGCTTGGCGGCCTCGGACACCTCGTCGGCGGCCTGACGTTTAGTGCCGACGAACAGCACGCGTCCCCCCTTGGCGACGCTGTCGGACACGATCTTCAGCGCCTGATGCAGCAGCGGCACAGTCTGGGCGAGATCGATGATGTGGATGGAGTTGCGGGCGCCGTAGATGAAGGGCGCCATTTTCGGGTTCCAGCGATGCGACTGGTGGCCGAAATGAGCGCCGGCTTCTAGCAGTTGGCGCATGGAGAAATCAGGCAGAGACACTGCGTATCCTTTCCGGTTGAGCCTCGGCGGAGCGTGTTGCGGTTGTTGAAGCCGCCACCGGAGCGGGCCCTTGAAGCAGGGTCCGCGAAGCTCCGCCTGTGGAATGGCGCGGGCGTTAGCGGAAATTGGCGGGATTGGCAAGCGAAGGACGCGTCAGCCCTTCAGCGTCCACCGCAGCGCACCGGCGACGAGACCGAGCGCAAGCACGCTGGCCGCCCAGATCGCGGCGAACCAGGCAAGCCGTCGCCACAATGGCCCCGGCCCGGCGCGCGTCAATGGTAGCCCTCCGCGCCGACCTTGCCGCGAAACACCCAGTAGGCGTAGCCGGTGTAGATCAGGATGATCGGCGCCAGCACCGAGGCGCCGACCAGCATGAACGCCAGGCTGGACGTCGGCGCGGCGGCCAGCCAGATCGAAATCCGGTCGGGCACGATGTCGGGATAAATGCTGATGGCGAGGCCGAGATAGGCCAGCAGAAACAGACCGAGCGCCAGCAGAAAGGGCGCGCGATCAGCCCCCCGTCGCAACGCAAGGAAGTACAACGCGCTTACGAGGGCGACGAGCAGCGGCGCCGGCGCCGTGAACAGCAGGTTCGGCCAGGTAAACCAGCGCTGATAATAGCGCGCCTCCAGAAACGGTGTCGCCAGACTGACCAGCGCGAGGCCAACCACCAGCGCGGCGCCCAATATCAGCGCGTAGCGGCGCGCCCGCGCCTGCAACTCGCCCTCCGTTCGCATCACCAGCCATGTCGCGCCCAGCGCGCCATATCCCGCCAGCAGGCTGACGCCGGTCAGCAGGCTGAACGGGGTCAGCCAGTCCCACCAGCCGCCCGCATAGGCGCGCCCGACGACGTTGACGCCCTGAAGCAGCGCGCCAAGCGCAATCCCCTGCGCCAGCGCGGCGACCACCGACCCGAGCGCGAAGGCGACGTCCCAGGCTGCGCGATGGCGCGGCTCGCGCCAGCGGAACTCGAACGCGACGCCGCGAAACACCAGCCCCAGTAGCATCGCGATGATCGGCGCATAGATCGCCGGCATGATGACGGCGTAGGCGAGCGGGAAAGCGGCGAACAGGCCGCCGCCGCCCAACACCAGCCAGGTCTCGTTGCCGTCCCACACCGGCGCAATCGAGTTCATCGCCGTGTCGCGCTCGCGCCCGACGGAGAGAAAGGGAAACAGCGCGCCGACGCCGAGATCGAAGCCGTCCATCGCGACATAGGCGAACACCGAGAAAGCGATCAGACCGGCCCAGATCACTGTGAGATCGAGAGTCCACATGGACTTACTCCGCCGGATTCAGGGTGCGTTCGGGATTGAGGGCGTGCGCTGGAGTGATGCCGGCGGCGCGCATCGGCGCGCCTTCCTCGATCCCCGGCTCGCCCGGCGCGGGCGGGTGCGCCATCAGTCGAAGAATGTAAAACACGCCCGCCGTGAACACGGCGAAATAGACGACGACGAAGGCGAGCAGCGAGGCGGCGACCGCGGGGGCGGCGAGCGGCGAGGCGGAATTGTCGGTGCGCAACAGCCCGTAGACCGTATAGGGCTGGCGACCGACCTCGGTCGTGATCCAGCCGCACAGCAGGGCGACGAACCCCGCCGGCCCCATCGCCAGCGCGAAGCGGTGCAGCCAGGGCCAAGCGTAGAGCCCGCCGCGCCAGCGCGCCACCAGGCTCGTCATGCCGAGCGCGGCCATCAACACGCCCAGTCCCACCATGATGCGGAAGGAGAAGAACAGGATCGGCACGTTTGGCCAGTCCGCGCGCGGAATCGCATCGAGGCCCTTCACTTCGCCGTCCCAGCTATGGGTGAGGATCAGCGACGACAGATGCGGGATTTCGATTTTGGCGTGGACCGTGGCGTTCGCCTGATCGGGCAAGCCGAACAGGATCAGCGCCGCCCCGCCCTTCTGGGTCTGGTAGTCGCCCTCCATGGCGGCGATCTTCATCGGCTGATAGCGCAGCGTGTTGAGGCCATGCTCGTCGCCGGCCAGAATCTGGATCGGCGCGACAAGGGCGGCCATCCACATCGCCATCGAGAACATCACGCGCGCGCCCTCGCTTGCGCCGGAATGAGCGCGCCGGCTGGCGAGCAGATGATAGGCGCCGACCGCGCCGACGACGAGCGCGGTGGTGAGATAGGCGGCCAGCACCATATGGACGAGGCGATAGGGGAAAGAAGGATTGAAGATCACCGCTCCCCAATCGAGCGGCGTGAACTGGCCTTGCGGGTTGACGCCATAGCCGGTCGGCGTCTGCATCCAACTGTTGACCGCCAGAATCCAGAAGGCGGAGAAGACGGTGCCCGCCGCCACCATCAGCGACGCCAGAAAATGCAGCCCCGGCCCCACCTTGTTCATGCCAAACAGCATGATGCCGAGGAACCCGGCTTCCAGAAAGAACGCGGACATGACCTCATAGGCCATCAATGGCCCCAGCACCGGCCCCGTCTTGTCGGCGTAGACGGACCAGTTCGTGCCGAACTGATAAGACATCACCAGCCCGGACACGACTCCCATGCCGAAGGCGATGGCGAATATTTTCAGCCAGTAGCGGAACAGATCCATGAAAACGGATCGCCCCGTCCACAGCCACAGGGCTTCGAGCACCGCAAGATAGCTCGCCAGCCCGATCGAGAAGGCGGGAAACACGATGTGCAGCGCGACGGTGAAACCGAATTGCGCACGCGCCAGGGCGAGGGCGTTCAGCTCTGAAAACATGGGGTTCTCGCTTCCCCTCGAAGACGAGGCGGCTCAACGCCAGTATATGCGCATGCTGCGAGCAAAGAAAAACCCCGTCAGGCCCTGGGGTCGGACGGGGCTTAGGAACATCGCCACGCGGACGACGCCGGAGCTTACGCCCCCTTGGCGCGCCGCTCGTTCATGAACCGATCGAACTCCTCGCGGTCCTTCGCCTTGCGCACGGTGTCGAGCCAATCCGCGAATTCGCGGTGGGCGTCTTCGAGCCGGCGGCGCTCGGCTTCGAGGCGGGAAAGCTCGGCGCCCTTCCATTCGTCGAACGCCGCGTTGCCGGTCGAGGCGGTGAAACCCCGCGCCCAGCCCTGAGGCGCCCAGTTGCGCGGCGCAGCAGTCTGGAAATCGCCCATCGCCGAGCGCGCGTTGCGGAACGCGCCGGCCGCGACGGTCTGGAGGTCAGCCCCGCCGGTCTTGCGCTGCCAATACTTGAAACCGAGGATCGCCAGTCCGATCGGCCAGAAGACCATGAAGCCGAGCACCATGGCGATCAACTCCACGGGCGTCCAGCGGCTGCCTGCGCATCCGCGCGTCCAGGGGGACCCCGCGTTGTTTTCGAATGCGCCTTGCGTGTTGCTCATCTAGAGCCTCCCGATAAACCGCCCTCATGCGCATCGAAGCGCAGGGGCCGGCGGGGAGAACATTGTCGCAACCTGGCGCGCGCGCAAGGGGGCGACAACATTAAATCGGCGGAGCCGGACGGTCACGCGCGGCCTACGGACGGTCACGTGCGGCTTGGCGAGCCGGCCCGGCGCAGCCTATAGGGGCCATCGCGCCCCGAGGAGGACACCCGCTTGGCTCGTCTGTGCTTCGCCTTGTTGACTGTCATTCTCGCCGTCGCCTCCGCGCCGGCGCAGGAGCGAAAAGTCCCGGCCAGCCCGCAGGAGGTGCATCTCTCGTTCGCGCCGATCGTCGCCCGAGCGCGCCCCTCGGTGGTCAACGTCTACGCCTCGCGGGTCGAGACGATGCCGCGCAACCCGATGTTCGACGATCCGTTCTTCCGCCATTTCTTCGGCGCCGAGCCCGAGGGGCGCAAGGGCCGGGTCGCGCAATCGCTCGGCTCGGGCGTCATCGTCGACGCAAGCGGGCTCGTGGTGACCAACCACCACGTCATCGAGGGCATGACGGAGGTGAAGGTCGCGCTTTCGGACAAGCACGAATACGAGGCCGAAATCGTGCTGCGCGATCCGCGCACGGACCTCGCCGTGCTCAAGATCAAGAACGCCGACAAGTTCCCCGCGCTCGAACTGGGCGATTCCGACGCCATCGAGGTCGGCGATTTCGTCATCGCCATCGGCAATCCGTTCGGCGTCGGCCAGAGCGTGACGCAGGGCATCGTCTCGGCGCTGGCGCGCACGCAGGTCGGCGTCAACGATTACGGCTTCTTCATCCAGACCGACGCCGCCATCAATCCCGGCAATTCCGGCGGTGCGCTGGTGGACACGTGGGGCCGGCTGGTGGGGATCAATTCGGCGATTCTTTCGCGCTCCGGCGGCAGCATGGGCATCGGCTTCGCCATTCCCGTCAATATGGTGAGGAGCGTGATCACGACCGCCCGATCGGGTGGCGCGGTGGTCAAGCGGCCGTTCCTGGGCGCCAAATTGCAGAACGTCACCCGTGAGATCGCCGATTCGCTCGGGCTCGACCGGCCGGTCGGCGCGGTGGTCGCCAGCGTCGCGCGCGGCACGCCCGCCGCGCAGGCGGGGCTGAAGCGCGGCGACGTCATCGCGGCGGTCGACGGGGTCGCCGTCGACGACGCCGCCGGGGTCGATTTCCGCATCGGCGTCAAGCCGCTCGGCGGCGTCGCCTCGCTCAGCGTGCTGCGCGGCGGCAAGACGCAGGCGATGCCGGTGAAGCTGGAGCCGGCGCCCGAGACCGTGCCTCGCGAAGCGGTGCGCCTCGCCAGCCGCTCGCCGTTGCAGGGCGCGCAGGTGATGAACCTTTCGCCCGCCGTGCTCGACGCCTTGTCGCTCGACGGCGACGCGCTCGGCGCCAATGAGGGCGTCGTCGTCGCCGACGTCGAGGCGAATTCGCCGGCTGCCGAATTCGGCTTTCAGAAGGGCGACGTGGTGGTCGGCGTCAACGGGGCCGAGATCCACGCCACGCGCGATCTCGTCGCCGCCACCGCGAAGGCCGCGCGCGCGTGGGATCTCACCATCTCGCGCGCCGGCCAGACCATCCGCACCCGGATCGGGTTTTAGCCTATTTCGGGCGTGGCAGGCCCATATAGGCGGCGGTCGGAATCACGGTGGAGACATAGGGCGTGGTCGGCGTCTCGCCGGCCGTGAAAGGGCCGGGCACGGCGTTGTTCACCGGCGGCAGGCTTTGCAGGTAAGCGACAATCGCTTGCGCGTCGTCTGGCGTCAGATGCGAAAGCGCCGGCCAGGGCATGATCTCGGACAGTTTGCGGCCCTTCGGCGTCTCGCCTCTGGTGAGGGCGGCGACGATTTGGTCGGACGTCCATCCGCCCAGGCCGGTCGCCTTGTCCGGCGTCAGATTGCCGCCGACCCAGACGCCCGAGGCGGGGTCGCCGAAACCGACGTCGGAGCCGCCCAGGACACGCTTGGGATCGGGCTGGCCGAGCAGGCCGCCCGGTGTGTGGCAATCGTTGCAGCCGGTGATCGTGACCAGATATTTGCCGCGCTCGACCGGCGTTTCGGCATAAGCGGGGCAGGCGGCGAGCAGGAACGCGGCGAAGGCGATGCGCATGGGAGGCTCCGTTCGGCGCCCGATCCTGTCACATCGCGCCCGCCGCGCGCAAATCACGCCGCCTTGTTAGCGGCCCTCGGCGCCTTGGCCTTCAACCGCTTCTTCAGCGAGGCCCACAGCGCGCGCATCTCGTCGGCCGCAGCGCCGCCGGGGTTGTATTCCGTGACGCCCCAGCCGCGCCGCGCCGCCTCCTGATAGTCGACGCGCGCCAGCACCAGCGGCGACAACAGGCCGCCCATCGCCTCCAGCGCCGCGATCCCCTCGTCGACCCGCGCGCTCTGCTGCGCGGGCGGGCATTGGTTGAGCACGAACACATAGTCGCCGCGCATGTCCTTCAGAGCCTTGCGGGTGTTGGCGCTGGCCCACAGGTCGAACGCGGTCGGGCGGGCGGGGATCACGTTGAGTTGCGCCGCCGCCATCGCGGCGGAGGCGGCGGGGCCGTCCGCGCCGGGAGTGTCGATGATCGCCAGCGTCACGCCCTTGGCTTCTAGCGCGGCCAGCACCGCGTTGAGCTTGCCCGCGCTGGCGGCGATCACCGGCACGTCGGCCTCGCCGCGCGTCTTGCCCCACAGGGTCAGCGTCGCCTGCGCGTCCATGTCGATCAGACAGACGCGCTCGCCCGCCTCCAGAGCGGCCACGGCGAGGGACGATGCGAGGGTGCTCTTTCCGGCCCCGCCTTTTTGCGTGACGAGCGAAATAGTCCGCATACAAATCCCCCTGATTGCCCTAGCGTTGCCGCCCGAATCGGCGGCGCGCGAAAGTAGATTGGTAAAGATTTACCAGTTTAGACGCGGGAATGGTTAATAAAGGGTGCGTTCATAGCGGGACCGACGGCGTGACGCGCGCCTCAGGCGGCGGCGAGTGCCGGGCTGTCCGCCGCAGCTTGGGCGACGACGACGCGATCGCGCCCGCCCGCCTTGGCGGCGTAGAGCGCTGTGTCCGCGCGCGAGACGAGCGGGGCAAGGTAGAACGGCTCGACCGCCGCGGCGACGCCGACGCTGAGCGTGCAGCGCAGCGCCTCGCCTGCGAGCGTGATTTCGCGCGCGGCGAACTCGGCGCGCAGCGCCTCGGCCGCCTCGGCGGCCTCGGCGCAGCCGACGGCGATCAACGCCAGGAACTCCTCGCCGCCCCACCGTCCCACGACCGGGAAGCGTTGCGTCAACATGGCGGCGAGAACGCGCAGGGTCTCGTCGCCGAAATCGTGGCCGTAGAGGTCGTTGACGCGCTTGAAGCGATCGACGTCGAAAATCAGCGCCGCGACCGTTTCGCCGCGCCGTTCCGCCACGTCGAACAGCGCGTCGGCGGCTTTCTCCAGGCCGCGCCGGTTGAGCAGGCCGGTCATCGCGTCGGTGTCGGCCATCCGTTCGAGCTGTTCCTGCGCCCGCTGCAATTTCCGCATCGTCGCCGAGGTCGGGATCATCATGATCGGGCTGAAAGCGAGCGTCTCGCCGCAAGCCAGCAGCGTGATGAACCAGAAAATCGCGTGGGGGTTGGTCGATTGCGCGATTTGCAAGTATCCGTAAAAGAACTGCGACACCGCCCAAGTCGCGGGACCGACAAGCGCCAGCACCACGATCGTATGCAAAAAAATGAATTTGGCGATGCCTTTGATGTCAAATGTACTCGGCGGATTCATGCGGCCTTCCCTGCGTAAGGCTGCAATTTGCGCCGCGACTGCAAACTTCGCGTAAATTTCATCCAAATTAGCGAGATAGGTGGCGAAATCACGACCCTGTGGGGTTGGGATCGCGCCAGGCGCGCTCGAACGGCAGCCGCCAAGCATTGGGCGCGATGAGCTGGTGGATCGATTTCGGCCCCCACGAGCCCGGCTCGTAGAGCCGCACCGGCGGGGGCGCGTCAAGCAGCGGCTCCGACACTTCCCACAGCCGCTCGATGCCGTCGGCGGTGGTGAACAGGGTGCGATCGCCGCGCATCGCGTCGAGGATCAGACGCTCGTAGGCCTCCAGCACCTCGCCGGCCAGCCCCGTGTCGTTCATCGAGAATTGCAGGCTCTGCTTGTCGAGCCGCATGCCCGGGCCGGGCCGCTTGCCGTAAAAGGAAAGCGAAACCTTCGTCGCGTCGGCGAGGTCGAAGGTGAGGTGGTCGGGCCCCTGCGCGCCGACGCCGGAATTGGCGGGGAACATGCTTTTGGGCGGCTCGCGAAAGGCGATTGAGATGATGCGCTGCCCCTCGGCCATGCGTTTGCCCGTGCGCAGGAAGAACGGCACGCCGGCCCAGCGCCAGTTGTCGATCTCGCATTTAAGCGCGATCAGCGTCTCGGTGTCGGATTCCGGGTCGACGCCCTCCTGCTGACGGTAGCCGACATATTGGCCGCGCACCACGTCGCGCGGGTCGATCGGCTTCATCGAGCGGAAAACCTTGTTTTTTTCCTCGCTGATCGGGCTCGGCTCCAGCGCGGTCGGCGGCTCCATCGCCATGAAGCCGAGGATCTGGAACAGATGCGTCACCACCATGTCGCGATAGGCGCCGGTCTGCTCGTAAAACGAGGCGCGTTTGTCCAGGCCCAGCGTCTCGGGCACGTCGATCTGCACGTGGTTGATGAAATTGCGGTTCCAGATCGGCTCGAACAGACCGTTGGCGAAGCGAAAGGCCAGGATATTTTGCGCCGGCTCCTTGCCCAGAAAATGGTCGATGCGGAAAATCTGGTCCTCGGCGAACACCTCGTGCAGCCGCGCGTTGAGCTCGCGCGCGCTCCTGAGATCGGTGCCGAACGGCTTTTCCATGACGACGCGCGAGCGCTCGATCAGCCTTGCCTCGGCGAGCGTCTTGACCGCGGGCAGCGCGGCTTTCGGCGGCACGCTGAGATAATGCAGCCGCCGCGTTTCCGGCCCCAGCGCCGCCTCCGCCGCGCGCACCGCCTCGTGCAGCGCGCCGGCGCCGGCGTCGAGCGGCACATAGTCGAGCAGGGACGCGAAGTGCGCCCAGGCCTCGTCGCAGGCCTTGCGTGGCGAGAATTTGTCGAGCGCGCTTTTCACCAGCGCGCGAAACGCCTCGACGTCCATAGGGTCGAGCGAGACGCCGACGATGCGGATCGCCGGGATGAAACCGGCGGTCACGAGATGGTAAAGTCCGGGCCACAGCTTGCGCTGCGCGAGATCGCCGGTCGCCCCGACCAAGGTCAGGACTTGGGGATAACGGGGTCCGACCCCGGGAGGAATTTTCGCCAATTTGCTCATCCCGCCTGTTTTGGGCGCAAAAGCGCCAGCCTGTCGAGCCCGCAATCGGCCTCAAGCAAGCCGCGGACCTCTAAAGCGCGGGATTGACGTTTGCGCGACGAAACTGGCGCGAAGGGCGCCCCTCGCTCAGAGCGAGCGCACCATACGCATCGCGCCGCCGGGGCCCTTGAAGACGAGATCGCCGTTGACGAGATCCCAGGCCGGGGCGCCCATGAGAACGCGCAGGAAATTGCGCTCGATCTCTAAATTCCCTTTGTCGCAGGCCTTTTTGGTGAGCGCGAGGCCGCCGACGAGGAGGTGCTGGTTCTGCTGCGGATAGGCGGTCCCCGACCAGGAATTGCAGCCGGTGTAGCCGGAAGCGTGGAACGCCCCGTCGAGCTTGAAAGACGCGTCGAGCTGCGCGGAAATCGGCTTGCCGTTGAGATCGCGCAGAGAGAAAGTCTGGTCGAGCGGAAAATTCTTCTGCATCGGCGGCAGCGGCTTGGGCGCGTCGTCGTTGACGACGCCCGGCGTCTTGGCGATCGTCGCCGAGCCGACCGCGACCGCGAGCAAAGCCAGAACCCAAACGCGTTTCATCCCCGGCTCCTCTCGATGGCGCTTCCTGAACGTCGCGGCTATACGCCGCGCCGCGCCGGTTCGCAACGACGCGCGAAAAAGCGGCGTGAGGAAATTTACCTCGTCCCCTCTTGCAAGCCTATAGGAAACCCCCAAATGACAGCTTGCGCGGGCCAATAAGCTGCGCTGCCAACGGACGGCGCCAAGCAGGGTCGTCCAAGGTCATGTCGCTTCTTCTGGAGGATATGTCATGTTGAACTACGATTTCTCGCCGTTTTACCGTTCGACCGTGGGCTTCGATCGGCTGTTGACTTTGCTGGACAAGGCTTCCGGCGCCGACAACAGTCAGACCTACCCGCCCTATAACATCGAGCGCACCAGCGAGAACCGCTACCGCATCACGCTGGCCGTCGCCGGCTTCGCCGAGAGCGAGTTGAGCGTCGAGACCAAGGATGGCGTGTTGACCGTCCGCGGCGCGAAGGACGCGCAGCCGAAGGCTGACGCCGAGAAGCGGGAAATGCTGTTTCAGGGCATCGCCGCGCGGGCGTTCGAGCGCCGGTTCCACCTCGCCGACCACGTCAGCGCGGTAAAGGCGACCGTCGAGAACGGGTTGCTGCACGTCGAACTCGTGCGCGAAGTGCCGGAGGCGGCCAAGCCCCGCTCCATCTCGATCCAATCGGCAAGCCCGACGACGATCGACCTCGCCGCGACCAAACAGGCCGCGTAATCCAGCGTTAGCCCCTCCTTCGACGAAGGCGCCCCGAGTGGGCGCCTTTTTTGTTTGCCTGCGGCGCGTCGCCGACATGTCGATTATTCCTGCGCATTTCAATATTACCGGTTCATCCCAAAGGATTAAGCTTGGCGCAATCGCTTGACCTCGGCCGTTCGCGCCGCCATAGCGCTGGCCGAAACGCGGATCAGCGAGGGGAGAACGCGGTTGATCGAGACGGGCAGACGCAACGCCAACCATGGAGCCGACACGTTCGGCTTTTCTGGCCTCGCCGGCGTGCATTGGAATCTCGGCGCGCCGCAGCTTTATGAAATCGCGCTGCGCAACGGCGAGGCGCAGGTCGCCGCGCGCGGTCCGCTGGTGGCCGACACCGGCGTCCATACCGGCCGCAGCCCGAAAGACAAATACATTGTCCGCGACGCGACCACCGCCGATCAGATCTGGTGGGACAACAACAATGCGATGACGCCGGAGCAGTTCGACTCGCTCCAGCGCGATTTCCTCGCCCACGCCAGCGGCAAGACGCTATTCGCGCAGGACCTCTACGGTGGCGCCGACCACAGCCTTCGCGTTCGTGCGCGCGTCTACACCGAACTGGCGTGGCACTCGCTGTTCATCCGCAACTTGCTGATCCGGCCCGAGGTCGAGGATCTCGCGGCCTTCGCGCCGGACCTCACAATCGTCGATCTGCCGAGCTTCGAGGCCGATCCCGTCCGCCACGGCGTGCGCTCGTCAACCGTGATCGCCTGCGATTTCTCACGCGGAATCGTGCTGATCGGCGGCAGCTCCTACGCCGGCGAGATGAAGAAATCCGTGTTCACCTATTTGAACTATCTGTTGCCGGGCAAGGGGGTGATGCCGATGCATTGCTCCGCCAACACGACGCCGGCGGGCGAGACGGCGATCTTCTTCGGCCTGTCGGGCACCGGCAAGACGACGCTCTCCGCCGATCCCGACCGCACGCTGATCGGCGACGACGAGCACGGTTGGAGCCGCAACGGCGTGTTCAACTTCGAGGGCGGTTGCTACGCCAAGGCGATCAAGCTGTCGCGCGAGGCCGAGCCCGAGATCTACGCCACCACCGAGCGGTTCGGCGCGGTGATGGAGAACGTGACGCTCGACCCCGACACCCGCCTGCCCGATTTCGATGATGCCACGCGCACCGAGAACACGCGCATCGCCTATCCCCTCGATTTCATCGCCAACGCCTCGTCGAGCGGGCGCGCGGCGCATCCCAAGAACATCGTCATGCTGACCTGTGACGCCTTCGGCGTGTTGCCGCCGATCGCCAAGCTCGATCCGGCGCAGGCGATGTACCATTTCCTGTCGGGCTACACGGCCAAGGTCGCCGGCACCGAGAAGGGCGTGACCGAGCCGCAGGCGACCTTCTCCACCTGCTTTGGCGCGCCGTTCCTGCCGTTGCATCCCGCCGTCTACGGCAATCTGCTGCGCGACTACATGGAGCGCCATCACGTCGATTGCTGGCTCGTCAACACCGGCTGGACCGGCGGCAAATTCGGCACGGGACGGCGGATGCCGATCCGGGTGACGCGCCGCCTGCTTTCCGCCGCGCTCGACGGCTCGTTGCAGAAGTCGGATTTCCGCACCGACCCGCATTTCGGTCTCGCGGTCCCGCGCGACGTTCCGGGCGTTGAGCCGCATGTCCTCGACCCTATCCGCACCTGGCGCAACAAGGGCGAGTTTGCGCAAACGGCGGGGCGGCTGGTGCAGATGTTCCGCGACAACTTTCGCAAATTCGAGGACGAGGCCGACGAGGCGGTGCGCACCGCCGGCCCCAATCCGCGCATCGCGCTGGCGTGAGCGGCGCCTCAGGCCGCGCGGCGCAACGGGAGAGGCGCGTTGGTGGGGAGCGGCGGCGTGGACGCCGCCGGTCCCTCGCCGCGTGACACCAGCTTACGCAAGCCCAGCGCAGGCTTTTCCACGCAAACCCATGAGAATCGCGACCAGAGATAGATGATCGGCGCGGCGAGCCCGAAATTCAGCCACATCGAGCTGGGCCCCCCCAGACACGCCTGCACGGCCTGTTGCACGGGAAAGCCGTAGAGATAGATGCCGTAGGAATAGTCGCCGCTGCGGAGGAAAGCCGGCAGCGGGACGCGCGTCAGGCCGATAAACAGCGTGAGATAAACGCCGAGCGGCAGCATCGCCAGCTTGAACCAGGTCTCTTTGACGTAAGGCCCGCCATAGACGCTCAACGCGACGACCAAACCTGCGCAGAGCGCGGCGAGCGCTCGGTTGTAGGGAATGTGGTCGCGCACGCGGTAGGCGGCCACGCCCCAACTGAAATAGGCGAAGGTCATCGTGAAGCTGGGGTTGAGAATATTTTCGTAGATATAAACCGTGACGCTGTTCACGTGCTGCAATGCGCCGACGCCGAGCACATGATAGAAAATCCGCGGCTCCGCGCCGAAAATGGTGACGCCGACGGCGAAAGCCAGCATCCGGGCGTTGTTTCTCACATAGCCCGTCACGATCAACAGGCTCATAATGCCGTAGCAGACCAGTTCGAACGGCACCGTCCACAGCGAACCGTTCACCTTGTAGCGCAGCGGATTGTCTTCAAACACGCCTGGCAGAATATAGTGCGGCAGCCCGAAAAGGTTGGTCAGATAAAGCCAGAAATTGCCGCTGGTGAAAAACTCCGCCCATCCAACCTTGGTGAACATCAGACCGATGACGAAGATCGACAGCACGATTTCCGTAATCAGCGCGGGATAAATCCTGAAAGCGCGATTGAGCAGGAAATTCCGCAGGCTCAGCCGCGTCGCGCTTCCCGCGACCAGAAAGCCGCTGAGGGCGAAAAACATCGGCACCTGCAAATAGACGATCAGCCAGAACGGATGATTCTGCCCGGCGTTGGTCGCGCCGGAGGCCGTCTGATAGGAATGCGCCAGCACGATGCTGAGCGCGAGCGCGACGCGCAGGAAATCGAAACCCGGCCCAAGGCCACGGTTTTCGTGCAATATCCGCCCGACGCTGAAGGCGCTTAACCTGGCTTGGCCGTCCGCCGCGACTTGCAATTTCCCGCCCCGCCGAAAATGAAGTTCCGCAACGTAATGCCGCTGCGGTTGCCTTTGCGTTAAGCGAGGCGCGAAACGTTCAACGCGGCGCCTTCGGGCCCGGCGGCGACAGGCAATCGGTCGGAGACCCTCGGACTCCGCTTGCATCGCCCGCGCCGGCGCCGGACAAGACGGGCGCGAAACGGAGGCGGCATGGGCGGGGTTTATATCGGCGTAGACATCGGCACGACGAGCGCGCGCGCCGGCGTGTTCGACGCCTCCGGCCGGCTGATCGCCAGCGCCCGCCGCCCGATCGCCGTGTTTCGCGAAGCCGGCGAGGTGGTCGAACATGCCTCCGCCGACATCTGGGCGGCGACCTGCGCGGCGATCGCGGAGGCGACCTGCGGGCTGAAGGCCGGCGAGGCGGCGGGCATCGGCTTCGACGCCACCTGCTCGCTGGTCGCGCTCGATGCGAACGGCGGCTCGCTCACCGTCTCGCCGACGAGACGGCCGGAGCGCGACACCATCGTCTGGATGGATCACCGGGCGATGCAGGAGGCCGACGAGATCAACGCGGGCGGCCACGATCCGCTGCGATACGTGGGCGGCGTCCTCTCGCCCGAGATGCAGCCGCCGAAACTGATGTGGCTCGCCCGCCATGTCCCCGACACCTTCGCGCGGGCGCAGTTTTACGATCTCACCGACTTTCTCACCTACAAAGCGAGCGGTTCGACGGCGCGCTCCACCTGCACGCTCGTCTGCAAATGGCTGTACCAGGGCTCCGAGCGGCGCTGGCCTCAGGAAACTTTCCGCGCCCTCGGCCTTGGCGGCCTGCTCGAAGACGGCGCGCGGCGGATCGGGGCCGAGATCGTTGCGCCGGGAACGCCGCTCGGCGCCGGGCTGACGCGCGCAGCCGCCGCCGCGATGGGGCTCCCCGTCGGCCTGCCGGTCGCCGCCGGCCTGATCGACGCCCATGCCGGCGCGCTCGGCACCATCGGCGGCGCGCTGGGGAACGAGGCCATCGATCCGCGCCGGCGGTTGGCGCTGATCCTGGGCACGTCCTCCTGCTGCATGGCGCTCAGCGACACGGCGCGATTCGTGCCGGGCGTGTGGGGGCCGCTCTATGACGGGCTCGTCCCCGGCCAATGGCTGACCGAGGGCGGGCAAAGCGCGTTCGGCGCCGCGATCGACCGGCTGCTGCGGATGCATCCCGCCTTCGACGGGCGCGGCTTCGAGGCGCTGGAGCGCGACATCCTCGCGCGCTGCGGCGGCGCGTCGCAGGCCGCGCGGCTCGCCCGCGATCTGCACGTGCTGCCCGATTTCCTCGGCAACCGCTCCCCCTTCGCCGATCCGCACGCGCGCGGCGGAATATTCGGTCTCGACCTTGATCAGGACGAGGCGAGCCTCCAGGCGCTTTATGTCGCCGGCCTGTGCGGGCTGGCGCAGGGGCTGGCGCAGGTGATGCGCGCGCTGGAGGCGGGCGGCTTCGCCTTCGATGCGCTGGTGGCGAGCGGGGGCGCGGCGCGCGGCGCGCTGGTGCGCCAGATCGTCGCCGACGTGTGCGGCCGGCGCGTCGTCACCGCCGAGACGGAGGAGCCGGTGCTGCTGGGCGCGGCGATGCTGGGCGCGGTGGCGGCGGGAACCTACGACATCGCCGGGGCGATGCGGGCGATGTCGCGGCTGGGCCAGATCACCGAGCCGGCGGGGGGCGAAATCGCCGCGCTGCACGCGCGCAAGCGGCTCGCCTTCGAGGCGATGCAGCGCGCCGAGCGCGAAATCCGCGCTCATGCCGCGCCGGTCTGGCCAAAGTTGGTGATTTTCGATTGCGACGGCGTGCTGGTCGACAGCGAGCCGATCTCGCTCGCCATTGTCCGCGCCACGCTTTCGCGCCATGGGCTGAAGGTGAGCGAGAACGAAAGCCGCGACCTGTTCCTCGGCATCAGCTCGGCCTCGGCCCGCAAGATCGCCGAGCTTCGACTGGGCGTGGCGCTGCCCGAGGCGTTCGAGGCCGATCTCGCCCGCGAGGTGATCGCCGAGTTCGAGCGCGACCTGCAGGGCGTGTCCGGCGTGCGCGAGGCGATCGGCGCGCTTGGCCGGTCGGTCTGCGTCGCCTCGTCGAGTTCGCCCGAACGCATCCGCGCCAGTCTGCGGATCGTCGGCTATTCCGATCTGTTCGGCCCGCGCATCTTTTCCGCCCACGACGTCGCCAACGGCAAGCCGGCGCCAGACCTCCTGCTGCACGCGGCGGCCCAGCTCGGGGTCGCGGCGGCCGATTGCCTCGTGGTCGAGGACAGCGTCGCCGGCGTCACCGCCGCCGCGCGCGCCGGCATGACCGTGTTCGGCTTCACGGGCGGGACGCATCACGCCGGCGGCGACTATGGCGCGCGGCTTGCCGCCGCGGGGGCGGCGCTGGTGTTCGACGACATGGCCGCGCTGCCCGCGCTGGTCGCCGCCCATCGGGCGCCCTGATGGCCAGAATTGGCGAAAGCGACGCCGCGCGTCTCGACGACGCCGCCCGCGCCGGCTGGCTCTATTACGTCGCCGGCAACACGCAGGACGAGATTGCGCGCAAGCTCGGCGTGTCGCGCCAGACCGCGCAGCGCCTCGTCAGCCTCGCCATGAGCGAGCGGTTGATCAAGGTGCGGCTCGATCACCCCATCGCCCGCTGCATGGAATTGTCGGCCGCGCTCAGGCAGCGCTACGATCTGTTCTTCTGCGAGGTTTCGCCGACCGACCCAGCCTCGACCTCCTCCACGTTGGGCATCGCCCAGCTCGCCGCCGCCGAGATGGAGCGCTGGCTGCGCCGGCCGGACCCGATCGTGATCGGTGTCGGCACCGGGCGAACCATGCGCGCCGTCGCTGACCAGATGCCATCGATGCAATGCCCGCAACACAAGCTGGTCGCGCTGGTCGGCACCGGCAAGGCGGACGGCTCGGCCTCGTTTTACGACGTCATCATCCGCCTGTCGGACACGGTGCGCGCGCCGCATCACCCGATGCCGCTGCCGGTCTATACGCGCACGCTGGAGGAGCGGGAATTGCTGACCAGCCTGCCCTCGACGCGCAGCCTGCTGACGCTGGCCGAGCAGGCGGATGTCTCTTTCGTCGGCATCGGCTCGATCGGCGAAGGCTCGGCGTTGCTGAAGGACGGCTTCATCACGGAGGAGGAGAACGACGCCCTTCGCAAAGCCGGCGCTGTGGGCGAGATCACGGCCTGGTCATTTGATTCGCAAGGCAGACTCATTCAAGGTCATCTCAACGAGCGTTGCGCCTCGGCGCCATTGCGCCAGCCGGCGAAGCGGCCGATGATCGGCGTAGCGATGGGCCTGCCCCGCCGCGCCGCGATCCGCGCCGCATTGACCGGCCGGTTGGTGACGGGCCTGATCACCGACGAGGCGACGGCGGAGCACCTGTTGCGCAGGTGATTCGATTGCTGCGCTGCAGCGACGAATTTCGGTTGACTCCAGCGCCAAGTTTGGCGAATATCCGCCCGCTCGCAAGGCAAATGCTCAAGCATCGGCGAAGCGCGGGCGGCATATCGGAGGAAACATTCATGACGACTCTGCTAAAGAGTCTGCTAGGGGCCTGCGCCCTTTCGACCCTCGCCATCGCGGCTCAAGCCGAGACCACGCTGACCATCGCCACCGTCAACAACGGCGACATGATCCGCATGCAGAAGCTGACGGACGATTTCACCAAGGCCAACCCCGACATCAAGCTGAACTGGGTTACGCTGGAAGAAAACGACCTGCGCCAGAAGGTCACCAAGGACATTTCGACCAAGGGCGGCCAGTACGACGTGCTGACGATCGGCATGTACGAGACGCCGATCTGGGGCAAGAAGGGTTGGTTGGTGCCGCTCAAGGGCGTCGACGACGCGGCCGACCTGCTGCCCGCCATGGCCGGCGGCCTCTCCTACGAAGGCAAGCTCTACGCTTCGCCGTTCTATGGCGAATCCTCCTTCGTCATGTTCCGCAAGGATCTGATGGCCAAAGCGGGGCTGACCATGCCCGCGGAGCCGACCTGGGACTTCGTGATGAACGCCGCCAAGAAGATGACCGACCGCGCCGCTGGCGTGAATGGCATCTGCCTGCGCGGCAAGGCGGGCTGGGGCGAGAACATGGCGTTCATCGGCACCATGGCCAATTCCTACGGCGCGCGCTGGTTCGACGAGAAGTGGAATCCGCAGTTCGACACGCCGGAATGGAAGGCGGCGCTGACCGACTATCTCGCCATTATGAAGGACGCGGGTCCGCAGGGCGCTTCCGGCAACGGCTTCTCGGAAAACCTCGCGCTGTTCCAGTCCGGCAAGTGCGGCATGTGGGCGGACGCGACGGCGGCCGGCTCCTTCGTCGTCGATCCCAAAGCCAGCAAGGTCGCGGCGGATGTCGGCTTCGCCGTCGCGCCCGACAAGGGCCTGGGCAAGCACGCCAACTGGCTGTGGGCCTGGGCGCTCGCCATTCCCGCCGGCTCGAAGAAGGCCACGGAAGCTGAGAAGTTCATCTCCTGGGCGACCTCCAAGCACTACCTCGAACTCGTCGCATCCAAGGAAGGCTGGGCCAACGTTCCCCCGGGCACGCGCAAATCGCTCTACGCCAACCCCGAGTATCAGAAAGTGGCCTTCGCCAACATGACGCTGGCGTCGATCAACGCGGCTGACCCGAACCATCCGACGGTCAAGCCGGTCCCCTACACCGGCGTGCAGTTCGTGGCGATCCCCGAGTTCCAGGGCATCGGCACGAAGGTTGGCGAATTGTTCTCGGCGGCGCTGGCTGGCCAGATGAGCGCGGATGACGCGCTCAAGCAGGCTCAGGACTACACTAAGGCCGAGATGACCAAGGCCGGTTACATCAAGTAACCGGGCTTCCCAGGGCCGCCCGTTCTCCTCCCACGCGGGCGGCCCGTTTCTTCCTTGACATTTGATCGACAAGCCTCGCGCCGCGTTGATTGACGGGCGCGTGATCGACGCACCGCAAATAATCTCATGGAGGCGCGGCAATGGCTACCCGACAAGGACAGGCCCTCGGCCGACTCGCTGTAGCGCCCGCCGTCGCCGCCCTCGCCGCCTGGTCGCTGGTGCCGCTCGCGCTGGCGTTCTACTACGCCTTCCTGCACTACAAGCTCGACGATCCCGACAACACGTTCTTCGCCAAGGGCGCGAATTTCTACTATTTCGTCACCGACCCGTTTTTCGCCAAGGACCTGTTCAACACCGTCGCGCTCGTGCTGCTGGTGCTGGTCATCACGGTGGTCGGGGGCGTGCTGCTTGGCATTCTGCTCGACCGACCGTTCTGGGGTCGCGGCATCGTACGCGTGCTGGTGATCTCGCCGTTCTTCATCATGCCCACCGTCTCGGCGCTGGTGTGGAAGAACCTGATGATGCACCCCGTCTATGGCTTCTTCGCGCATATGTGGCGCTCGGTCGGCCTGACGCCGATCGACTGGTTCGGCTCCCACCCGTTGATGTCGGTGGGCATCGTCGTAGGCTGGCAATGGCTGCCGTTCGCGACGCTGATCCTGCTGACCGCGCTGCAATCGCTCGACGAGGAGCAGAAGGACGCCGCCGAGATGGACGGCGCCGGCAAGCTCGACTTTTTCCGCCACATCATGCTGCCGCATCTGATGCGGCCGATCACGGTCGTCATCCTGATCGAGACGATCTTCCTGTTGAACGTGTTCGCCGAGATCAAGGTGACTTCGGTCGGCGGCATCGCCGGCAACCTGACTTATCTCGTGTTCAGCAAGCTCAACGACGACAATAACGTCGGCGAGGCGGCGGCGGGCGGCCTGATCGCGGTCGTGCTCGCCAACATCGTCTCGATGTTCCTCGTGCGGCTGATCGGTCGCAATCTGGAGGCCTGACCCATGGCGCGCAAAACCACGACCGCGCAGATGACGATGGCGACGATCTTCGCCTGGGCTGTCGGCTTGATCATGTTCTTCCCGATCCTGTGGACGGCGCTGGCCGCCTTCAAGACCGAGTCGGACGCCTATTCGCTGCCCGAGAACTGGTGGTCGACGCCGTGGACGACGGAGAATTTCGGCATCGTGCAGGAGCGCTCCAACTATCTGCGCTACATCCTCAACACCACGATCATCGCCGTCGTCTCGACGCTGCTCGGCCTCGTTCTCGCCATCCCCGCAGCCTGGTCGATGGCGTTCCAGCCGGAGGACCGCGCCAGCGTGTCGTGGCCGGGCTACGTCTGGTTGGTCATCATCCTGGGCGCCATGGCCGCCGCCGCGGCGATCGCCTATTCCGTCGGCTGGGCGATGTCGGCCCGTCCGCTGCTTGGACTGCTGCTGATCGTGATCTTCTCGCTGCCGATCGCCGCCTGGGTGTGGACCCGGCGCACCGGCGACAAGCTGTTGTGGATGCTCTCCACCAAGATGATGCCGCCGGCCGGCGCGCTGATTCCGATCTATCTGATCTTCAACCGCAACGGACTGGTCTTCAAAGACTGGGGCTGGATCGACCTCAGCGAATGGAACCTGATCGACACCTTCGCCGGCATGATCCCGTTGATGATGCTTCTCAACTTGCCGATCGTGATCTGGATGCTGTACACCTATTTCAAGGAAATCCCGTTCGGCATTCTGGAGGCGGCGCGCATGGATGGCGCGGGGTTGTGGCAGGAGCTCAGCTCCGTGCTGGCCCCGATGGCGCTGCCGGGCATCGCCTCGACGCTGCTGCTCAACGTGATCCTGTCTTGGAACGAGGCGTTCTGGACCCTCAACCTCACCAACAAATATGCAGCGCCCCTGAGCTTCTTCATCTCGGAATATTCCAGTCCCGAGGGTCAGTTCTGGGCCAAATTATCGGCGGCCTCCCTGATGGCCATCGCGCCGATCATGGTGCTAGGCTGGTTCTCGCAGCGCCAGCTCGTGCGCGGTCTCACCTTTGGCGCAGTCAAGTAAGGACTCGCGGCGCAGTCAAATAGGGGCAATAAACGATGGGCAGCATCCAACTGCAGCAGGTCCGCAAGGACTTCGGCGCCGTCTCGATCATCAAGGGCGTCGATCTCATGGTCAAGGACGGCGAGTTCGTCGTGTTCGTCGGCCCCTCGGGCTGCGGCAAGTCGACGCTGCTGCGTCTGATCGCCGGCCTGGAGGACCTGTCGAGCGGAAAGATCATCATCGACGGCAAGGACGCCACCGACCTTGGGCCCGCGCAGCGCGGTCTGGCGATGGTGTTCCAGTCCTATGCGCTTTATCCGCATATGAGCGTGCGCAACAACATCGCCTTCCCGCTCAAGATGGCGAAAGCCTCGCGAGAGGTGATCGAAGCGAAGGTCAAATACGCCGCCAACACGCTCAACCTGACCGACTATCTCGAACGCCGGCCCGGCCAGCTTTCGGGCGGCCAGCGCCAGCGCGTCGCGATCGGGCGCGCCATCGTGCGCGAGCCCAGCGCCTTCCTGTTCGACGAGCCGCTCTCCAACCTCGACGCGGCCTTGCGCGTGCAGATGCGGGTCGAGATCGGCGAGTTGCACAACAAGCTCAAAACAACCATGATTTACGTCACCCACGATCAGGTCGAGGCGATGACGATGGCCGACAAGATCGTGGTGCTCGACCTTGGCGCGATCAGTCAAGTCGGCGCGCCGCTCGATCTCTACAACAAGCCCGACAATCTGTTCGTCGCCCGCTTCATCGGCTCGCCGACGATGAATATCGTCAAAGGTCCTTCGGCGGCCAAACGCGGCGCCGATACGATCGGCATCCGCCCCGAGCACACTGAGGTTTCCTCAACCGCGGGCGAATGGCCGGGCACGGTGCGGGTGGCCGAACATCTGGGCTCGGAGACTTTCGTTTATGTCGAGGCTGACGGGCTCGGCCAATTCACGGTGCGCGTGGATGGCGAGGCGCCGGTGCATGCGGGCGACCGCGTGTTCCTCAGCCCTCGCGAACCCCGCCTGCACAAATTCAATGCGGCCGGCCAGCGCATCGCAGCCTGACCGCCTCGTCCGGGAACAGATCCAATGAGCCTCAAACTTTCCGCCGCTGCGCTCGGCGCGCTGCCGAACGGCGTCACGGCGCCCAAATATGTCCGCGCCGATCTCAAGCCCGGAATATTTCACATCGGCGTCGGCAACTTCCACCGCGCCCATCAGGCCGTCTATCTCGACGATCTGTTCAATCTGGGCCTGAACCGCGATTGGGCGATCGTGGGAACAGGCGTGCGCGCCGCCGACGCCGCGATGCGCTCGGCGCTTCAGGCTCAGGATTGGTTGACCACCGTCGTCGAGCAGGAAGCCAGCCACAGCGGCGCCCGCGTGACGGCGGCGATGGTCGACTTTCTCGCCCCCGGCGATACCGTCGCCATTCTGGCGCAGATGATCGCGCCGGAAATCCGCATCGTCTCGCTCACCATCACCGAGGGCGGCTATTACATCTCCCCCGCGACGCAGAAATTCGACCCCGCGCATGCGGACATCGTCGCGGACGCTGGCAATCTCGACGCGCCGAAGACCGCCTTCGGCCTGATCGTCGCCGCGCTGAAACGCCGTCGCGCCGCCAGGGTGAAGCCGTTCACGGTCATGTCTTGCGACAACATCCCCGGCAACGGCCATGTCACGGAGAACGCCGTCGCGGGCTTGGCCGACCTCGTCGACGCCGATCTCGCCGCCTGGATTCGCCACAACGTCGCCTTCCCCAATTCGATGGTTGATCGCATTACGCCTGCGACCTCGGACCGCGAGCGCACGATGCTGCGCGATCAATGGGGCCTGGAGGACGGCTGGCCGGTGTTCTGCGAAGAGTTCAAGCAATGGGTGATCGAGGACCATTTCTGCAACGGCCGCCCGCAACTGGAAGAGGTCGGCGTCACCTTCACGCCGGACGTCGCGCCCTACGAGGTGATGAAGATCCGTATCCTCAACGGCGGCCATGCGGCGATCGCCTACCCCGCCGCGCTGCTCGACATCCATTTCGTGCACGAGGCGATGGAGGATTCCGACATCGCGGCGTTCCTCGAACATCTGACCAAGACCGAGATCATGCCGACGGTCCCCCCGCCGCCAGGCGCCGATCTCGAAGCCTATCGGCAATTGATCGCCCGCCGCTTCGCCAACCCGAAGATCGGCGACACGATTACGCGCCTTGCCCTGGACGGCTCCAACCGGCAGCCGAAATTCATCCTGCCGACCGTGCGGGCGCGGCTCGAAGCAGGCCAGCGCGCGGCCGGGCTCGCGCTGGTCTCGGCTTTGTGGTGTCGTTACGCCTATGGCGTCAGCGAAAGCGGCAAGTCCATCGCGCCCAACGACGACAATTGGGCGCGCCTGCAGGCGCACGCCAAACGCGCCAAGGACGATGCGAAAGCTTATCTGGAGATGACCGACATTTTCGGCGTCAACGCCAGCGATCCGGACTATGTCGCCGCCTTCTCGAAGGCGCTGCAATCGCTATGGACAAAGGGCGTGCGGGCGACGCTCGGCGACTACCGCGCCGGCCGGCTGTAAAATGCGCCGCCCGGCGACGGGCGGCGCGCGCGCGTCACATGGTTCCGACAGAATCGTCCATGCACTTTTTCATGTTCGAGGTTTTCGCGGCGCCGGCGAGCGCCTTGCCGTTTTTATCGACCGCCTTGGTTTCACAGGCCGTCTGAGCGTCCTTCGAGCATTTGTCCATGAACGACGTCTTGGCCGCGCCGGCGAGCGGCTTGCCGTTCTTGTCGACTGCTTTTGTCATGCAGGTGTCGGCCGAAGCCGCGCCAAGGGTCGCGAAGGTCGCGACCAACGCAATGGCGACGAATTTCATGTGCGCCTCCAAGTCTATGGCGCCGACCTCGAAATGATGCGAGTCGGCGATCGCGTTGTTATGCGATGAAGTAACGCCTAGCCGCTTCCCCGTCGTCGGCCAAGTCCAAAACGCCGATTTACGCCCGCGTCCAGACCAAATGCAGCGTGGGAAGGCCTGACATTGCGGAAACCGCGTCGCCGGCGGCGACAAAACCGGCGCGCTGATAGAGCCTGCGGGCGCGGGGATTGTCGGCATTGACATGCAGGTCGATGCGCCCCGCCGACAGGCGTTTCGCCTCGTCGACAAGCGCGCGGGCGACGCCGCGCCCCTGCGCGGCCGGCGCCACGCAAAGCTGGTCGAGATAGCCGCTGCGCCGGTCGATCGCGACAAAGCCGATCAGTGCGCCATCGGCCGCGCAGCCGACGAGGATCTCGCCCGCCGCGGTCACATGCTCCCCGAGATGCTCGATCAGCCACGGACGGCGCGCCGCGAAATCGATGTCGAAGCCGCTCGCGGCCCAGGCGGCGACCCAGAAATCGGCGAGCGCGGCGAAATCGTCCGCTGCGCCGCCCCGCAGCGTGACGCTCATCGCTCGGTCAGCTTCAACTCGATGCGACGATTGCGCGCATAGGCTTCCTCCGTCGCGCCGGGATCGAGCGGCTGGAATTCGGCAAAACCGGCGGTGGCGAGGTAATGCGGATCGACCCCCTTGCTCACCAGGAATTGCGCCACCGCGATAGCGCGCGCGGCGGAAAGCTCCCAGTTCGATTTGAACGGGCCGGCGCCGACGGGGCGCGGATCGGTGTGGCCGTCGATCCGCAGGATCCAGTGAATGTCGGGGGGAATCTCGCGCTCCAGATCGAGCGCGGCGCCGGCGAGCGAATCGAGCGATTTCTTGCCCGTATCGCTCAGGTCCGCCCTGCCGGGGTCGAACAGCACCGAAGACTGGAACACGAAGCGGTCGCCGACAATGGCGATGTCGGGCCGGCTGCCGAGAATTTGCCGCAGGCGGCCGAAAAAGTCGGAGCGATAGCGCGCCAGCTCCTGCACCTTCTGCGCCAGCGCCAAATTGAGCCTCTGGCCGAGGTCGGAGATCTTCTCCTGGCTCTCCTTCTCCGAGGTTTTGGTGGCGTCGAGCGCATCCTGGATCGCGGCAAGCTGCTTGCGCAGCGCCGAAATCTGTTGGTTGAGCACCTCGACCTGCGCCAGCGCGCGCGCCGTGATCTGCTTTTGCGTATCGAGCGCCACCACCGCCGCCTCGGCGCGGTTGCCGGCCGCAGCCGCCCCGGCGCCGCCGGTCACGGCGACCGCCTCGATCTCGTTTTTGTCCTTGCGCGCCTGATCGAGCGTCGCCGACAGTTTGGAGAGCTTGTCCTGATCGACGCCGGCCTGGCTGCGCTCCATCGCCAGTAGCGACGTCAGTTCCTCGATCTGCCGGTTGAGCCGCTCCAGCGCGCTGTCCTTGCCCGTCACCTCGCGCGACAGGAAATATTGCGACAGCATGAACACCGACAGCAGAAAGATGATGATGAGCAGCATCGTCGACAGCGCGTCGACGAAGCCGGGCCAGTAATTGACGGGTTCGAGCCGCCGTCCGCGCCCCAGCGCCATAAGCTCGCCTTAGATCTGCTTCTCGCGCTGGTCGGACAGGCGGCGCAGCAGGCGGCGGATGTCCTCCTGCACGGCGGCCTGACGCTCGACCCAGTCGCGGATCTGCTGTTGTTCCTCGCGCATATGGCCCACCAGTCCCTGGATGCCCTCGGCGAGCTGGCCGAGCGCGGCGGCGGTGCGCTTGGATTCCCCCCCTTCCGTGCGGCGCGGGGCGGGCTCGGGGATG
>JANYIH010000132.1 GCA_025358745.1 Hyphomicrobiales bacterium | reverse complement strand
CGATATTCTTGATGCCCTTTAGCGCGCATGCAGGCAGAGACACCTTTGTTCAATAATCCACACTTCAACACGTAGAGCGAGCATGCACTCGCACAGTGATCGTGTCACAAATGATTGCACAGATGTGCATTTTGGCTGTGCCGAGCGATCACCTCGCATCCGCCGCGCTGCAGCAAAGAGCGACAGCGAGAACCAATCCGAAGCATCATTTTACAGATCTACCCGAACTCGGGCACGATATCAGCAGAAAAAATAAAGCACAATCAAAAGGATGGAATTTCTAGCGTCTCAATAAGAAAATAACAAGGTAATTAATTGCCTCAATGCTGCACGGCAGCTATTTCTTCTCCCTACAAACGATGGTGGTTGGAAGAGAGAGGGGATCGATCCATACAGGTGCGAGCACATCACAGCCTGGCCTGACCTTGGCCTTGCACACCGCATCGTGGTGTTTTTGTCTCTCTCCCACCATCCTGCAGGTCCCAATCGATGGTCGAATGCGGCAACGCCACGTAGAACGGCACCTTGTTGTCGTGCGCCGCCAGCGCCTTCAAATAAGTGCCGATCTTGTTGCACACATCGGCATTCCTAGTTGTCCGGTCCGTCCCCACGATGCACAGATCCACCTGCCCGCGCTGCATCAAATGCCCGCCTGCATTATCGGCAATGATCGTGTGTGGCACGCCGTGACGGCCGAGTTCATAAGCTGTCAGCGACGCGCCCTGATTGCGCGGCCGCGTCTCGTCGACCCACACATGCACCGGCACGCCGCGATCGTGCGCGAGGTAGATCGGCGCCGTCGCGGTGCCCCAATCGACGGTGGCGAGCCAGCCCGCGTTGCAATGGGTCAGCACGTTGACCGGCCGTCCCATGGCCTTGTGCGCCGCCTCGATCAAGTTGAAGCCGGCCTCGCCGATGGCCAGGTTCAACTTCACGTCCTCCTCGCAGATTTCATCGGCGCGGCGGAACGCCGTCTCGCCGCGCGCATGCGCCGGCAGGGGCGCCACAAACTTACGCACGTCGTCGAGCGCGTGCTTGAGATTGACGGCGGTCGGGCGGCTGGCCAGCAGCGCGCGGTAGGCGGCCTCCAACGCGTCGTCGCCGCCCGCTTTGGTCAGCGCGATGGCGAGGCCATAGGCGGCGCAAGCGCCGATCAGCGGCGCGCCGCGCACGACCATGGTCTTGATTGCCGCGACGGCGCCTTCGAGCGTGTCGATTCGCTTGAAGCCAAGTTCATGCGGTAGCCGGGTCTGATCGATGGTCTCGATCGCGGCCGGGCCCGCCCGCCAAATCGTGCGGTAGGGTTTGCCATCGATCTTCATGCCGCAATTCCTCGCCAAAAATCAGTGTGCGACGACGGTTTAGGTGGTTTCGCGGTCGGTCACAATGATGGTACGAGGCTTTAACTCCATTGTGTAAAGCCTGCTAATATCGAAGCGGACGAAATGAGGGATGCGCTATGGATATGGTCACGCCGCCGACGGAGGCAGCCTCGACCCACGAGGTGCGCGCTTATACGGCTGACGAACTGAAGGCGGCAGTGCTCGCCAAGCTGAAGTTCACGGTTGGTAAGAACCCGGTCGCGGCCAGCCAGCGCGACTGGTTCCTTTCGGTGGCGGCCGCCACCCGCGACATCATCGTCGATAGCTGGATCAATTCAACCGACCGCGCTTACACCGATCAGCGCAAGCGCGTCTACTACCTCAGCCTCGAATTTCTTATCGGCCGGCTGTTGTTCGACGCGATGACCAACCTTGGCATCGTCGAGCCGATGACCGCCGCGATGGCGTCGCTCGGCGTCGATTTCGGCTCGCTGCGCCGGATCGAATCGGACGCCGCGCTGGGCAATGGCGGCCTTGGCCGGCTCGCCGCCTGCTTCATGGACTCGATGGCCACCCTCTCCATCGCCGCGCACGGCTACGGCATCCGTTATGACAATGGCTTGTTCCGCCAGATCATCCGCAACGGCTGGCAGCAGGAGGCGCCGGAGGATTGGCTGAGCCACGGCAACCCCTGGGAGTTCGAGCGGGCGGAGGTCAATTACTCCATCGGTTTCGGCGGTTGGGTCGAGGCGATCCAGGGCGAGGGCGACGCGGTGCGCCATGTCTGGCACCCCGGCGAGCGCGTCGAGGCGCTCGCCTTCGACACGCCGATCGTGGGCTGGCGCGGCCGCCACGTCAACACGTTGCGGTTGTGGCACGCGCGCGCGCCCGATCCGCTGAAGCTCGACGCCTTCAACGCCGGCGATTACATCGGCGCCCTGTCCGACAGCGTCCGCGCCGAGGCGATCTCCAAGGTGCTCTATCCCTCGGACGCCACGCCGGCGGGCCAGGAACTGCGGTTGCGGCAGGAATATTTCTTCGCCTCTGCCTCGCTGCTCGATCTGGTGCGCCGGCACGTGCGCAACTACAAGGACGTGCGCACGCTGGGCGATCACGTCGCCGTACAGCTCAACGACACCCATCCCGCGATCGGCGTCGCCGAACTGATGCGCATCCTGCTCGATCTCAACGGCCTGCCGTGGGAGGAGGCGTGGAAGATCACCCATTCGGTGTTCTCCTACACCAACCACACGCTGCTGCCCGAGGCGCTGGAGAGTTGGCCGGTCGGCCTGATGGAGCGCCTGCTGCCGCGCCACATGCAGATCATTTATCTCATCAACGCCATGCATCTCGACATCGTGCGCAAGAAGGGCATGACCGATTCCGGCTTCATGGCGTCGATCTCGCTGATCGACGAGCACGGCGGCCGGCGCGTGCGCATGGGTTCTCTCGCCTTCGTGGGCAGCCACAAGATCAACGGCGTGTCGGCGCTGCACACGAATTTGATGAAGCAGACCGTGTTCCACGATCTCAACGGCATCTATCCCGATCGCATCGTCAACAAGACCAACGGCGTCACGTTCCGCCGCTGGCTGATGGAGTGCAATCCCCGCCTGACCGGAATCATTCGCGCCGCCGTCGGCGACAAGGCCCTGCACAACGCCGAGGCGTTGCGCGAGTTTGGCAAATACGCCGACGATGCGTCAATGCAGGAGCAGATCGCGCAGGCGCGGCGCGCCAACAAGGTCGCGCTCGCCCAACTCGCGGCCGAGGCGCTCAACCAGCGGCTCGATCCGGACGCGATGTTCGACGTGCAGATCAAGCGCATTCACGAATACAAGCGCCAGTTGCTCAACATCCTGGAGACGATCGCGCGCTACAACGAAATCCGCGCCAACCCGACCATCGACTTCGCGCCCAGGGTGAAGATCTTCGCCGGCAAGGCGGCGGCGAGCTACACCCAGGCCAAGCTCATCATCAAGCTGGCGATCGACGTCGCCCGCGCCGTCAACGCCGACCCGACGGTGCGCGGCCTGCTGAAAGTCGTGTTCCTGCCCAATTACAACGTGAGCCTCGCCGAGACGATCATTCCGGCGGTGGATCTGTCGGAGCAGATTTCCACCGCGGGCATGGAAGCCTCGGGAACCGGAAACATGAAAATGGCGTTGAATGGGGCGCTGACCGTCGGCACGCTCGACGGCGCCAATGTCGAATTGAAGGATCTGGTGCACGACGAAAATATTTTCATCTTCGGCCTCACGGCCCAGGAAGTGGAGGCTGCGCGCGCCAAGGGGATCGATTCGACGCCCTATATCGAAACCTCGCCGGTGCTGCGCGACGTGCTGGACGCGGTCGGCTCGGGCGTATTCTCGGCCGACGACCGCGGCCGCTATCACGGGCTGGTCGAGACTTTGCGTCATCACGATTATTTCATGGTGTGCGCGGATTTCGACGCCTACTGGACCACGCAGCAGAAAATCGACGCCGCGTGGCGCGACCGCAAGGCCTGGCTGCGGTCGAGCATTATCAATACGGCCAATACGGGATGGTTCTCTTCCGACAGAACCATTGCGGAATATGCTGACGAAATCTGGAAGGCGCCGTACAAGCGTCTGGCTTGACGGGGAGACGAGACTTGCTGCAATCCTGGCGCGCCGACGAGAACGACATCGACGCCCTCGCGGCGGCGCGCCATTCCGATCCTTTTTCGTTCATGGGGCCGCATCTGACGCCGGAGGGCTGGGCGATCCGCGCGTTCGCGCCGGACGCCATCTCGGTCCGCGCGCAGCGCCGCGATGGGTCTGCGTTGATCGAACTGGAACGGCGCAAGGGCGATTTCTTCGAGGCCCTGCTGCCCGACGCGACCGAGCGGCCGCGTTACCGGCTGGAGGTGCATCGCACGCGCGGCGTCGACTCGTATGAGGACGCCTATTGTTTCGGCCCCGCGCTTGGGCCGCTCGACGATCATCTGATGCTCGAGGGGACGCACCGCGAGCTCTACAAGCGGCTGGGCGCGCAGATCACTACCCATGAGGGGGAGGGTGGCGTTCTGTTCGCGTTGTGGGCGCCGAATGCGAGCCGCGTTTCCGTCGTTGGCGATTTCAACGATTGGGACGGCCGTCGCTGCCAGATGCGCAAGCGCTTCGACAGCGGACTGTGGGAGATTTTCATTCCCCATCTGCAGGCCGGCGCTGTCTACAAATACGAAGTCGTCTCCGGCAGCGGGGAACTACAACCGCTGAAGGCCGACCCTTTCGGGTTCGAGGCGGAACTGCGACCTTCGACCGCCTCGATTGTCGCCTATACCGAAGATTTCGATTGGACCGACGAGGATTATCTCAAGAACCGCGCCGATGGCGACTGGCGCCGCCGGCCGATGTCGATCTACGAATGCCAACTCGCCTCCTGGCGGCACGGCGAGGGCGGACGCTGGCTTTCCTACGATGAACTGGCCGACACGCTGATCCCCTATGTCAGAGACCTGGGCTACACGCATATCGAACTGATGCCGGTCACGGAATATCCGTTCGATCTTTCCTGGGGCTATCAACCGATCGGCCTGTTCGCGCCGACAAAAAGGTTTGGCTCGCCGGAGGCCTTCGCGCGATTCGTCGACAAGGCCCATGCGGCGGGGCTTGGCGTCATCCTCGATTGGGTGCCGGCGCATTTTCCCATCGACGCGCACGGTCTGGCCTGGTTCGACGGCGCGCCGCTTTACGAGCACGCCGACCCGCGCAAGGGCTTCCATCCCGATTGGAACACGGCGATCTACGACTTCGGCCGCAAGGAGGTCGCCAACTTCCTGATGGCGAGCGCGCTCTACTGGATAGACCGCTATCACATCGACGGGCTTCGGGTCGACGCGGTCGCCTCGATGATCTATCTCGATTATTCGCGAAATCCCGACGAATGGATTCCGAACGCCGACGGCGGCAACATCAACTACGACGCCGTCAATTTCCTGAAGCGCGTCAACGAGGCCGTGTACGGCCTTTTTCCGGGCGCCTTCATGGTGGCGGAGGAATCGACGGCTTATAGCGGCGTTACCGCGCCCACGTTCGCCGGCGGGGTCGGCTTCGGCTTCAAATGGAACATGGGCTGGATGCACGACACGCTGGATTATCTGGAGAAAGATCCCATCTACCGACGCTGGGCGCACAACCAGTTCACCTTCAGCATGGTCTACGCCTACAGCGAGAATTTCATCCTCGCCATTTCCCACGACGAAGTCGTGTACGGTAAGAAATCCGTCGTCTCGAAATGGCCTGGCGACGAATGGCAGCGGTTCGCGACCACCCGCGCCTATTACGGCCAGATGTGGGGCCATCCGGGAAAAAAGCTTCTGTTCATGGGGCAGGAGTTCGGTCAGACCACCGAGTGGGACAGCGAGACCGACCTTCCGTGGTGGCTGCTCGATCATGCCTCGCATCAGGGGGTGAAGCGCCTCGTCGCCGACCTCAATGGGTTCTACCGGACCCGCCCGGCGATGTATGCGCGCGATTGCGAGCAGGAGGGATTTCGCTGGATCGTCGCCAACGACGAGGAGCGCTCGGTTCTCGCGTATCTGCGGTTCGGCGCCGAGGGAGACCCGCCGGTCGCGGTGATCTCGAATTTCACGCCGGTGGTGCGCCAAGACTACCGCATCGGCTTGCCCATCGTTGGCCACTGGCGCGAGGCGATCAACACCGACGCGACGGAATATTGGGGCTCGGGCGTCGGCAATTTCGGCGGTGTCGTCGCCGAGCGGCAATCGCTGCACGGCCTGCCGTGCTCCGCCGCGCTGACACTGCCGCCGCTGGCGACCCTCTTTCTCGAATGGCGGCCGCAGGACAATTGAGGACGCGCCACTTTCCGTCTTCAAATCGCGGCCAAAACGGCGCAAGAAGAATGCAAGTCTGGGGTTCGGGAGGTAACGTGTATGAGCGGTAGCAAGACCCCGGCGCCGACAGCGCCGTTTGCGCGTCACGCCATGGCCTATGTGCTGGCGGGCGGTCGCGGCAGTCGCCTGATGGAATTGACCGACCGTCGCGCCAAGCCCGCCGTCTATTTCGGCGGCAAGTCGCGCATCATCGATTTCGCGCTGTCGAACGCGCTGAATTCCGGCATCCGCCGCATCGCGGTGGCGACGCAGTATAAGGCGCACAGCCTGATCCGCCACATGCAGCGCGGCTGGAACTTCTTCCGCCCCGAGCGCAACGAGAGCTTCGACGTGCTGCCCGCCTCGCAGCGCGTGTCGGAGACGATGTGGTATCTTGGCACCGCCGACGCGGTCTACCAGAATATTGACATCATCGAGAGCTACGGCCCGCAATTCATGGTCATCCTCGCGGGCGACCATATCTATAAGATGGACTACGAGAAGATGCTGCAACAGCACGTCGAGTCCGGCGCCGACGTCACGGTGGGTTGTCTGGAAGCATCGCTGGAGGAGGCCAAGGGTTTCGGCGTGATGCATGTCGACGAACACGACCGCATCATCAACTTCCTCGAAAAGCCGAAAAACCCGCCGCCGATGCCCGGCCGCACCGACGTTTCCCTGTGCAGCATGGGCATCTATGTCTACGACACCAAATTCCTGATCGAAGAATTGCGCCGCGACGCCGCCGACCCCAATTCGAGCCACGACTTCGGCAAGGATCTGATCCCCTATTCCGTCGCCAACGGCAAGGCGGTGGCGCATCATTTCGCGCGCTCCTGCGTGCGCTCGCGCGAGGAAGCCCATCCCTACTGGCGCGATGTGGGGACCGTGGACGCCTACTGGCAAGCCAATGTCGATCTGACCGCCGTGGTGCCCGATCTCGATCTCTACGACCGCGAATGGCCGATCTGGACCTATGGCGAGGTCACGCCGCCGGGCAAGTTCGTGCATGACGTCGACGGCCGGCGCGGTTCGGCGATCTCCTCGTTGATATCGGGCGGCTGCATCGTTTCCGGCGCTGCGATTTCGCGCTCGCTGCTGTTCACCGGCTGCCGGATTCACTCCTTCTCGCATATCCACGAAGCGGTCATCATGCCCTATGTCCGCATCGCGCGCGGCTGCCGGCTCAAGAAGGTGGTGATCGATTCCGGCGTGCAGATTCCCGACGGCCTCGTCGTCGGCGAGAACCCGGAGGACGATGCGCGACGTTTCCGCCGCACCGAAGCCGGCGTTACGCTCATCACACAGCCGATGATCGACAAGCTCGGCGCCTGATGCTCAGCGTCCTCTCGATTGCGTCGGAGGCGTTCCCGCTCGTCAAGACCGGCGGACTCGCCGACGTCGCCGGCGCGCTGCCGCTGGCCCTGACCCGCGAAGGCGTCGAGATGCGGACGCTGTTGCCGGGCTATCCCGCGGTCATGAGCAAGCTCGAAGCCGCCGAGACGGTCCATGCCTATCCCGCCTTGATGGGAGGGCCGGCGCAGGTGCTGGCGGGCCGGGCCGGCGGGCTCGACTTGTTTGTGCTCGATGCGCCGCATCTCTACCAGCGGCCGGGCAACATCTATCTCGGCCCCGACGGGCGCGACTGGCCCGACAATTCCTTCCGCTTCGCAGCCCTCGCCCGCGCCGGCGCCGATCTCGCCAAACGCATCGCCGCCGATGTCGTCCACGCCCATGATTGGCAGGGGGCGCTCGCGCCGGTCTATCTGCATTACGACGGCGGAACGCGGCCGGGCACGGTGCTGACGCTGCATAATATGGCGTTCCAGGGCCACTATTACGGCGACCTGCTAAGCGCGCTCGGCCTGCCGGCGGAGGCGATGGCGATTGAGGGCGTCGAATATTTTGGCGGAATCGGTTTTCTCAAGGGCGGCATCCTGTTCGCCGACAAGGTGACGACGGTTTCGCCGACCTATGCGCGCGAGATTCTCACGCCGGAATTCGGCATGGCGCTGGACGGATTGCTGCGCACGCGCGCCGCCGATGTCGAGGGCATCGTCAACGGCATCGACGACGAAATCTGGAACCCGGAGACCGATGCGACGCTGGCGAAAACCTACAGCGCGTCGCGGCTGGACGATCGCGTCGCCAACCGCGCCGCATGCCAAGCCCGGTTCGGGCTTAGCCCCTCGCCCGAGGCGCCGCTGTTTGGCGTCGTCTCCCGTCTCACCAGCCAGAAGGGGCTCGATCTCCTGCTCGCCTGCATGCCTGGCCTCGTCGCGCGCGGCGGCCAGCTTGCGCTGCTCGGCGCGGGCGAGCCCAGTCTGGAGCAGGGTTTTCGCGCGCTGGCGGCGGCCTATCCCGATCAGGTCGGCTGCGTGATCGGCTATGACGAGACGCTGGCGCATCGGATTCAGGCCGGCGTCGATTTTCTCGTCGTGCCCTCGCGCTTCGAGCCCTGCGGCCTGACGCAGCTCTGCGCTCTGCGCTATGGCGCGGCGCCTTTGGTGGCGCGGGTTGGGGGCCTCGCCGACACTGTGATCGACGCCAACGAGGCTGCGCTCACCGCCGGCGTCGCCACCGGCCTTCAGTTCCATCCCCCCGAGATCGGCGCGCTCGATCATGCGATTTCGCGCGCGTTCGACCTTTGCCGCGATCCCATGGTAATGCGGCGGCTGCGTCTGAACGGGATGCGCGCCGATGTCTCGTGGCGCACGCCCGCCAAGCGTTACGCCGCGCTCTACCAAAAGCTCAGGATGGTCTCATGACCGACGTCGCGGCCGACTCCAGCCCCATGATTCGGCTGGAGGGCGGCGAGGTCGCCGTCTTCGCGCCGCATGCGACCGGCGTGCAGGTTTGCCTGTTCGACGAGAAGGGCGAGCGCGAGACTTTGCGCGTCAACCTGACAGCCGACGGGCAAGGCTATTTCAGGGGCTTCGCGCCGGGACTGATCGAGGGCGCGCGCTATGGCTTGCGCGTCGACGGGCCGTTCGATCCGGCGCGGGGCCATCGCTTCGACGCGGCGAAACTGCTGGTTGACCCGCTGGCGGCCGAACTCGACCGTCCCTTCGCGTTGCATGGCTCGATGTTCGAGCGCGGCGCCGACAGCGCGAGCGCCATGCCGAAATGCGTCGTGCGCGCGGCGCCGGGGGGCGAGCCGGGCCATGCGCGAATTCCGCCCGAAGACGCCGTCATCTACGAACTCAATCTGCGCAGCTTCTCGCGTCAGCGCTTCGATATTCCCGAAGGCGTGCGCGGCCGCTTCGCCGCGCTGGCCGAGCCCTCGCTCATCAACCATATCAAATCGCTCGGCGTCACCACGGTCGAGATCATGCCGGCCGACGCCTTCATCGACGAGCGCCACCTGCCGCCGCTCGGCCTGTCGAACGCCTGGGGCTACAATCCGGTGTTCTGGGGCGCGCCCGATCCGCGTCTGGCGCCGGACGGCTGGCGCGAGGTGCGGCGCGCGACGGATGCGCTGCACGAAGCTGACCTCGAAGTCGTGCTCGATGTCGTGCTCAACCACAATGGCGAGAGCGACGAATTCGGCCCAACCCTGTCGTTTCGCGGTCTCGACAACGCCGCCTATTTCCGGCTGCTGCCCGAGGACGCTTCGCGCTACATCAACGATATGGGCTGCGGCAATTGCGTCGCGCTCGACCGGCCGGCGGTGATGGCGCTGGCCGTCAGCGCGCTGCGGCGCTGGATGGAATGGGGCGGGATCGACGGCTTCCGCTTCGATCTGGCGCCGGCGCTGGGACGGCGCCCGACGGGCTTCGACGCGCATGCGCCGATGTTCGCGGCCCTTGCGCAGGACCCGGTGCTGAGCAAGGCCAAGCTGATCGCCGAGCCCTGGGACATCGGCCCCGGCGGCTATCGCCTGGGCGAATTCCCCGCCGGCTGGGGCGAGTGGAACGATCGCTTCCGCGACGCCTCGCGCCGCTTCTGGCGCGGCGACGCGCGCATGAGGGGCGAACTCGCTACGCGGCTTGCGGGCTCGCGCGACATGTTTCCCCATGCGGCCGATCCGACCCAGAGCGTCAATTTCGTCGTCGCCCACGACGGTTTCACGCTCGCCGATCTCGTCGCTTACGCGCACAAGCACAACGACGCCAACGGCGAGCACAACAGCGACGGCGCCAACGACAATCTCTCGTGGAACCACGGCGTCGAGGGCGCGACCCAGAACCCCGCCGTTTTAGCCGCCCGCCGGCGCGACCAGCGCAATCTGCTGACGACCTTGTTCACCGCGCGCGGTGCGCCGATGTTTCCCGCCGGCGCCGAACTCGGCCACAGCCAGCAGGGCAACAACAACGCCTATGCGCAGGACAATGCCATCTCCTGGCTCGACTGGACCCACGCGGACATGGAACTGGCCGCCTTCGTCGGCCGCCTCGCCGCGGTGCGCGCCGCCCATCCCGCGCTGCGGCGGGCCACGTGGCTCAACGGCGCCGCGCTGGCTGAGGGCGGCCCCGCCGATGTCGAATGGCGCGACGCGGAATTGCCGCTGCTTGACGCCGGCCATTGGGAATCCCCGTTCGGCGAGGTGCTGACCGCCGTGTTCGCAGCGCCGACGGTCGGGGGCTACGACCGCGCGCTCGTCGCCTTCAATCGCGGCCCGGCGACCTCGTTGCGGCTGCCCGCATCCCGCGCGGGCTTCGTCTGGCGCGTGCGGCTCGACACCAGCGATCCCGCGCGCCTCGACGCGCCGACCGAACTCGCCGACCGCACGCCGCTGCCGGAGCGCTGCGTCCTCATCATCGCCGAGACGCCGGTGTCGGCCAAGGTCGCGCGCGCGCCCGACGCGCGCGACGTGGAGGCGCTCTCGGATGCGGCGGGCATCGCGGGCGAGTGGTGGGACGTCACGGGCGCGCATACGCTGGTCTCCACCACGACCAAGCTGGCGCTGCTGGAATCGTTCGGCCTGCCGGCGCGCACGCAAGGGCTGGCGCGCGAATCGCTCGACCGGCTGATGCAGGAGACGCGGGCGCGCCTGCTCGCGCCTTCCTTGACGATTCCGCTCGATGGCGCGCCGCGCGCGACGTTGCGCGCCGATCCCGCCGCGCCGCAGGGCGCAATCGAATACCATATCGCGCTCGAAGATGGCTCGACCCTCTCCGGCGCCACGCCCGGTGCGGACCCACGCCGCATCGCGCTCCCCAACGGGCGCCAGATCGACGAGCGCCATTTCGATCTGCCGGCCTTGCCGATCGGCCGCCACCGGCTCGAGGTCGGCGGGGTCGGCTGCGCCCTGATGATCGCGCCGCCCGAGGCGTGGCGACCGAAGGCGACGTGGAAGCGCCGCTTCGGCGTCTCTGCGCAACTTTACGCGCTGCGCCGCGACCAGGGCGATCAGGGCGTCGGCGATTTCACCGCGCTTGGTCTCGCCGCTGCGACCGCCGCCCGCAACGGCGCCGCTTATTTCGGCGTCAGCCCGATGCACATGCTGTTTCCCGACGCGCGCGGCCGCGCCAGCCCCTATCACCCCTCGGATCGGCGCTTCCTCGATCCGATCCTGATCGACGCGTTGGCCGAAAACGATCTGCCGATCGACGAGGAATGGAGCGCCGCCGCCGCGACGCTCGGCGAGCGGCTGAGCGCCGTCGCCAAGCTCGGCGCGATCGATTACGAAGCGGTGTGGGGCGTCAAGCGCATCGCGCTGCAATATCGCTTCGCCGCCTTCCTGCGCGCTCGCGCCGCGCGCTCCGACGACCCGTTGTTCGCGGAGTTCGAGGCGTTTGTCGCGGCGGGCGGCGAGAACCTGTTGCGCTTCGCCGTGTTCGAGGCGGTCCATCGCGAGCGCAATGGCGAATACTGGCGCCTCTGGCCGGTCGAATTGCGCGACGCCGAGCCGAGCGCGCTCGCCGCCAAAGCCGAGCAGCGCGATTACGACGTGCGGTTCGCGCAATTCTGCCAGTGGGTGGGCGACCGCCAACTCGCCGCCGCCGCCGGCCGGGCGCGCGACGCCGGGCTCGAAATCGGCCTTTATCGCGATCTCGCTGTCGGCTCAGCGCCCGATGGCGCGGAGAGCTGGTCGCGCGCGGCGGAGCTGGGCATCGGCGCCAGCGTCGGCGCGCCGCCCGATACGTTCTCGATATCCGGCCAGAACTGGCATCTGCCGCCGCCGGACCCGGTGGTGGGCGCGCGCACCGGCTGGAAAGGCTTCCGCGACCTGTTCGACGCCAACATGCGCCATGCCGGCATGTTGCGCATCGATCACGCGATGGGCCTCACCCGGCTGTTCGTGATCCCCGACGGGGCCAAGCCCGCCGAGGGCGCCTATGTCGCCTATCCCGCCGATGAATTGATCGGCCAGATCGCGCTGGAGAGCCAGCGCAACCGTTGCATGGTGATCGGCGAGGACCTCGGCACCGTGCCCGACGGCTTCCGCGACAAGCTGACCAAAGCCGACATTTCCGGCATGCGCGTGCTCTACTTCGAACGCGCCGGCGTGGGCTTCCTCAATCCCAGCGAATATCCCGTCCACAGCGTCGCCTGCGTGACGACGCATGATCTGCCGACGCTCGCGGGCTGGTGGCAGGCCGCCGATATCGCCGAGCGGATGAGCCTTGGCCTGTTGGGGCCCGACCAGGCCGTGAGCGCGTTGGGCCAGCGCCTCGCCGAGAAGCAGGCGCTGGTCGAGGCTGTGATCGCCTCGGGCGCGATGTCGGATCGCCCCTCGCTCGATGCGCCGATGGACGACGCGCTCGCCGCCAGCATCCATTTGTGGGTCGCCCATGCGGGCTCGGGACTGGCGAGCGTGCAGGTTGACGATCTGATGGGCGAAACAGTGGCGACCAACCTTCCCGGCACCGACAAGGAGCGGCCGAACTGGCGCCATCGCAGCCCCGACGACGCGGCAAAATTGTTCGACGCTCCGCGTGCAAGGGCCATCCTATCAGCGATGCGCGCCGTCCGCCCGCGCGCCTGAACATTGGCGATAGGTATAGTGCGCGCCGCATTTTCGGCGCGGACTTCACCTAAACTGGCCTGTGGATGGCGGATGGGAGGGTGGAATGCGCGCTTGGATCGTAGCGGCGTCTGTGTTGGCCATGATGGGCGCGGCTTCCGCCGCGACGGTCGTCGCTGTCAAGCTGGGCGATCCCGCCGACCCCAAGGCGATGACGATGTCGGTGGACAAGACGAGTGTGAAAGCCGGCGCCGTTCAGTTTGACGTGACGAACGTGTCAAAGGCGACGGTGCATGAGATGATTGTCGTTTCCGTCAAGAACAAGGACGAGAAACTGCCGGTCGACGCCAAGAAGGACCAGGTCGACGAGAGCAAGATCAAGCATCTGGGCGAAGCTGCGGATCTCGATCCGGGTCAGATGAAGTCGTTGACGCTCACCCTGAAACCCGGCGCGTATTTCCTGATCTGCAACCAGACGGGCCATTACATGCAGGGCATGAAGACGAATTTCACCGTAACGAAGTGAATTGACGGAGGAAGGACGATTGACGTCGCGCATCACCATTGAGGAGCTGACGTCCCATTTTCCTCAATTTCGCGTCGCCGTCGTGATTGCCGAGGGGCTGACGATTGGCGAGCGCGATGCGGCGCTCGACGCGCAGATTGAAGAAGCGGAAGCCTTCGCGCGCGCCCGCTGGGCCGGCGTCGAACTTTCCGCCGTTCCCGGGGTCGCTGCGTGGCGAACCGCCTATCGGGCCTTCGGCGTTAAAAAGACAAGCTACCGCTCGTCGGTCGAACGGCTGCTCAAGCGCGTGCTGGCGGGAGAAAGACTGCCGCGCGCGAACGCGCTGGTCGACCTCTACAACATGATCTCGCTCGACGAGGGCCTGTGCCTGGGGTGCGACGATCTCGACCGGGTCACGGGCGATCTCGCCTTCCGCTTTTCCCGCCCCGGCGACGGTTTCATCGACACGGGCGTGGACGGGGCGCAGGACGATCCGCCCAAGCCCGGCGAGGTGGTCTACGCCGACGCCGCGCATGTCCTGTGTCGGCGCTGGAACTGGCGTCAGGACGCCCGCAGCGCGGTGACGCAAGAGACAAACCGCGTCGTGCTGACCGCACAATCCAACGGATATGGCGATGTCGAGGCGGTCGCGACGCGGCTCGTCGCTGCGCTCGGCCGCGTTTGCGGCGGGCGTGCGCAAGCTGTCGTGGCCGAGCGGGAACGCCCGAGCGTGGATTGGTGAGGCGCGCAGGCTGTTGGCGGCGACCCGCGCGATCTTGCTCGGCGAGCGACAGCCGCTCTTCCGGCTGAACGGGCGCCGTTTGGCGCTAGTGCGGTTGCCGATCAGGTTGAGCCACCGTCATTGCGAGCGAAGCGAAGCCATCTACGCCTCCGCCAAGCCGAGACTTTCCAATTGATCTGCGATCTCGGCAAGGTGGATTGCTTCGCCTCGCTCGCAATGACGGAAACCCCGACTCTATTTGTTCGGTGGCCGCACTAGGCAGGTATTCGCTGCAAGACCAACGTCGTCATCGCGAGCGAAGCGATCCAGAGGTTGTCGCAAGCGCCTTCGTCTACGTGAGGGGGAGGCAATTCGCTGGAAATCGCGGACGCGGCTGCGTGGAAGGTGTGGATGGCTTCGCTTCGCTCGCCATGACGAACCGTTGGTGCGCGCGCGAAAGACCGCTTAGCCGCCGTGGTGAATTTTTCAGCTCCAGAGAAGGCTAATCGCAGATTCACCGCGCCGCAGTGTTTTTACAAGCAATAGAATTTTTATCTTGCCCCTTAATCCGACGTTCGAGGCCAACCCGTACTTTCCCCTACGGCAAATTACTCAGGGAAATGGCGCTCTACCAAGCGTCGGCGGAAGGCTTCTATGATAAACTTTGCGGCAACCATGGCGAGCGCCCCGCAGCGTTCCCCCGCCAAGGGCGAAGGGCGCCTCGATTCGCACGCGTTCTGGTCGCTCGCCGCCTTCGCCGATCTGCTCGCCATCGCCTGCGCGGCGGTGCTGTCTCAGGTCGGTTACAACGCGCTGGTTCACAATTGGGTGGCGATGGGCCTTGGCGGCGTGCGCCTTTGCGGCGTCGTCGCCGTCGTCTTCGTGCTCGCCAACGCCGCCCGCCGCCGCTACGCGCTCAGCGATTATCTCGACCTGGGCGATCACGCGCGCCGCACCGCAAACGCCTGGAACCTCGCCTTCATGGCGGCCACGCTGCTGGGCTTCCTCGATCGCGCGCATGAGGACGTCTCGCGCGGCGCCTATGTCGCGTTTTACGCGATCGGTCTGGTGCTGGTGATCGCGGCTCGCGCCGGGCTCGCCAATTGGGCGCGATGGGCGGCGCGATCGGGGCAGGCGGTGGTTGCGCGAGCGATGCTGGTGGGGGCGCGCGGCGATGTCGAGGCGCCGGCGCGGCGGTCGGAAATGCGCGAGGCGGGTCTGTCGGTCGAGCGCGTCGTCGCGCTATCCGACGACCCGGTCGAACGCGGCGCCCAACTCGCGACCGCCGTGCGGTTCGCGCGCCGGCACAGGATTGGCGAGGTCGTCGTCGCCGCGCCGGTCGGTCGCGGCGACCTGATCGAGGCGTGTCTGGCCGCGTTTCTGGAAACGCCGATCCAGGTGCGGCTGAAGCTGTCGCCTTCGAGCGCGAAATCGAAACTCGCCGCCGAGCGGCTGGCCGGCGCCATCGCGGGCATCACGCTGCGCCGCTCCTCGCACGCCCTGTCCGACCCGGATCGGCTGGTCAAGCGCATCTGCGATCTCGTGATCGGCGCCGTCGCGCTGGTCGTGTTCGCGCCGCTGATGGCGGCGGTCGCGCTGGCGATCAGGATCGACAGCCGTGGACCGGTGTTCTTTGTGCAGACGCGTCGCGGCTTCAACAACCGGCTTTTCCGCATCGTCAAGTTCAGCACCATGACGACGATGGAGAATGGCCGCAACGTCGCCCAGGCGAAGGCGCGCGATTGCCGCGTCACCCGCATGGGGCGCTGGATGCGCCGCTATAACATCGACGAATTGCCGCAGCTCATCAATGTTCTGCGCGGCGAGATGTCGCTGATCGGGCCGCGCCCGCACGCCATCGCGCATGACCGGCAATTCGCGCGCCAGATCGATTTCTACTCCCGCCGCGCCAATGTGCTGCCGGGCATGACCGGCTGGGCGCAGGTCAACGGGCATCGCGGCGCGATCGACAAGGCGGAGCACATCGAACGCCGCGTCGAGCACGATCTGCACTACATCGACAATTGGTCGCTGCTGCTCGATTTCTGGATCCTCGCGATGACGCTGTTCTCCCGCAACGCCTACCGCAACGCCTTTTGAAAAAGCCGAATGAATTATTTGATTTAAGACTTTACGTTTCCTTCACGTCAATCCCGCAAATTCGCCTCAGTTTGAGGTCGGCGCGCACCGGCACAGGGCAGGCGCCGGAGCGAGGGCGAAATGCGGGGTTCAACCGTCGAGCCGGAATTGCGGCTCGACCCTGCCTGGACGCCCGCAATCGGGCAATGGATCGGACTGGCGCAGCGCTGGCGCGGCCGCCTGCTGTTGTGCGCGCTGGTCGGCGCGGGGCTCGGCATGGGCGTGCGGCTGGCGTTTCCCGGCCAATATTTCGCCGGCGAGCAATTGCTGTTCGATCCCATGGGCATGAAGATGTTCGCCTCCGATGCGACGCCGACCAGGCTCGACGCCAACGCGCAGATCAATTTCGTCGAGAGCCAGATGGGCGTGCTGCTGTCGGAGCGCGTGCTGACGCGGGTGCTGAACCGCGCATGCGACCCCCAACGCGAACCCCCGCCGGGGGGCTTTGCAAAACTCTGCGCCGAGGCGCAATCGAAGCAGGCGCCGGCGCGCGCTTTCGACGCGCTGCGCCGCGCGCTCTCGGTCAAGCGCGCCGAGCGCAGTTTCCTGGTGGACGTCAACGCCGTGGCGCAGACCCCTGATTTTGCCTCGCGCCTCGCCTCCGATCTCGTGCAAAGCTACATCGAGGAGGACGGCGCGACGCGGGCCGCCGCCGCCGCCGCGCTCGGGGGCGAACTCGAAGGCCGCATCGAGGCTCTGCGCCGCACGCTGGCCGAATCCGAGAAGAAGGCGGAAGCCTATCGCCGCGACGAGGATCTGACCCGCATCGGCGAGAAACTGCTGATCGAAGTCAAGCTGACCGACACCGCCAGCAGCCTCGACGCGGCGCAAGGGCGGTTTGAACTCGCGCAGGCGCGGGTCAATCAGCTCGACGACACGCCGCGCGACGCAACGGGGCTTGGCGCGCTTGGCGACGAAACCGAAACGCGGCCGCTCTCGCTGCTGCTGGAGCGTCGCGCCGCGGCGCGGGCCGATCTTGCCCCGCTCGCTTCGCGATTGGGCGCGCGAAATCCCGAACTGATCCAGGCCCGCAGCCGGCTCGCCTCGGTCGAGCGCGACGTGGGCCGCGAACTGGCCTCGATCCGCGCCGCCGCGCGGGCGCAGCTTTCGCGCGCGACCCGCGAGCGCGACGCCTTCCGCGCCAGTGTTGAACGGCTGACGGGCGAACTCAATCGCGCCCGGCAATCGCAGATCGCGTTGCAGGCGCTCGATCAAAGCGTCGCGGCCAATCGCAAGCTGCTGGAGAATTTCGAGAGCCGGTCACGCGAGGTGGCGGAGATGGGGCGGCTCGATCTCGCCAATCTGCGCATCGCCTCGCAAGCGCGCCCGCCCTTGCAGCGAAACTTGCTGAAGGGTCTTGTTCTCTACGGCGCGGCGGGATTCGGCCTCGCCCTGCTGGCGGCGCTCGCGGTCGTCGCGGCGCTTGCGGTGTTCCTGGCTCAGCGCGGCGATAGCGCGGCGCGCGGCGGCGCCGATCTGGCCGATCTCCTGCGCGACGTCTCGACGCGTCTGCGCGCGGGCGCGGGTTAGCGCGCGACGCCGAAGCTAAATTGCGTCGCGCCGCATTAAGCCGATCGCTACTTGGCGCAGCGTAAGAGATGGCCAAGTGTCGCGCGGGAGTAGGGGGATGCCGGCCAGGACCGGAAAGGACAAACGGGTTCTCGGCTGGCTCGGCTGGGCCGGCGCCGACGCGATCGGCCGCCTCGCGCTGCTGACCGGCGGCACGGCTTTGTTCTCGCGCCTGTTGAGCCCGCGTGATTTCGGCGTCACGGCGCTGGCGCTGACCTTCGTCGCGGTCGGCGCGGTGTTCGTCGGCATGCCGTTCGAGGAGGCCCTGGCGCAACGCAAGCGGCTGCGTCGCTTGCATCTTCAGGCAGCCCTCGGCGTCTCCTGCGTCGTCGGCGGCGCGGTGATGATTGTCTCGGCGGCGCTGGGTTGGTTGCTCGCGCGGG
>JANYIH010000126.1 GCA_025358745.1 Hyphomicrobiales bacterium | reverse complement strand
CGTCAGCTTGTCGCCGAGTTTCAGCCCGAGCCCCCTGGCGATGTCGCCGTCGACCGAGACCAAAGGCGGCCCGCTGTAGTCCGCGCCCCACCATTTGCCCGCCGTGACCTCGTTTCCCCCCGGCGGCGTCGCGGCGAAGGTGATGCCGCGGTCGCCTTCGAGCACCCATTGCGCGCTTTCCTTAGGGTGCACGTCCTCCGCATTGACGCCGGCGACCTTGACGATCCGCCCGCGCATCATCGGCGCCTCGACGATTCTTGCGCCCGGCGCGTGCGTTTCGAGAAACGCGGCGAAGGCGTCGCGCTGATCGCTGTGGATGTCGACGAAATAGAAATCCGGCGCGCCCGAAGCGCCCGGCCGCAGCTGCGCGCGAAGGTTCACGTCCACCAGCGTCAGCGCGACGATCACCGCCAGCCCGAGGCCGAGCGACAACACCACGGCGGGCGTCGGCGCGCCGGGCCGATGCAGATTGGACAGCGCGAGGCGCCACACCACCGGCCCGCGTCGCGGCAGACGCCGCGCGCCCGCCATCGCCGCCATCGCCACTCCGCGCAGCGCGATCATCGCCAGCGCGGTCGCGATCACCACCGTCACCGCAACCGAGCGCTGCGGGCTGGCGTAGACCGCCAGCCCCGCCAGCGCCGCGCCCGCCCCCAGCGCGAACGCGGCGTATCGTTTGCGGGTGCGGGGCGCATCGTCGGCCACCGCATCGCGAAACAGCGCGGTCGCAGGCAGATCATGCGCGCGCCCGAGCGGGCGGATCGAGAAGGCGAGCGCCGTCAACAGGCCGTAGAGCGCGCCAAGCGCCAGCTCGCTCGCGTAGAATCCGGGTTGGATCGGGTAGGGCGAGGCCGCCCCCGCGAGGGCTGAGACGAGATAGGGAACCGCCGCGCCGAGCGCGAGCCCGATGGCGATGGCGAGCGCCGCCACGGCGAGAAACTGGATCAGCGCCAGCGCGACGATCTCGGCCCCGCTGGCGCCCAGCGCTTTCAGAATCGCCAGCGCCGGCCGCTTGCGCTCGACGAAGCCGCCGGCCGCATTGCCGACGCCGACCCCGCCGACGACAAGCGAAATCAGCCCCACCAGCGCCAGAAACTCGCCGAACCGGTCGATGTTGCGGGAAAATTCCGGCGAGACGTTGGAGCGCGAGCGCACTTCCCAGCCGGCCTCGGGAAATTGCTTCTTGGCGTCCGCGATCAGCGCCTTAACCTCAGCCTCCGGCGGCGGCGCCCCGCCGGGGTTCATTTTCACCCGGGTGGTGTAGCGCACCAGCGAGCCCGGCTGCACCAGCCCGCTCGCCTTGAGCGCCTCTTGGCTGACCAGCACCCGGGCGCCAAAGCCGATCCCGTTCGCCAGCCGATCCGGCTCGGAGACGATTTTGCCGCGCACCGTGAGTTTCGCGGCCCCGATCTGAAAACCGTCGCCGACCTTCAATCCCAACCGGTCGAGCGCGATATCGTCCACTTCCGCGCCGTAAACGTCGCCGTCGGCGGCAAAGGCGGCGGACGGCGTGAGGGCGGGCGAAAATTCCGCCCCGCCGATCGGCGGCCAATCCGGCGCGACGGCCTTGACATCGGCCAGCGTCGCATCGCCCGCCGCATTGCGCGCCATCGCCCGCATCGTCGCCACCACATCGAGCGCGCCGCGCTCGGCGAGCCAGCCGCGCTCTTGCGCAGAAAGCTCGCGGTGAATCACCGAGAACGAGGCGTCGCCGCCCGCGAGTTTGCGCCCCTCGCGCGCCAGTCCGTCCTGCAAAGAGCGCGCCAGCGAATTGACGCCGACTATGGCGGCGACGCCGATGGCGATGCAGGCGAGAAAGATGCGCAATCCCTGAAACCCGCCGCGAAGGTCGCGAAAAGCCAGCCGCGCCAGCGCCGCGAGCCTCACGATTGAACCTCAAGCCGGCCGTTGCGCATTCGAATCACGCGGTCGCACAAGGTCGCGAGCGCGGGATCGTGCGTCACCAGCGCCAGCGTCGCGCCGCGCTCACGCGGCAGCGCGAACAGCAGTTCGATCACGCCTTGACCCGTCGCCTCGTCGAGATTGCCGGTCGGCTCGTCGGCGATGACAAGCGAGGGACGTGGCGCCAGCGCGCGGGCCAGCGCCACCCGCTGCTGCTCGCCGCCCGAGAGTTGCGCGGGATAATGGGAAAGCCGCTCCGCCAACCCGACGGCGGCAAGTTCGTCGCGGGCGCGCACGCGAGCGTTCCGCGCGCCCGCCAGCTCCAGCGGCACGGCGACATTCTCCAGCGCCGTCATGGTCGTGATGAGCTGGAACGATTGGAACACGATGCCGATCCGTGCGCCGCGAAAGCGGGCGAGCGCATCCTCGCTCATCGCGTGGATCGGCTGGCCGTCGACGAATATCTCGCCCTTGTCGGGCCGCTCCAGCCCGGCCATCGTCATCAGCAGCGTCGATTTGCCCGAGCCCGACGGTCCGACCAACCCGACCGTCTCGCCGCGCGCGATGGACAGACTGACGCCGCGCAAGATATGCACGCGGGCCGCGCCGGAGCCCAGGCTCAGATCGACCCCGCGCAGTTCGACGGCGGGCGCGGCGGGAGTGAAGTCCACTAGCGCGGCGTCGCGCGAATCGCTGGAAGCGGTCATGAAACTCTCGTGGGGGCAGGCGACATATGGGATGTTTCGCGTCGCCGTCCAGACGTTCGCCCTGGTGGCGACGATCGGCGCTGCTCAGGCCAAGGCGCTGAAGCTGGTGGCGCTCGGCGACAGCCTCACCGCCGGTTATGGCCTGAAAGCGGGCCAGCGTTTCCCCGAAGTGCTGGAAAAAGCTTTGCGGGCCAAGGGTTACGACGTGTCGGTGATCAACGCCGGCGTCTCCGGCGACACGCTCGGAGATGGCCTGGCCCGGTTCGACTGGAGCGTGCCGCCCGACGCGGACGCGCTGATGATCGAACTCGGCGCCAATGACATGCTGCGCGGCTTGGCCGTCGCCGGCGCCCAGCGCGCGCTTTCCGCGATCCTGTCGAAGGCGACGCAGACCCACATCCCGACACTGCTCGCGGGCATGAAGGCCGCGCCCAATCTCGGCCCCGATTATCGCGCCGCCTTCGACCGGATATTTCCCGAGTTGGCCGACCAATACAGCGTTGCACTCTATCCCTTCTTCCTCGAAGGCGTCGCGGCCGACCCCAAGCTCAATCAGCCCGACGGGCTGCATCCCAATATCGATGGGGTCAAGATCATCGTCGAGCGAATATTGCCGGCGGTGCAGGCGTTGCTCGACAAGGTGAAGGGCTGAGCCTTGCCGCGGTTGCGGGCGCCACGAGCCCGGAGCCCGTTGTTTCCGGCGTGGGCGTGGACGCCCACGGTCCCCGCGGAGGGGCGGCGTCCACGCCGCCTTTTTTGGGACGCGAAAACCGCTCCTTGCGCTGAAACCGAGACCGCCTTCGCGAACTCAAAAGGAAGCCTCGCGTCAGCGCAGGTGTGTCGCCCGCACCCACCATTCCGGCCGCGCGCGCCGCAGGAAAGCCGCGGCCCGCGCGGCGGCGTGGCGGTCGGCGTAGATCGCAAAGCAGGTCGCGCCCGAGCCCGACATGCGCACCAGCCGGGCTTGCGCCGTCTGTTCTAGCGCCGCCAGCGTCTCGCCGATGGCGGGCGTCAGCCGCTGCGCGCTCGCCTGCATGTCGTTGCGGCCGCGCACCAGCGCCGCGACCGGATCGCCTTCGAGCGAGCCGACGAACGCCTCGCCGGCCGTCTCGCCGCGCGCGAGCCCCATGCCTTTAAACACTGCCGGCGTCGGCGAGGCCGCGCGCGGATTGACCAGTACGGCCGCCAGCGGCGCCAGCCCCAGCGGCGCCGACAGCACCTCGCCGATCCCCCCCATCAAGCGCGCGCGGGGGTCGAGACAAACCGGCACATCCGCGCCGGTAACGCGCGCGGCGTCGACGACGCGCGAATCGTCGAGCGCGAGCCCGTTCGCCCGCGCCAGCGCGCGCAAGGCGGCGGCGGCGTCGGCGGAGCCGCCGCCGAGCCCGGCCGCCACCGGCAATTGCTTCCAAAGCGTGAACCGCCCCCGCCGCAGGCCGGGCACGCGCTCGCCCAAGGCGCGGGCGGCGCGCAGCACCAGATTGTCGGTCTCCGGCCCGGCCGCGCCCGCCGTCGGCCCAAACGTCTCCAGCGCCAGCGGCTCGCCGGGCTCGAAGCCCAGCCGGTCGCCGACGCCGGCGAAGGCGACGAGGCTGTCGAGTTCGTGATAGCCGTCCTCGCGACGGCGCAGGATATGCAAGGTCAGATTGACCTTGGCCGGCGCTTTCTCGACGAGCATCGGCTCAGCCGCCGTTTTTGCTGGGCTCCGGGCTCGGCGGGGTCGCGGCGGCGGGGCCAGGCGGGGTCGCCGGCAGGCCGTCCTTGATCTTCTCCAGCACCTTCTTGAGATCGTCGGGATCGGGGCCGAAATCGCGCGCGTGATTCCATTGGAAATGCGCTTCGGTCTGACGTCCGACGCGCCAATAGGAATCGCCAAGATGATCGTTGACGACGGGATCGGCAGGCTTCAATTCGACCGCCCGCTCCAGGGTTTTCGTCGCCTCGTCGTAATGGCCGAGCTTGAAATGGGCCCAGCCGAGGCTGTCGACGATATAGCCGTCGGTCGGTTTCAACTCGACGGCCCGGCGCAGCATCTTGAACGCCTCGTCGAGATTGACGCCCTGATCGACCCAGGAATAGCCGAGATAATTCAACACCAGCGGTTCGTCGGGAAAAAGCCGCAGCGCCTCCTTGAAATCGGCCTCCGCCATTGGCCATCGCTTGGTGCGCTCGAAGCAGATGCCGCGGAAGTAGAACAACACCCAATGCGCCTTGTCGGGCTGCCCGAGCGCCGTGATCGCCTTGTCGTAGGACTTGGCCGCGCTCTCGAAATCCTTCGCCGAGCGCTGCAACGTGCCGAGCGCGCTCCAGGCGTCGGGGTCGTCGGGATGGTCGATCACGACCTGGCGCAGGATCTCCAGCCCCTTGTCGGTCTTCTGCTGCCCGTCGTACTCGATCGCCGCCTGGATCAGCGCGCTTTCCGCCAGCGGCGAGGTCTTGGGCACCGCGAGATAAGCCTCGATCGCGTCGCCGCCGCGTTTCATGTCGGCCAGCAGGTTGGCGACGCTGACTTCGGCGAAGTCGTGGTCGGGGCGCAGCGCGAGCGCCAGCCTGAGATAGATCAGCGAGGCGAGTTCGTCGCCCTGGCGCGTGCCCGCGCCGCCCAGCCCATAGAGCGCCTCGGCCGCGCCCTGGCGGGCGTTGGCGACGACGGGCGCGATCGGTTTGCCGGAATCGACCTCGGCCAGCGCCGCGCGCACGACGGGGTGATTGGGCGAGCGGGCGGAGAAATCGGCGTAAATCTTCTTGGCGCCGGCGATGTCCTTGCGCCGCGCCAGGAAGCGGGCGTAGGCGTCGACCAGCCGCAGCGTCGCCGGGTCCTTGGCGTAGGCGAGCTTGTAACGGCGCAGCGCCTCGGTCGGGTCGCCCAGCGCGTCGGCGATCAATGCGGCGTGATAATCGCGGAACACGGCCACGCCGGGATCGGCGATGCGGTCGACCGATTGCAGCGCGCGACGGAGGTCGCCGGCCCCGGCATAGGCCCAGGCGGTCAGCAGCAGCGAAGTGACGTCGCGCGCTTTGCCGGCCTCGCCCGCGGCGAGTTGCGCCCGCGCGCCGGCGTATTGGCCGTTGCCGAACGCGCGCGTCGCCAGCGCCAGCCGCGCCAGCGAATTGCCGGGGTCGCGCGCCGCCAGTCGGTCCGCCAGGCCATAGGCGTCCTTGGCCTCGCCATTGGCGAGCGTGGCGGCGAAGGCGCGTTCGATCAAGTCGAGATTGCGCGGATCGGCCCGCAACGCCTCGCGGAAGTAAAGCCCCGCCGCGTCGGTGTCGCGGTCGGCGCTGGCGACGATGGCGGCGAGATAATTGCCCGGCTCGGTGTTGGCGATGTGCAGTGTCGAGGGGTCGGTCGTGGCGGCGAATGCCGGCGACAGCAGGAGGGGAGCGAGCGCGGCGGCGCGGAGCAGTCGGGACAGGGGCAAAGGGCAGCTCACCTCAGACAGATCGACGCGGTCTAACCCGGATTTGCGCGCTTGGGAATCGCAATGCGCTCGCCACTGCGCGGCTCAGCCCGGAATCGTCAGCCCGCGCTGAACGGCGGGCCGCTCCAGACCGCGGTCGAGCCAGTTCTGCACGCCGATGAATTCGTGCCAATCGACGAGATCGCCGGCGCCATAAAACTCGACGAGATTGCGCACCCAGCCGAGCGTGGCGACATCGGCGATGGTGTAATCCTCGCCCATGATCCAATCGCGCGCGTCGAGCCGGCGCTCCAGCACGCCCAGCAGGCGCTTCGATTCATAGGTGTAGCGTTCGAGCGGCCGCTTGTCGTCGTAGGTGCGGCCGCCGAACTTGTGGAAATAGCCGAGCTGGCCGAACATCGGCCCGATCGCCGCCATCTGGAAGAACACCCAGGCCAGCGTCTCGTAGCGCGCCGCGCCGCTCGGCAGCAGCTTGCCCGTCTTTTCGGCGAGATAGACCAGGATCGCGCCCGATTCGAACAGGGCGAGCGGCTTGCCGTCCGGGCCGTGAGGATCGACAATCGCGGGAACCTTGCCGTTCGTGTTGAGCGACAGAAATTCCGAGCTGTGTTGATCGCGCGCGCCGATATCGATCCGGTGCGCTTCGTAGGGCAGGCCGATCTCCTCCAGCATGATCGAGACCTTCACCCCGTTGGGGGTCGACGCGCTGTAAAGCTGCAAACGGTCGGGATGGCGGGCTGGCCACTTGCGGGTGATCGGAAAGGCGCTGAGATCGGCCATGTCGGCTTGTTCCGGAGTGTTGCGTGCGACTCATATGGTGTAATCCGGCCCCTATGAAAAGCTTGGCTGCGGCGGCGGGGTCGATTGCCACGTCACCAACAATGTGACGATCGGGGTGCAGGCGGGGGTGGTGAAGGGACCGGGCGGGGGGTTCTGAAGCGCCCCATTCACATCAGGAGTTGCAGGAGAATCCAGAGCGAGAGCGGCGCCAGCATTGTCGTCGTAACGACGGTCGCGGCCGAGACCTCGGCCAAACTCTCGTCCTTGCGGGCGAGCAGAAAGGCGTTGGCGCCTGTTGGCATCGCAGCCACGAGGACGGCGACCCGCAGCGGCAGGATCGGCAAATCCGCCCATCGGCCGAGGGCCCAGACGAGCGCCGGCAGGAGCACGATCTTCAGGACGATCCCGGCGGCCGCCTCCGCGTCGAGCGCCCGCGCGTGAAGCGGCGGCAGGCTGCCGCCCAGACAGATCAGCGCGAGCGGCGTCGAGCACGCGCCCAACATGCTCAACAACTCCGCCATGGGTTTGGGGGTCGGCGCATGAAGTCCGCGCCAGATGAACGCGATCGCGATGGCGGCGATGATCGGATTGCGCAGCGTCGCCACGCCTGTGCCGGCAAGAACGGTCAGCGCGCTGCGGCCGTTGCGCTTGGCGCCGTCCATTGCGATGAGCGTACCCGCCAGGGGCAGCAGAATGGCCGCGTGCAACGCGATGATCGCCATCAGCGGGGGCAGGGCGTCCTGTCCCAGGGTGGCCAGCACCACGGGAATCCCGACCATGACCGTGTTGCCGTAGGAGGCGTTGAGGGCGAGCATCGCGGCTCTGGCCTGGGGCAAGCGCAGGAGACGCGCCAGAACGAAGGCGCCGGCGAAGATTGACAGGCAGGCCGCGAAATAAACGCTGGTGATCGCGACCAGATCGAGCGCCGGCCCCTCCGCGATGGCAATGAACAACAGAGCCGGCATGGCGAGAAAGTACACGATGTCCCGCAGGCCGTGGAACGCGGCCGGCGTCAGCAACTGGCGTCGCTGGCTCACCCAGCCAATCAGGACGAGCGCGAAGACAGGAAGGATCGCCGTGAGAAGCTGCATGTCGGGCGGGCGTTACCGCATCGCCCGACGTCGAGCAAACTCCCCGCCGCAATCCCCCGCTGACGATCACGCCGGGCGGCGTCGCCTTCGTTCTCTCGCCGCCGCCCGCCTCCGCTCAGATCGGGCTGACGTACATCGCGTCCATATGCGCGGGATACCAGCGATAGCCGTCGCCCGCCTTGGCGATGTGGCCAATTCCCGGCCAGGCGAAATGATAGGCGAGCAACTTCGTCTTGTTCGCCTCCAGCGTCGCCAACACCTTGAGGCGCGTCTGCATCGCCTGATGCGGATCCGTGTCATAGGCGAATTCGGTGCGCGGCCGTTCGAGCAGGAGGATCGGGTGGTGGCAGACGTCGGCTATGTAGGCGAGCGAATCGTTGCCGTTCTCGATCATGAAGATCATGTGCCCGACGGTGTGACCCGGCGTGTGCATGGCGTGCACGCCAGGCGCCACTTCCATGCCGTCCTTGATCCAGGTGATGCGGTCCTTGATGGGCGGCAGGTTGCGCAACGCCTGTTCGAGAAACGGCTTAAGACTGCCGGTTTTCGTTGGATCGGTCCAGAAATTGTAGTCCAGCTCCGAGATGAAATACTGGGCGTTCGGGAAGTTGGGCTTGCCGTCCGCGCCGACGCAACCGCCGCAGTGATCGATATGGGCGTGCGACATCAGCACGATATCGATGTCGGCGGGATCGATGCCGGCTGCGCGCATCGTTTGCAGCAATTTGCCGGTGCCGTCGCCGAACAGCTTCGATACGCCCATGCCGTTGTCGAACAGAATGACCTTATCGCCCGTGTTGAGCACGAGCGTGTTCTGCTCGAGCGGCACATTGTCGAGCGGAAGGAAGTTCGACGACAGGGCGGAATCAATTTCCTCCGATTTGATCGAAAGAAAAGCCTTGTGGGGGTCGCCGAGCGGCAGAACGCCGTCGGAGATAATCGTGGCCTCCGCATTGCCGAGCTTGAAGCGGTAAAATGTCGGCGACTGTTTGCCGACTAAGGGCGCCTTGGCGAAAGCCTCGCCGGCCCCGAGCGCCGTAACGCCGGCCGCAGCGCCGAACCGCAGCATGTCCCGGCGGTTGATCATCATCTCCCGTGCATTGAGCATGATTCTTCCTCCCCATCCGTCCGACGGTTTTCGAGGAGCCGACGATGTCGGACAAATCGCGGCCCGGACGGGAATGTGGGGCGGATCTGCGGCGCGAAGATGGCGGCGGGCCTATTCCGCCGCCTCTTTCACCTCCACCGCCTCCGCCTTCGCCCAGACCGCGATATCGTGGAACGCGGCCCCGCCGAACGGGGCGACGCTTTCGTCCGAGGTCAGCGTGTTTATGCCGCGGCCGTCGAGGAAATCGCGGTTCTCCCACAGCCCCTCGCTGACGATCATGCCGGGCCGGACAGCCGCGCTCACGCGAACATGCAGCCTGACTGTCCCGCGCCCATTTCCCAGCCGCAGAATGTCGCCCTCGCCTACGCCCAGCCGCGCGGCGTCCTGCGGGTGCACCAGCGCGGTCGGCCGAACCTCGCGGGCGCGCGAAGTCGCGGTCCCGTTGAAGCTTGAATTGAGGAAGCCGCGCGCGGGCGAGGTCGCGAGCTTGAACGGATAATCGGCCCCGCTCGGCTCGTTGACCGGCCAATGGTCGGGCAGGGTGGGCATGTCGGCCCAGTTTCCCTTCAGCCCATTGTTGGCGTAGGGGGTCGCGGCCCAATCGGCGCGGAAATGGAACTTGCCGTCGGCATGGGCGAAACCGTCGAGATAATGCGCCTCTGCGAACCCCGGCCGGCAGTCGAGCCAACGCCCCGCCTCCAATTCGCCAAGCGTACCCCGCCCGGAAACGCGCAGCATATCGTCGATGATCTCGCGCGGGCTCATGCCAAAGCCGCGATGTTTGGCCCCGAGGCGGCGGGCCAGCTCGCAGATCACCTCATGGTTGGAGCGGCATTCTCCCGCCGGCTCGATCAGTTTGCCGCCGAACTGCAAATATTGGTGCGCGCTGGCGGTGTAGATGTCATCGTGCTCCAGAAACATCGTCGCGGGCAGCACGATATCGGCCATCGCCGCCGTGTCGGTGAGGAACTGCTCGTGCACCACGGTGAACAGGTCTTCGCGCGAAAAGCCGCGCCGCACCTTATCAGAATCGGGCGCGACCACCATCGGGTTGGTGTTCTGGATCAGCATCGCTTTCACCGGCCCGCGACCGCCAAGCGCCTCGGGCTCGTGCGTCAGCACGGCGCCGACGCGGGCGTGATGCAGGCAGCGCACGCTCTCGTCGCGGACGTCGAGCCCTTCGTTCAGCGTCTTGTCGAGCCTGTAGATCGCGCTGGAGGAATGCAGCGCGCCGCCGCCCTCATGCGCCCAGGCGCCTGTGACGGTCGGGATGCACAAGGCCGCGTGCATATTGGCCGCGCCGTTGCGCTGACGCGAGAAGCCGTAGCCAAGCCGGAAGAACGTGCGCTTGTTGCGCCCGACCAGCGCGGCGAAGTCCTCGATCTCAGCCACGCTCAGCCCGGTGATCTCGGCGGCCCATTGCGGCGTGCGCGTCGTCAGATGCGCTTCCAGCGCGCCCGGTTCGTCGGCGTAGCGCGCCATATAGTCGCGGTCGGCCAGACCGTCGCGGAACAGCGCATGCATCACCGCGCAGGCCAGCGCCCCGTCCGAGCCGGGCGTCACCTTAAGCGCCATGTCGGCCTGACGCATCGTGTCGTTGTCGTAGATGTCGATCACGACGATCTTGGCGCCGCGCTGCTTTCGCGCGCGCATGGCGTGGGTCATCAGATTGACCTGGGTGGCGACCGCGTTGGTGCCCCAGACGACGACGCAATCCGCCTTCTCGATCTCGTCGGCGTTGACGCCGCGCATCTTGCCCGTGCCGGCGATATAGCCCGGCCAGGAAATGCCGATGCAGATGTCGCCGAAGATGCGCGAATAGCGCTTGGCGTGCGTCAGCCGCTCAATCCCGTCGCGCATGACGAGGCCCATCGTGCCGGCGTAGAAATAGGGCCAGACGCTTTCCGCGCCGTGGATGCGCTCGGCGGAAAGAAACGCCTCCGTCGTCCGGGATAGCGCCTCGTCCCACGAGATTTCCGTAAATTGCCGCGAGCCTTTCGGGCCGGTGCGGCGCAGCGGCTTGGTCAGCCGGTTGGGGCTGTGGATGCGCTCGGCGTAACGCGCCACTTTGGCGCAGACCACGCCCGCCGTGTAGGGATGGTCTGCGCCATGCACCCGGCCAATTCGCGCGCCGTCGATCACCTCGACGTCGAGCGCGCAAACCGAGGGGCAATCGTGCGGACAGACGGAGGGGCGGATTTCGCTCGGCATCATCTTCTCCTGAAATCCCAGAATGATCGGCTTCTTCACCGCCCGCAAGTTTCGCGCAAACTTCACCCTTTAACCCGGCCGCAACCTGTTTCGCGTTCTGTTCTCCCGTATCTCAAGAAGAGAACGAACCTTTGCGCCTGTGCCTGCTGCCTTTGGTCGCCTTCGCCTCGATGGCTCATGCGGCGACGGTCGAACTCCACTACGCCCCAGCGGAAAATCTGGAGGCGATCGACGTCGCTCTCCTCAACAATGCGGAAAACTGCATCGACATGGCGGCCTATGTGTTGTCCGACGCGGCGGTGATCGAGGCGCTCGGCGACGCCGCCGATCGCGGCGTCGCGGTGCGGCTCTATTTCGACCGTGGCGAATTCGCCAGCCACGCGGGCGAACTCGCCGATCTCCTGGCCAAGTCGGGCGTCGAGGCGAAGGTGAAGCCCTCCGGCGTCCTGATGCATATGAAAGCCTATGCCGTGGATGGGGCGCGGTTGCGCACCGGCTCGGGCAATTTCTCGCGATCCGGGCTGTCGCGGCAGGACAACGACTTGTTGCTGACCGACGACGCCGCGGCGGTGCGTCTATTTGAACATGATTTCGAAGCCATCTTCGCGCAGGGTCTCGACCCGCAGGCGCTGGCGCTGCGCTAGAACAGGCCCAAAGGGGGGAATGGCGCCGCGCGGGCGCCATGGTATAGGACGGCGGCTTCCCCATATTCTGAGCGGGGGCTACTGACTGGCCGCACCTCTCGGCCCAACATGATGGGATCAACCATGGCCACGGAAAAAGCGCAAAACTTGCAGGACACGTTCCTGAATCATGTGCGCAAGAGCAAAACGTCGGTCACGATCTTTCTGGTCAACGGCGTGAAGTTGCAGGGTTTCGTCACCTGGTTCGACAATTTCTGCGTGCTGCTGCGCCGCGACGGCCATTCGCAGCTTGTCTATAAACACGCCATTTCCACCATTATGCCCGCCGCGCCGATCCAGATGCTCGAAGCGGTCGAAGACGGCGAACATCATTGAACGACAACCCGCACGCGGATTACGTCGACACCGGCGGTGGGGGCCGTCGCGAGAAGGCCGTCGCGGCCCACACGCGCACGCTGGTCGTCTGCCCCTATCTTACGCGCGGACAGGGGCCGACTCGCTCGACCGAAGCCAGGGCAGAGGAGGCGGTCGGTCTGGCCGCCGCGATCGACCTCGCGGTGGTCGGTTCGCAAGTGGCGATGCTCGGCGCGATCCGTCCGGCGACCTACCTCGGCAAAGGCAAGGTCGAGGAGATCGCCGCGCGGGTGAAGGACGAGGAGGTTTCGCTCGTCGTAATGGACTGCGCTTTATCGCCGGTGCAGCAACGCAATCTGGAAAAAGCGTTCGCCGCCAAGGTGATCGACCGCACCGGGCTGATCCTCGAAATCTTCGGCCGGCGCGCCCGCACGGCGGAAGGGACATTGCAGGTCGAACTCGCCCATCTCGATTACCAGAAATCCCGTCTGGTGCGCTCGTGGACCCATCTTGAGCGCCAGCGTGGCGGCTTCGGCTTCCTCGGCGGCCCCGGCGAAACCCAGATCGAGACCGACCGCCGCTTGATTCAGGAGCGGATGATCCACATCAAGCGCGATCTCGAACAGGTCAAGAAGACGCGCGCGCTGCATCGCGAGAGCCGCAAACAAGTCCCGTTCCCGATCGTCGCGCTGGTGGGCTACACCAACGCCGGCAAGTCGACGCTGTTCAACCGGCTGACGCGATCGGATGTGATGGCGGCCGACATGCTGTTTGCGACGCTCGACCCGACCATGCGCGCGATCCGCCTGCCGCATGGCGGGACGGCGATCCTGTCCGACACGGTCGGCTTCATCTCCGATCTGCCGACCCTGCTGATCTCCGCCTTCCGCGCCACGCTGGAGGAGGTGCTGGCCGCCGACGTCATTTTGCATGTGCGCGACATCAGCCACGTCGACGCGCAGGCGCAGGCCGAGGACGTCGAGACGATTCTGGCCGATCTCGGCGTGGATCGCGCCGACGAGAAGTTGATCGAGGTCTGGAACAAGGTCGACCGGCTCGACGCGGAGCATCGCGCCGGCCTCGGCGCCGCCTCCCGACAGGCGATTCCCGTCTCCGCGTTAACGGGGGAAGGTCTAGAAACTTTGTTGGAAGCGATAGAGTCGCGCCTTGCGCGCGAACGCCGCACAGTCGACCTCGATCTCGACGGCGCCGACGGGCGCTCGCTCCATTGGCTGTATGAACACGCGGAAGTGATGACCCGCCGCGACGATTCTGACGGACGCATCCACATGACGGTGCGCGCCAGTCCGGAAGAGATGGCGCGCATCTTGCGGCGATTCCCCTGATTCGAGCCACGGAGTCGCGAATTTCGGGTCTTGCTTGAGGCGTCGGCGCGTTGCCTCCTTCTTCCTTTGCGGCAATCCCCAACTTGCTGCGATTTCCCCGCGAAAATTTTCATCGAAAAAAGCGGTTTGGCCATGACAAAAAGTTGACCGGTCATCGTCGGAGGGGTTGGTTCGTATTCGTAATTTTTCCTCAATTTACGTTAAGCAGTGTCCGAGATCGACTTTACCTTGCATTCTCGCCTGCCGGGTACGAGAACGAAATCCACTTATGAGTAGTTTTGCAAGCGACTTTGCTTGCGCGCTGAGCGGCGACAATTTTAATCTTTATTGTTATGTATAATTTCGCATTTTCGCAGCCTTTAGGTTTGATTGCGCAACGGAAATGGCGCGCCTGCGTCTCGACAAGGAGGAAGTTCAGCAGTAAACTTGTTCAAAGTAGGCAAGGGCATCATAAGTCGGGCGGCTTGCGGCCGATCGAGTGAGGAAGCCCTGAACGCAAAAACGCAACATATCTTGCGATGTAGCGTCCCGTTGTGGCGGCTGGGGCGCTGCGTGGCGAAGGTCCAATCCCTGAACAGCAAGAGGACGCCTTGAGCAACGTGAATATCACCGAGTTGACCGCTGACGTTGTCAAAGCCTTTGTGGCCAACAACGCCATTCCGGCAAGTGAACTGAGAACGCTGGTCGAGTCCGTGCACGCTACGTTTTCGCGGCTCTCCAACGTCGTCGCGCCGCAACCGGCCCCGCATCCGATTGCAGCTCCCTCGACCATCCGTGAGTCAGTCACTCCCGACTTCCTCATCAGCCTCGAAAACGGCAAGAAGTACCGGACGTTGCGCTTCCATCTGGCCAAGCTTGGCCTGTCGCCGGAAGCCTATCGCCAGAAATGGCGGCTGCCGCCGGATTATCCGATGGTGGCGGCCTCTTTCGCCGCCCGTCGTTCGGCGCTGGCGAAGGCAAGCGGCTTTGGCAAGTCGCGCAAAGGCAAGTCTTCGCGCGGCCTCGCCAAGGCGGCGCGCTGAGCCTCAAGCGCCTGGCGGTTCCGCGACCAGGCCGTAAATCGTCTGCGCGGCGGCGACGCCGCGCAGCGCGTAGCGTCCGAGCGGCGCGAGCCGCCCGCCGCATCCCTCGGCTGCGCGCGCAAATCGTTCCGACGCCAGAATGTGCCGCCCCAGCGTGTCGCATAGTCGCTCGATCCGCGCCGCTTCGTTCACGGTCGGTCCGATCACGGTGAAGTCGAGCCGGTCGGCCGCGCCGACGTTGCCGTAAAGCACTTCGCCCAGATGCAACGCGATGTCGGCCTCGACGATTGGCAGGCCGGCAAGCGCGCGCCTTTCATTGTCCAGCGCCAGCGACGCCAACGCTTCCTCGGCCGCGTCGAGCGCGCGTCGGCACACCGCCGTCTCGTCCTCTCCCTCGACGGCGAAAGTCACCAGCATCGCGTCGCCGATGAATTTGAGCACCTGCCCGCCGCGCGCCCGCAGCGGGGCCGTCAGCGCCTCGAACGCGTCGTCGAGCATGTCGATCACCGTGGGTCCGGGCCAGGCGTCGCTTATGGCGGTGAAGCCCTTGAGATCGGCATACCAGACGACGGCGCGCAGGCTGTCGTTGGCGCCGCGCACCACCGCGCCTTGATGCACCCGCCGCCCCGCGTCCTCGCCGAGATAGGTTCGCAGCAGGCTGGAGGCGATGTCATGTCCGGTATGCGCCTTCAGCGCCAGCGCCAGGCCGGGCAGGGTGGCCTCGAACAGGGTGATCTGCTCGTCGTCGAACCCGTCCGGCGCGTCGCAGGTGAAAGAGAGCACCACGCCCGCGCCATGCGCGGGATCGCCCCGCAGGCCGAAAGTGTAGACGATGGCGAAATAATCCGTCGCGCCCTCGGCGTGGAATTCGATCAGCGAAGGAAAATCGCGTTGTTCGGGGCCATCCGCCAGTCGCCGTCGAATCGAAGGCGTCGGCTCGCCGGCGCGGGCGCGCTCGATCAGGTGCGCGAACGGGCTTTGCAACCAGGCCGAACTCGGCGTTTCGACGCGCGCGAACTGCTGCTCGTGCACGGCGTTGAGTTGGCGCTTCCAGGTGTAGCCGTAGCCGGTCCATTGCGGGTGCAGGGTTTGCGTCGAGACATGCGCGCGCAGCAGCGCCGCGCCTGCCTCCACCACCCGTCGGCAATAGCCGTCGAACAGTTCCGCCGCGTTGGCCCCGTGCAGGCCGGCCTCCATGGTCCAGAGGTAGAGGTCGGCGATGGCGCGCGAGCGCGTATCGACGAACAGTCGTTTCGCGCCCACCAAGGAACGCATGTCGACACGCATGGAATTCCCTCGTCACTTCGTTGCGACTACATATGCGCTTAACTCTCCGAGGTAAGAAGGGGTGCTGGCGATGCGGGTCGAATCGGTCGAATTTCCGGGGGAAGGCGCGGTCTCGCCGCTGCGCGTGCCCGGCACATTGCGAATCGTCGCGGGCCGCGCCGCCGTGGTCATCGCGCACGGATCGTCCGGTCCCGACAGCCGCGGCCGCGCCTATGCCGAAGCGCTCGCCGCCGCGGGCCTGTCGAGCCTCGAAATCGACATGTGGACCCCGCGAGGGCTGACGGGCGGGCTGGACCGGCCGAAGAATGTCGCCGACACGTTTCCCGACGTGTTCGGCGCGTTCCGCTATCTCACGACGCGGCCGGAATTCGATGCGCTGCGCATCGGCCTGCTCGGTTTTTCCTGGGGCGGCGTGCTCGCCATGTTGACCGCCACGCGCGCCGTCTCGCGGCGCTATCTGCGCAACGGCGAGCGTTTCGCCGCTCATGCGCCGCTTTATCCCGTGTGCTGGCTCTACAACCGCGTGCCCGGCTACGAATTCCGCGATCTCACCGGCGCGCCGATCCTGCTGCAATGCGGCGCGGCCGACGATTACGACGCGCCCGACGCGGCGCATACGCTCGTCCAGGCGCTCCATCCCTCCGACCGCGCCAGCCTCAGCGTGATCGTCTACCCGCAAGCGACCCATGCCTTCGATCAGGTCGACGAGCCGGCCAGAATCGTCTCCGATCCGCTGTCTCATCAAGGACAGGGCGGCGAGGTCGCGTTCACGCCGAATCGCGAAGCGGGCGACGCGGCCCGCGCGGAAACCGTCGCCTTCTTCCGCCGCGCGCTGATCCCCTGACGCGTCAGCCGCCCAGCGCGTCGAAGCGCAGAATACGGCAGAACTCGCCAGCCTTCGCGGCCGGCGCGTGCGGCGGGCGCACGATCAGCCCTTGCGCGTCGGCGAGCGTGCGCACCAGCGAGGAATCCTGATCGTGCGCCGGCGTCGCCCTCCAACCGCCCTCAGCGCGGGTCAGCTTCGCGCGCATGTAATCCTCTCGGATTCCGTTGGCGGGCAGATCGACCGTCAGCCGCGCCGTCTCGCTGGCGTCCGCGCCCGCCTGAGGATCGCCCGCGAACGCGCGCAGCAGCGGCGCCAGAAACAACAGCCCGCAGACGGCGGAAGAGGTCGGGTTGCCCGGCAGGCCCAGCGCCAGCATCGCGCCGATGCGGCCGAACATCAGCGGCTTGCCCGGCCGCATGGCGATGCGCCAGAAGCCAAGCTCCATGCCGGCGTCGGTCAGCGCCTTCTGCACCAGATCGTATTCGCCGACCGAGGCGCCGCCCAGCGTCACCAGCACGTCCGCCCGCGCCGCGCGCGCGGCCGCGATCCGCTCGGCCAAAGCCTCCGGCCTGTCGGGTGCGATGCCCAGATCGATCGCCTCCGCCCCTTGCGCGCGCGCCAGTCCGGCGACGAACAGGTTGTTGGAGGCGACGATCTGCGCTGCGCCTAACGCCTCGCCGGGCGCGCGCAATTCGTCGCCGGTGGCCAGAATCGCCACGCGCGGCCGGCGCGTGACGGGCGCGCTCCGCCGATTGGCCGCCGCAATCAGCGCGACGTCGCGGGGCGAAAGCCGCCGTCCCGCCGCCAGCAGCGTCTCGCCCTCGCGGAAATCGAGACCGACGCGGCGAACATTGTCGCCCGCGCTCACCGGCGCGTTGAGGGTGACGAACTCGCCGTCCCGCTGCGCGTCCTCCTGCAAGGCGACGGAATCGGCGCCCGGGGGCAGGGGCGCGCCGGTGAAAATGCGCGCCGCCTCGCCCTGACCGATGGCGCCGGCAAAACCGCGTCCCGCCGCCGATTCGCCGACAACCCGCAGCCGCGTCCCCGCCTCCGCCGCGCGCAAGGCGTAACCGTCCATCGCCGAATTGGCGAAAGGGGGCTGCGTGCGGCCGGCGACGACCGGCGCCGCCAACGTGCGGCCGAACGCTTCCGACAACGCGACGTCTTCGACTTCGAGCGGACTTGCCGCCGCCAACACGCGGGCGAGCGCCTGCGCGACGGGGATGAGCGGCTCCTTCATGGCGCTTGCGCCCGCCAATGGCCTGACTTGCCGCCAAATTTCTCGATCAATCGCACGCCCTCGATCCGCATTCCGCGATCGACCGCCTTGGCCATGTCGTAGATGGTCAGACAGGCGACGGAGACGGCGGTCAGCGCCTCCATTTCGACGCCGGTCGCGCCCTTTACCCGCGCCCGCGCCCGCACGCGCAGGCCCGGCAGCGCGTCGTCGGGCTCGATTTCGACTTCGACGCCCGTCAGCGCCAGGGAATGGCACAGCGGGATCAGTTCATGCGTGCGTTTGGCCGCCATGATTCCGGCGATCCGAGCCACGCCGAGCACGTCGCCCTTCTTCATGTCGCCCGCGCGCACCAGCGCCAGCGTCTCGCGCGCCATGACAACCGCGCCTTGGGCGACCGCGACGCGGTCCGTGTCGTCCTTGGCGGTCACGTCGACCATGCGCGCCTGGCCCGCGGCGTCGATATGGGTGAGGGCGGTCATAGGTCTCCACGGGGCGGTTACGACGTCACAAGGCGCCGGCCTATCTCTCATCGCCCGCGTCCTTCAATCAAAATATCGTGCTTTGCGCGAAATAGCGACCGCATGGCCCGCTTCCGGCATGGAAACGCCCAGATGCGCTGCTAGCGGGGAAGCGCCCCGCATCGACCCCCAGCGGAACCGGAGGCCCCGATGGCCGCGATCCACGTCTATTTCGGACCCGACGCGCTCACCGCGCCCCCGGTCGTCCGCAAGTTGCGCATTTCGGACGCGTTCGCGGCGCTGGCGGAGGGGTTCGAGGATTTCAAGGCGATGCCCTCGCATCTGTTCTTTCTCCCGATATTCTATGTCGGCGCGGGAATCGCGCTCGCCGCCATGAGTTCGTTTGGCGGCGCGTTGCATCTGGTGTTTCCGCTTGCAGCCGGCTTTGCGCTGGTCGGGCCGTTTCTGGCGGTCGGGCTCTATGAATTGAGCCGTCGGCGCGAGATGGGAATGGATGTCAGCCTCGCCGATTCTTTCATTGTCGCCAGTTCGCCCGCTTTGCCCGCGCTCGCGACCCTGGGTCTGGCGCTGGCGGCGATCTTCGCGGCCTGGATCGCCTCGGCGCAGGCGCTCTATGTCTGGCTGTATGGACCGGCGCCTCCGGCTTCGGCGCTCGCGTTTCTCAGCGACGTGCTCACGACCCAACGCGGCTGGCAGTTGATCGGCCTCGGCGGCGCGATGGGGTTTGTGTTCGCCGCGTTCGTGCTCTGCATCAGCGTCGTTTCGTTTCCCTTGATGCTGGATCGCGATGTCGGCCTCGTGCCGGCCGTGGCGACGTCGCTGCGGGTGTGCCGGGCGAACCCGGTCGGGGTGGCCGCCTGGGGCGCCATCGTCGCCGGCCTGCTGATCCTGGGCGCGCTGCCGCTGTTCATCGGATTGGCGATCGTGATGCCGGTCCTGGGCCACGCGACATGGCGCTTCTATCGCCGCGCGGTCGAACGCGACCCCGCGCATGAGCAGCATCCCCATTGGCCCGATGTCACAAAGAAGCCGGCGCATTACTACGCCACACCGCATTCGGTCCTGTTCCCGTTGCCGAGCGGCCGCGACGAATAGGCGCTGCGCTTTAACCCTCGACGCCCGTCAATAGCGTGCGCGTCGCTTTGGCGACGTCGTGCTGACGCATCAGCGCTTCGCCGACCAGGAAGCAGTCGATCCCGGCTTGGGCCAGCCGGCGGCAGTCGGCGTGGCTGAATATCCCGCTCTCGCCGACCATCACCCGCCCTTCGGGCACATGCGGCGCCAGCCGCTCGCACACGGCGAGCGAGGTCTCGAAGGTCTTCAGGTCGCGATTGTTGATGCCGATCAGCCGGCCCTCCAGCGTCAGCGCGCGCTCAAGTTCCTTCTCGTCATGGACCTCGATCAACACGTCGAGGCCGAGATCGTGCGCGGCCTTGTTGAGCGTGCGCGCGGTGTCGTCGTCGAGGGCGGCCATGATGATGAGGATGCAATCGGCGCCCCAGGCGCGCGCCTCCAACACCTGATAGGCGTCGTAAAGGAAATCCTTGCGGATGATCGGCAGCGTCGTGGCCGCGCGCGCCGCCTTCAGGTGCTCGGACGAGCCCTGGAACGAAGGCGCGTCGGTCAGCACCGACAGACACGAGGCGCCGCCCTTTTGATACGCCTTCGCCAGCGACTTCGGTTCAAAATGCTCGCGGATCAGCCCCTTCGAGGGGCTGGCCTTCTTGATCTCGGCGATCAGCCCAAAGCGGCCTTCCTCGTGCGCGCGTTCGAGCGCCTTGAGGAACCCGCGCGGCGGCGACTGCTCGCGGATTTCGCGCTCCAGCGTCGCGCGCGGCACCCGCACTTTGGCCTCGGCGATCTCGCGCCGCTTGTAGGCGCCGATCTGGCTGAGAATGTCGCTCATCGCCGGCCCCTCATGCGTTCGATGCTTCGACGAGCCGGGCCAGCGTCGTCGCCGCCGCGCCTTCGTCCAGCGCCCGCTCAGCCCGCGCGACCCCTGCGGGCAGATCGGCGACGGCTTGCGCCACCACCAGCGCCGCGCCGGCGTTGAACACGGCGATGTCGCGATAGGCGTTGTGCGCCCCCGCCAGCACCTCGCGCAGAGCGGCCGCGTTGTGGGCGGGGTCGCCCCCTTTCAGCTCCGCCGGCGAAGCTCGGCGCAATCCCACGTCCTCCGGCTTGACCGTGAAAGCGCGGATTTCGCCCGCGTTCAGTTCCACGATCTCCGTCGGGCCCGTCGTCGTGATCTCGTCGAGCCCGTCGCCGCCGTGGACCAGCCAGACCCGCTGCGAGCCGTGGTTGCGCAACACCTGCGCCATCGGCTCCAGCCAGGCGGCGGAGAACACGCCGAGCACCTGCCGCTTGACGCCGGCCGGGTTCGACAACGGCCCCAGCAGGTTGAAGATCGTGCGCGTGCCCAGTTCCACCCGCGCCGCGCCGACATGGCGCATCGCGGCGTGATGGGCGGGCGCCATCATGAAGCCGACGCCGGCCTCAGCGATGCAACGCTCGACCGCCGCCGGGGGTATGCCGATCTTGACTCCGAGCGCCGTCAACGCATCCGACGATCCCGATTTCGAGGAAGCGGCGCGATTGCCATGCTTGGCGACCGGCACGCCGCAGGCGGCCACGATGATCGCCGCCAGGGTCGAGACGTTGTAGGAGCCGGAACCGTCGCCCCCCGTTCCGACGATGTCGATCGCGTCCTCGGGCGCTTTCACCCGCAGCATCCGCGCCCGCATCGCCGCCACCGCGCCGGTGATTTCCTCGACGCCTTCGCCGCGCACGCGCAGCGCCATCAGGAAACCGCCGACCTGCGCGGGCGTCACGTCGCCCGACAACATCGCCTCGAACGCGTCGAACGCCTCGGCGCGCGTGAGTTGCGCGCCGGCGGCGACTTTGGCGATGAGCGGCTTGAAAGCGTCCATGTCAGTTCGCGCGGGCCAGTTCGAGGAAATTGGCGAGAATCGTCTTGCCGTGCTCGCTGGCGATGCTCTCGGGGTGGAACTGCACGCCATGCACGTTGAGCCGGCGATGCGACATCGCCATGATCAACCCGTCCGCCTCCGCCGTCACTTCGAGGTCGTCCGGCGCCGTTGCCCGCTCGACGACGAGGCTGTGATAGCGCGTCGCCTGAAACGGCCCGTTGACGCCGCGAAACAGCTTTTTGCCGCTATGGGTCACGGTCGAGACCTTGCCGTGCATTGGCGAGGGCGCGCGAATCACATGGCCGCCGAACACCTGTCCGATCGTCTGATGGCCCAGGCACACGCCCAGAATCGGCGTCGTCTCCGCCGCCGCGCGCACCAGATCGAGGCAGATGCCCGCTTCATTGGGCGTGCAGGGGCCGGGCGACAGCACGATGGCGTCGGCCTCGTCGGCGAGCGTCGCCTCGACCGAGCGCGCGTCGTTGCGCCAAACGCGCACGTCAGCGCCCAATTCGCCCAGATAGTGGACGAGATTGAACGTGAAACTGTCGTAATTGTCGATCAACGTGACGCGCATGGGAACGCTGTTTCCCATGCCGCGCGCGAGACTTCAAGCGAAGGGCGGTCGTCAGCGATCGACGATTGCTCGCAGCCCCGCGCGTTCTTCTGTCGAAAGGATCGTCACGGGATAGGCCGGACTTCCCGTCGTGCGATCGAAGAAGGGGTGAGGCCAAGCGCGGCCCGCGAGCCGCCAGCTCAAAACCTTCGCGATCGTACTCGCCATCAGCCAGGGGCGAATTCCCTTCGATCCCGGCGGCGGCCCACCGATCGCGAATTGGCCCATGATCGCGCCGCGCGGTCTTCCAAACAGGGCGTCGGGGTCCTGTCCCTCGCAGCGGAACGTGGAAGCCAGCAGGCCGACAAAGGGAATTGTCGGGGTGACCGTGTTGCCGATCGGCGTGTTGCAGCAACAGGCGCGCCAGCGATAGAGCCCTTTTGCGCTCAGCCGAACGGCGCCGATCTTGTCCAGCCCCTGAGTAAAAGCAAGCGTGGCGGGTGGGATCTGGATGATGTCGGAGCCGCCGCGCGCGTCGAGTAAATCGGCGTGGCCGAGGTAATGGGCGAAGGCCTGGCAATCGTCGCAGTAGCACGTCACACGATTTGCGAGCCGCGCTTCGACCGGACCAACCTGTCCGCGCACCTGTCCGCACCGACAACTCATCCACGCCCGCATTGGCACTTCCCCGCGTTTCCGCTTACGTCTTGTCGTTGCTCCCGCCGCCGAACAGCCCGCCCAGCAAGCCGCCCGCCACGCCGAGCGCCGAGCCGACGGCGACGCCGCCGACGGTGGAATTGGAGCCGCTGTCGCCTCCGCCGGGGAGATAGCGCGCAATTTCTTCCGCCAGATTGAGGATCGGCATGCTTTGCAGCCAGACATGGCCCGGCCCCGTCAGCGAGGCCAGGAACAGCCCTTCGCCGCCGAACAGCATGTTCTTGAAACCCTGCACGCGCTGGATGTCGAACGACACGCTCGGCTCGAACACGCCGACATGGCCGGCGTGCACCAGCAACCGCTCGCCCGGCGCGAGATCCCGTTCGATCAACTCGCCGGAGAGGTCGAGCCAGACCACGCCGGGGCCCGTCACCTTTTGCAGGATGAACCCGTCGCCGCCGAAGAAGCCGGCGCCGATGCGCTTCTGCCAGGCGAGTTCCAGCGTGATCGACTTTTCCGCCACCAGAAACGTCTCCTTGCGGCAGATCAGCGACTGGCCGGGACCCAGCAGCGCCGGCACGATGGTGCCGGGAAAGCGCGGCGCGAACGCCACATGGCCCTGACCCTGCGCGGTGAAATCGGTAACGAAGAACGAGCCGCCGCGGAACGAGCGCTTCAGACCGGCGAGAAAACCTCCGCCCGTGTGGGTGTCCATCGTCACCGCGTCGTTCATCCAGCACATGGTGTTGGTCTGGCTGTAGACCGTCTCGCCCGGCGCGAGGTCGATCGCGACCGTCTGCATGATATTGCCGTTGATCTGATAGCGCATAGGGGCCTCACGTTGCAGTGGATTTGAACTTGGCCATCAAATAGGGACCGGAGCGCACGGGCGCGTATTTCGCCGTCTGGCCGGGCAGGGGCGCGATTTCGGCGTCCCAGTTGGGCTGATGGAAGAAGGCGAACGACTGCCGCCGCTCCGCCCCGCCGTCATCGGGCACGACGACGCGATGCAGCGTCGAGACCCAGCGGTCGTTGGTCCAGCGCGCCATCAGGTCGCCAATGTTGACGACGAAGGCGCCAGGCGCGGGCGGGATCTCGATCCAGCGCCCCTGCGGCGAGTAAATCTCCAATCCGCGCGAGCCCGCCTGCGGCAGGAGGATGGTCAGCGAGCCATAGTCGGTATGGGCGCCGGCGCGGATCTGTCCCGGCTCGGGCGGGCGTTGCAACGCGGGATAGTTGAGCGCCCGCAGCGCGCTGATCGGGGCGTCGATGAACAGCGCGAAGAAATCCTCGGGCAATTCGAGCGCCGTCGCGAACACGGCCATCACGCGCGCCGCGAGGCTTTCCATCGCGCGATAGTACGCCCGCCACGCCGGACGGAAGCCGGCCGGCGCCTCCGGCCAGATCGTCGGCGCGTAGCAGAAGGCGAGCGCGTCGGCGTCGTCGAGCCCGTCCGGCGCGGCCTCGGGGCCGCCGTTGAAGCTTTCCTTGAGATCGGGCGGCGAATCGACGCCCTTCGAGCGGGCCAGCGCCTCGGCAAGAGGCGGCAGGTAGCCATAGGGATAGCCGGGCGCGGGCGCCTTGGCGGCGAGCTTGCGCTCCATCGGCAAAGCGAAAAACGCCTCCGCCTCGCGCCATAGCGCCGCTGTGATCGGCTCCGGCACCCCATGACCGATGAGGTTGAGAAAGCCCGTCGCGCGGCAAATGGCGTCGACCTCGGCGCCGATGGCGCGCCGGTCGCCAGCGGACGCCGCCTCGAATCGGGCGAGATCGAGCGCGGGAAAATCCATGGCGGCGAGGCTAACACATCAAACGGGCGGCGCCTGTCTTTTTGCACGGCGACGGACCGTAAGAGGGCAAGACATTGGCCATGGCGGGAGAGGGTCATGCTGCGGCGCGCTGTTGTTCTCGGGCTGGCGTCGATTTTCATTTCAAACGTCGACGATGCGGCGGCGCGATCTCCGTGGCGGCAGGAGATGATCTGGCGCCTGCGGGTCGACGATCGCCTGACGAGCCTGCTCGCCGTCTGTCCGGCCGACGTCGCCGGCGCCCGGGCCGCGCGCAAGACCGCCGTGGCGGCGGCTGCGTCGCCCGATTGCGAACGCAATCCAGTCGCCTGCCACGAACGCTGCGTCGCACGCGACGGCGAGGCCTGTCTGAGCCTGGCGCAGACGGTGGAGGCGGAGCGGCCGCGTCTGCCGTCAAAATACTGGAAAGCGCTCTACACCGCCGCTTGCGAATTTGGACAGCCGAGCGGCTGCACCAATCGCGCCGCGGCCTTGCGCAATCTCGACGACGCCGATCCGCTCGACCATGTCGCCGAGCCCGCCGCGACTTGCGAGTTCCGCTCGTTCCAATTCGCCTGCGCCGGCAACGACGCCTGGGGCTGCACGATGCTGGGGCAGGCGCTGCTCTACGGCGAGGGCGTCGCCGCCAATCCCCGCGAGGCGCACGCGATGTTCGCCAAGGCTTGCGCTATCGATCCGGACTTCGAGGCTTGCGAATTCGCCAAGAAGATCGAGGCGCCGACCAGTAATGAAGCGGCCCCGCTCTTGACGCGGCCCGGACGCGGGCGTGAAAGCCCTTCGGCAGGCGCAGCCTGGGGGAAGTCGGAGCCGAAATG
>JANYIH010000116.1 GCA_025358745.1 Hyphomicrobiales bacterium | reverse complement strand
AACAAGGCGGCCGACGCCGTCAAGTCTGCGGCGGCGAGCGCGACCGCAGCGGCGGCTTCCGCCAAGGCTATCGAGGATGCGGCCGGCGCTGCGGCGCAGAGCGCCGCGGCTGCCGATCAGGCGGTGAAGGCGGCGCAGGGGGCGACTGCGGGCGTAGCGGATGAAGCGAAGAAGGCGCAGGACGCGGCGAGCGCGGCGGCGCAAAGCGCATCGGCGGCGAAGGCGGCGCAGGACGCGACTGCGGGCGTGGCGGATGACGCGAAGAAGGCCGAGGATGCGGCCAGCGCGGCGGCGCAAAGCGCAGCGGCGGCGAAGGCGGCGCAGGACGCGACTTCGGGCGTGGCGGATGACGCGAAGAAGGCCGAGGATGCGGCGAGCGCTGCGGCGCAGAGCGCTGCGGCTGCCGACAAGTCCGTGAAATCGGCGCAGGAATCGACTTCGGGCGTCGCGGATTCCGTGACGAAGGCCGAGGATGCGGCCGGCGCGGCGGCGCAAAGCGCATCGGCGGCGAAGTCGGCGCAGGAGGCGACCGCGGGCGTAGCGGATGACGCGAAGAAAGCCGAGGATGCGGCGAGCGCGGCGGCCCAGAGCGCTGCGGCTGCCGACAAGTCCGTGAAATCGGCGCAGGAAGCGACCGCAGGCGTATCGGACGTCGCGAAGCGGGCGGAGGATGCGGCGAATGCGGCGGCGCAGGGCGCTGCGACGGCCGGTCAAGCGGCGAAGTCGGCGCAAGAGGCGGCGTCCGGCATGGACGAGGCTTTGAAGAAGACGCAGGGCCTGGCGAGCGCGGCGGCGCAAAGCGAGCAGGCCGCCGATCAGGCCGGAAAACTCGCGCTGGCGGCGGTCGCGGGCCCGGTGACCAGCGCGGGCGCCTTCGCGAAAAAGGCCGAAGACGCGGCGAGCGCGGCGGCGCAAAGCGCATCGTCGGTCGATCGGGCGGCCAAGTCCGCCGAAGCCTCGGCCAAGCGCGCGGCTGAAGTCGCCGACGCCGCGAAGAACGCGCAGGACGCGGCCGCCCAGAGCGCGGCCTCGGCCGACAAGGCGGCCAAAGCCGCCGAGGATGCGGCGACGGCGCAGGCCAAGCCGGCGCAGGCTGAGCCGGCCCCGCCGAAGGTGGACGAGAACGCGCCGCCCACGATCGCCGATATCGAGGCGACCACGCCGCTGGAGCCGCCCAAGTGCGAGAAATACATGTTGTATCTGCTCGGGCACTCCAGCGTGCAATTCGCGCTCGGCCGGGCCACCGTGTCGGCGGCGTCTCAGCCGCTGTTGGCGAAACTCGCCAAAGTCGCGCAGCGCTGCCCGGACGCCAGGCTCGAAGTCGCCGGCTATACCGACAACATCGGCGACGCCGCCAGCAACAAGCGCCTGTCGAAGGCGAGGGCGGATTCTGTCGTGGCGGCGTTGACGCGCGACGGCGTCGCGGCGGATCGTCTGACCTCCGCCGGTTACGGCATGGAAAATCCGCTCGCGTCGAACGACTCGGACGAAGGTCGGGCGAAAAACCGCCGCATCGAAATTCACGTGAAGTGACGCCGCAGGGAGAATGGGCATGATTTACGACATCTCGTACCTGTGGATTTGGCTTGTGCTGGCGGCCCTGGTCGGCGGGGCGGCCGGTTGGCGTCATGAAGGGGAGGGGCCGCAAGAAACCTGGTTCACCGGCTGGTTCCGAGGGGCGTTGATCGCGCTGATCGTCGGTTTCCTCGCGGCGGTGGTTCATTTGTTCTGGGGCAGCTTCGCGTTCTGGGTGGAGACGGCGGTGCTGTTTTTCATCGTTTACATCGCGGGCGCGCTGGCGGGCGGCGCGGCGAAGCGGCTTCAGGGCGCGGCGTGATCCTCCCGCGCTGCGCGCTCGCCGACTTGTGACATCGAAGGATGAGCCGCCGAGCGGCGTGGCTGCGTATAACCTCCTCAGCAGAGGCGATCTCCGGTCGAGACCGCGCGGAGCGGCCGACGGAGGTTTGATTGTCTGATGCGCTTGCGACCTGGAGCATCGCCGGCTTGGCGACTGCGGGCGTCATTATACGTCCGGCGCGTTTGCCGGAGGCGATCTGGGCGGTGGCGGGGGCGATCGCGCTGGTGGCCTTTGGCCTCCTCAGCCCGGGCCTGGCGGTGGCTGGCGTCGCCAAAGGCTATGACGTGTATCTGTTTCTCGTCGGCATGATGCTCTTGGCGGAAGTCGCGCGGCGCGAGGGATTGTTCGACTGGCTGGCGCGATTTGCGACCGCTTTTGCAAAAGGCTCGCCGACGCGGCTGTTCGCGCTGATCTACGGCGTCGGCGTGGTGGTCACCGCGTTGCTGTCCAACGATGCGACCGCCGTCGTGCTGACGCCGGCGGTGCTCGCCGCCGCCGCCGCCGCCCGCGTCGCCGATCCACTGCCCTACGCGCTGATCTGCGCCTTCATCGCAAACGCCGCTTCGTTTGTCCTGCCAATCTCCAACCCCGCCAATCTCGTTGTGTACGGCGGCGGCCATCTGCCGGCGTTGTGGGAATGGCTGGCGCGGTTCGCGGCGCCGTCTCTTGCGGCGATCTTGGTCACCTATGTCGCGCTTTACATGACGCAGCGCGCGGCGTTGCGCGCTGATTCCGTCGCGCAGGACGTGAAATTGGCGAGGCTCGGCGGCGGCGGGCTTTTGGCGGCGATCGGCGTCGTCGCGACGGCGGCGCTGCTGGTCGGCGCGTCCGCGCTCGGGCGCGATCTGGGCGCACCCACGGCGGTAGCCGGCGTGCTCACGGCGTCGATCTCCTGTGCGCGCAGGCGCGAGTGGCCGTGGGCGATGGCGCGACAGATTTCCTGGGGCGTGCTGCCGCTGGTGGCCGGCCTGTTCGTGCTGGTGGAGGCGCTGGAAGCCACGGGGGTGGTCGCCCTGCTTGCCGAGGAACTGCGCCGCCAGGCGGCGCAGGCGCCGACGGCGACGGCGTGGGGGGCTGGCGCGCTGCTGGGAGTGGCCTGCAATTTGATGAACAATCTGCCGGCCGGCCTGATCGCTGCGGCGACGGCGCAGAGCGCGCAGGCCTCGCAGGACATCAAGGGCGCCATGTTGATTGGCGTCGATCTAGGACCCAATTTGTCGGTGACGGGTTCGTTGGCGACGATCCTGTGGCTGCACGCGCTTCGCCGAGAGGGGCTCGACATCGGGGCCTGGCGATTCCTGAAACTCGGCGCGGCGGTCATGACGCCGGCGCTGGTGGCGGCGCTGGCGACGCAGCTTGCTTTTTAGCGCCTATTCCGCCGCCTTTCGAGCGCGAGGGGCAGTGGCGAGCGGAATGACCTTCGCGGGGACGATCGGCGGCGTTGCGAGTTCGCCCAGCCAATAGCCCTTACGCACCAGTTCCGCGACGATGGAGACTGCAAGGCGTTCCACTTCGCGCGCCGCGCGCTTGATCGGGCGAGCCGGATTGCTGGCGAGATAAACGGTGCGCCGCATCGCCGGATCGCGGATCGGCACCAGCACCAATTCGCCGCGCTCCAACTCTTCATGCACCGCGGCGTGCGCGAGCAGCGAATAGCCGGAGCCGCGCGAGACCAGCGTCTTGATGCGGCTCAGCGAATCCATCTCCATCACGACGTCGAGATGGAGGGAGTGGGCGTCCGCTACGCGCTCCGCCATCTCGCGCAGACCGTGGGCGCGATGCGGCAGAATGAGACCGAGCCCGCAACACTCGCGCAGCGAGACCGGCGCATTCGCAATGCCGTTCTTGCCGATTTCGCCCTTCCAGGAATCGCTGGCGGCGACAAGAAACAAGTCTTCAATCAGCAGCGGACGCAAGTCGAGATGGGGGGCGCAATGGACGTCATAAAGAATGCCGAAGTCGATCGAGCCTTCCGTCAACCAGGCCTGCACGTGGCCGCTCATGGCGTCCATCGCGCGCAGCACGATCTTGGGAAACTCATTGCGCACCGTTTCCGAGAGCGGGACGGTGAGGACGTTGCTGACCGAACTGGGGAAGGCGAAGCTCACCGGGCCGGAGAGTTCGGAGGATTGATCGCGCAGATCGGCGACGGCGACTTCGACCGCCTTTATGACGGCAAGCGCGTGGGTGTAGAGGCGCTCGCCGCTTTCCGTCAAGGTGACGCCGCGCGTCGAGCGAACGAGCAATTGCACGCCCAGCTCCTCTTCGAGCCGCATGACGTGATGGCTCAGCGAGGGTTGGGCGACGCCGAGTTTTCCCGAAGCGAGCGACATCGAATGCTGGTCGGCGATCGCCACGAAGTAACGTAGTTGTCGAATGTCCACCTAAGCGACGCTCCTGCCCAACTTGCCTCTCGTCGCAGACGATGCGTCTGTCGCCGAATGCCTTTTCCGCTCGCGGCATTGGCCGCTGTCTATCCCGCGCCCGCCGAGGCGGATGCTTCAGGCGAAAGCCTGCTCCTTCTTCTGCGCCGACTGGAGCTCGCGCGCGGCGATGCGATCGACCACCAGATCCGACGCCTTGGTCAGATGTTCCCGACACAATTGCTCGGAGCGCGAGGCGTCTCCCGATGCGACGGCCGCCAGGATCGCCTCGTGCTCGTCCCAGACGCGTCGCGAACCTTGTTCGCCTTCGCGCAGAACCTCGGCCATGATGCGGCGAAATTTCGGCCAATGCGGCGCCATCGATTCCTTGAGAAGCGCATTGCCGGAAGCTTGCGCTAACAGGGAATGAAAATCGATGTCGGCGACGATCTGGTCTTCGAGCGAGCCGCGTTGCAACGCCGCGCGTCCTCTCGCGATCAACGCGGGACCTTGCGTCTTCAGTGTTTTCGCGCCCTTCGAGGCCGCCAGCTTCGCCGCCAGCGCCTCCATCGCGCCGCGAAGCTGATAGAGATCGCGCACCTCGGCCGCCACCAGCGGCGCGACGATCAGGCCACGGCCGGAGGCTTCCCTCACGATCCCCTGATTGCGCAATAACAGCAGCGCCTGCTGCACGGGTTGGCGCGAGACGCCAAGCGCGCGGGCGAGATCGTCCTGAATCAATCGCATCCCCGCCGGCAGGCGGCCGGCGACGATCTCCGATACGATCGCGTCGCACACGCGTTGCACGAGGCTCGGCTGAGTCGCCAAGGCGCGCATTCCCGTCTCTGCCTCCCGCTCCGAGCAAATTTTTTCCTGCCGGCGCTGGTTGCGGCGCCGGCAGTAAATGTGTATAGCGTTTGAATTCAGAATTCAAGAGCAAGCGAAACGCCCAAGGCGTTTGGGAGGGGCACGTGAGGCTGGATCGACGGGCGTTGCTGAGGACGGGGGTAGCGGGCGCCGCCTATGCGGCGACATTCTCGATCGGTCGCGCGACATCAATCAAGATCAAGCTCGGCAACGACCTGCCCGCGACCCATTCGGTCAATCTACGGCTGGCGGAGGCGATCAAGGCGATCTCAGAAGAGACCCACGGCGAAATCGAAATTTCGCTGTTCCCCAACAACCAACTCGGCAACGACAAGGACATGCTGTCGCAATTGCGCTCGGGCGCGCTGGAAATGGCGACGATGCCGAACGTTGTGTTGTCGACGCTTGTCCCCCAGACCGCGCTGATCGGCGTTGGCTACGCCTTCACCGACTATGACAAGGTGTGGGCGGCGATCGACGGCGACGTCGGCGCCTATGTTCGCAAGGCGATCGAAAAGACGGGCATGATTCCCTTTGAATCGGGATGGGACAACGGGTTTCGTCATATCACGTCGTCGACCCACCCGATCAACACGCCCCAGGACCTCGCCAATTTCAAGATCCGCGTGCCGGTGGTGCCGCTGTGGGTGGCGATGTTCAGCGCCTTCGGCGCCTCGCCCGTCAGCATTCCCCTGGCCGAGGCCTATTCCGCGCTGCAAACGAAGGTGGCCGACGGGCAGGAAAATCCGCTCGTGCTGATCGAAGCGGCGAAGTTTTTCGAAGTGCAGAAATATTGCTCGCTCACGCGCCACGCCTGGGACGGGTTCTGGTTGATCGCCTCGGCCAAGCCCTGGGCGGCGCTGCCTCCTGACGCGCAGGCCGTTCTGAGTAAGCATTTCAACGCGGCCGCGAAGACGCAGCGGGCCGATCTTGCATCGGCCTCGCTCGAAACGCAGAAGGCGTTGGAGGGCAAAGGTCTGGTGTTCAACGCGCCCGATATCGCCGCGTTCAAGGCGGCGTTGGGCAAGACGGACTTCTACAAGAAGGCGCGGGCGAAGTTCGGCGACGAGGCTTGGACGCTGTTGCAGAAATATGCTGGCGACATCGGCTAACGCGATGCAGGGCGCGGCCCTGCGCATGCGCGTCTCGCATCGACTGGGCCAGGGGCTCGGCGCCATCCTCGCCTTGTTCGCGGGCCTGCTGGTCGCCGCCGAGATCGTCGTCCTGCTGGCGGGCGTCTGCGCCCGCTATTTCCTTGCGCGACCGTTGATCTGGGGCGACGAGGTCGCCAGCATTCTGTTCATCTGGTTGGCGATGCTCGGCGCCGCGCTCGCGTTGCAGCGCGAAGAACATATGCGGATGACCGCCTTCAGCAATGGGCTGTCTCCCCGTGCGCGCGAGTTTCTCGACAAGTTCGCGCTTTGCGCGGCGATCGCCTTTCTCGTGCTGATCCTCAAGCCGGCGTTCGACTTCGCCTTTGAGGACATGGACATTGCGACGCCGGCGCTGGAAATATCCTCGGCGTGGCTGTCGATGGCGCTTCCCGTCGGCTTCACGCTGATGCTGATTGTCGCGCTCTTGCGGTTGATAGGCTCGGCTGAACGCGGCGTCGCTCTGGCTGCTCTGCTCGCGACCGCGCTCGGCGTCGCGGCGTTCTACGCAGCGGGTCCGCATCTGCCCGCGCTCGGCAATCTCAATCTGATCCTGTTCTTCGTCGTTCTTTTCGCTGCGTTGGTGTTCGCCGCCGCGCCGATCGCCTTCGCCTTCGCGCTCGCCACCTTCGGCTATATCGCGTTGACGACGCATACGCCGACAACGGTGATCGTCGGTCGCATGAACGAGGGCATGAGCCATCTCATTCTGCTCGCCGTGCCGCTGTTCGTGTTTCTCGGCCTGCTGATCGAAATGACGGGCATGGCGCGGGCGATGGTGGCGTTTCTGGCCAGCCTGCTCGGCCACGTCAGGGGCGGTCTGCAATATGTGCTGATCGGCGCGATGTATCTGGTGTCAGGCATTTCCGGCTCGAAGGCCGCCGATATGGCGGCGGTCGCGCCGGTGCTGTTTCCTGAGATGATCGCGCGCGGCGGCAAGCCCGGCGATCTCGTCGCGCTGCTGGCGGCGACCGGCGCGCAGACCGAGACCGTGCCGCCGAGTCTGGTGCTGATCACCATCGGCTCGGTGACGGGCGTCTCCATCGCCGCCTTGTTCACCGGCGGCCTGGTTCCCAGCGCGGTGCTCGCTGTGGCGCTGATCGTGGTCGCGCGGTGGCGCTATCGCAACGAGGATCTGTCGCACGTCAAGCGTGCGACGGCGGCCCAGGTTCTGCGCGCTTTCGTCATCGCGCTGCCGGCGCTGGCGCTTCCCTTTCTCATCCGCGCGGCGGTGGTGGGCGGGATCGCGACGGCGACGGAAGTGTCGACCATCGGCATCGCCTACGCGTTCGTAGCCGGCCTCGTCTTCTATCGCGAGTTCAGATGGGCGCGTCTCCCAACCCTTTTGGTGGAGACCGCGTCGCTGTCGGGCGCTATTTTGTTCATCATCGGCGCGGCGACCGCGATGGCCTGGGCGCTCACGCAATCCGGCTTCTCGACCGCGCTCGCCACTGCGATGACGCATCTGCCCGGCGGCGCCCCCGTGTTTCTGGCGGTGTCGATCCTCGTTTTCGTCGTGCTGGGCAGCGTGCTGGAGGGCATTCCCGCCATCGTCCTGTTTGGCCCGCTGATGTTTCCCATCGCGCGACAGATCGGCGTGCACGAAGTCCACTATGCGATGGTGGTCGTGCTCTCGATGGGCATCGGATTGTTCGCGCCGCCGTTCGGCGTCGGCTACTACGCGGCGTGCGCGATCAGCCGGGTCCACCCGGACCAGGGCATTCGCCCGATGGCGGGCTATGTGCTTGCGCTGCTGATCGGCACAATCGTCGTCGCCGCCATTCCCTGGCTTTCCACAGGGTTGCTGAAGTGAGCCCGCCATGCAGGGATTGCTGAACTTCGGGCAGGCGCTCTCCACCCACGCGCGCCTGTCGCCAACCAAGATCGGCGCCACCGACCTCGACCGCGAGATGACCTTCGCGCTGTGGAACGAGCGCGCCGAGCGGCTCGCCAACGCGCTGCTCGGGCTCGGACTTGTCAAGGGCGACCGCGTCGCGGTGCTCGCTTACAATTGTATCGAATGGGTCGAGATTTACGCGGCGACGGCCAAAGCGGGATTGGTTGGTGTGCCGATCAACTTCCGCCTGATCGCGCCGGAAGCCTTGTTCATCGTCGAGGACGCCGACTGCGCCGCAATCATCGTGCAGGACGAACTCGCTGGCCTCGTCGAGGAAATGGGCGCGCAGCTTCCCGTCCGCCACGATCGACGCATCCATTTCGGCAGGCGAAAAGCTCCGGCGGGCTGGCGCGATTACGAGGAATTGCTCGCCGCCGGCGCGGCGCGGCCGGTCGCGACGCGGGTCGATCTCGCCGATCCCTGGGTGCTGATGTACACCTCCGGCACCACGGGCAAGCCGAAGGGCGTGATCCGCAGCCATCTCGGCGGGACGATGGTTGGGCTCGTCACGGAGATCGAACTGAAGCTCGACAGAAATGATTCCTGTCTGCTCGTGATGCCGATGTGCCACGCCAATTCGCTCTATTTTTTTGGCGCCTTCGCGCAGATGGGCGCGGCGACGCATATCTATTCGCGCAAGAGCTTCGACCCCGAGCACGCGATCCGCTCGCTGGCGGAAAAACGCGCGAGCTTCACATCGTTGGTGCCGACGCATTACATCATGATGCTGGGCCTGCCGAAGGCGACGCAGGAGAAGCTCGATCTCGACTGTGTCGAGAAACTGATGATCTCCTCAGCGCCGGCGCGGCCCGACACCAAGCGCGGCGTGATGGAGATGTTCGGGAATTCCGGCCTCTACGAACTTTACGGCTCCAGCGAGGCGGGCTGGGTGACGATGTTGCACCCCGACGAGCAGTTCACCCATATGGGGACGGTGGGGCGCGAATGCGTGGGCTCGGCGCCGATCCGCATTCTCGACGAGACGGGCGCCGAGGTCCGCGACGGCGAGCCGGGCGAGCTTTACTCCTGCAATTCCTACACCTTCGAGGGCTATTGGAAGCTGCCGGACAAATCAGCGGAGGCGTTTCGCGGCGACTACTGCACGGTCGGCGATATGGCTTTGCGCGATGGCGACGGCTTCATCCGCTTGATTGACCGCAAGAAGAACCTGATCATCTCCGGCGGCGAGAACATCTATCCTTCCGAGGTGGAAAGCGTGATCGGCGCGCATCCCAAGGTGCGCGAGGTGGCGGTGGTGGGGCTCACCGACGCCAAATGGGGCGAGCGCGTGCACGCCGTCGTCGTGCTACACGACGGGCAAGCGCTTGCCGAAGCGGAGCTGATTGATTGGACGCGCGAAAAGCTGGCCGGCTACAAGCGGCCGCGCTCGGTCTCCTACTTCGCCGACGCCGATGTGCCGCGCACAGCGACAGGCAAGATTCAGCATCGTCAGTTGCGCGAACGGCTCGCCTCGCTGGGCGACGCCAACGATTAAAATCGAGGACGACATGACGATCGAACGACAGGATCTCAACCACGACGCCCTCGCTTGCGCGGCGTGGATTGCGCGCTTCCTTAAAGGGCGCGGGATCGACCGCGTGTTCGGCCTGCAAGGCGGCCACATCCAGCCGATCTGGGATCATGTCGCGCAACTCGGCATCCGCATCATCGACGTGCGCGACGAGGGCGCGGCGGTTCATATGGCGCATGCGCACGCCGAACTCACCGGCGGGTTCGGCGTGGCGATGGCGACGGCGGGGCCGGGCGTAACCAACTGCATCACCGCCATGGCCAACGCTTCGCTCGCGCGTGCGCCGGTGTTGCTGATCGGCGGCTGCACCTCGCGGCCGCAGGCGAATATGGGGCCGTTGCAGGACATTCCGCATGTCGAAATGTTGAAGCCGGTGTGCCGCTACGCCCGCACCGCGCGTGTCGCCGATCAGGTGATCCGCGAATTGGACGAGGCGATGTCGCGCGCCTTCGGCGACGTCGGCGAGCCGGGGCCGGCCTATATCGAGATACCAACCGACGTGCTACGCGCCCATGTCGCGGAAAATCTCGTGCTGGAGGATTGGATGCGGCCGAAGCCGTCGCGCCGCATTCCCCCCGATCCGGAAGCAGCGACCGCGGCGGCGCAGGCGATCTGGGGCGCCAAACGGCCGCTGGTCGTCACCGGCCGCGGCGCGCGCGACGCAGGCCCGGCGTTGTTGCGTCTGCTCGACGCCAGCGGCGCTGTCTATCTCGACACGCAGGAAAGCCGCGGCCTCGTTTCGCCAAGCCACAAATCGTTCGTCGGCGCGATGCGCGCGGCGGCGATGACCGAGGCCGATCTGGTGTTGGTGGTCGGACGGCGGCTCGATTATCAGATGGGTTACGGCTCGCCCGCCGTGTTTCCCAACGCGCGCTTCGTGCGCATCGCCGACAATGCCGGCGAGTTGCTCGACAACCGGCGCGGCGATCCGGAATTGCTGGCGACGCCCTCGCTCGCGCTTGACGCCATAATCGCCGCGGCCGGCAACGCCGAGCCCGCTTGCGACAGAGCCTGGGCGCAGGGTTTGCGCGCGCGGCATGAGAAGCGCTCCGCGCCCGTGGCCGCGCCGACAAGGGGCGAGGACGGCAAGGTGCATCCGGGCGCGATCTTCGACGCCATCAAACAGGTCGCCGATCCCGATTACATCGCCATCGCCGACGGCGGCGATCTCCTCAGCTTCGCGCGCGTCGGCATATCGGCGACGACCTATATGGACGCGGGCGCGTTTGGTTGTTTGGGCGTCGGCGTGCCGTTCGCCGTCGCGGCCGCGTTGGCGCATCCGGGTCGGCAGGTGATCTCGATCAACGGCGACGGCGCTTTCGGCATCAACGCGATGGAGATCGACACCGCGGTTCGGCATGGCGCTAGGTGCGTGTTCATCGTCTCCAACAACGCCGCCTGGAATATCGAGCGGTTCGATCAGGACACCAACTACGGCGGCCGGGTCGTCGGCACCACGCTGAGGCATTCCGACTATGCCGGAATGGCCCGCGCGCTGGGCGCGCACGGCGAGCGGGTGGAGCGGGCGGAGGATCTCGCCGGCGCGCTTCAACGCGCGCTGGCCAACGCGCCGGCGTTGATCGACGTGGTGACCTCGCAGACGGTAGTGTCGTCGGATGCGCGCAAGGGGCTTGGCTTCGTGCCCGATTACCAGGCGCTGACCGCCTGGGACGACGCAGAGCGACGTCGGCGCGGCGAAATCTAATCCCAAGAAGCGATGATGGGCGCCGATCATCTCGTTTGGACAAAGCGCGAAGCGCGCCCGCGCCTTTGCGCGGCATGAGCGCGAGGAATCGCGCTCACTGAAAAAATATAGGCCCCGCTCAGGGTGTCAGTTGATCGTCCTTCATCGGCAGGCGCGGAGCCGACATCGGCGCGAACTCGACGCCTTCGTCGCGCTCGGCGTCGGCCAAGGGGTCGCGCCCTTTGGTCGACATGCCGTCCTCGACGGTCAGGCCGGCGTTGGGTCCGAGCCAGTCCTTGTCGTCCTTGGCGGGACCCGTGCGGCCTTCCTGTGGATGGCCTTCATTGCTGCGCTTGAGGGCGTTGACGAGATCGTCGGCCTCCTTCTCGCGCCAGCGCCGGCGGAAAGCGCGCGGCTTTCCGCTCAGCACGCTGTTCTCGTCCATGGGTTCGACCCAGACATAGATCGAACCGGGATCGCCGGGAATGGTCTTCGGCTCGACGATGCGGGCGCCGAGCAGCTTGAAGCGCGGCGGCAGCCGTTCCTCGCTGGCGTAGCCGGGCAGGGCGCGCAGAGCAAAGAAGGTCGCGAAATAAAGACACGAGATCGCGACGATGATGAGGCCCTTCAACAGAGCCGGCGCCCGCGTGGCGAGCAGCGACCACAAGGTCAACGCGCCAAGCGCGACATAAGCGAGCGCGAGCGTGAGGATCCAGCCGGTCGGGCCTTCGATCATTTGCCGTCGCCCTCAAGCGGCCGCGACGAGCCCAGAATGTTGAGCAGCGACTTCGGCCGATAGTTGATGTCGACCACGTCGCCTTTCTCATCGAGCCGGAATCTCACAGCCGTCTTCTCGTCGCCGCGATGGTCCACTTTGACCTGACCCTCGTAAACCACGCGCGCGGACGGATTGAGCTTTTGCACGCGCAGGCTGGCGGTGACGGGTTGATGCGTCGTCGCGACATAATGCGCGACATTGACGACATATTCTCCCGGCACGAGGCCGCGAATCGTGGTGACCTCCTCGCGAATCGCGGTCGAGACTCGCTTGCCGTTGATGGAGATGGTGTCGTGCGGGCCGCCGCGGTCGTCGCGGTCGAGCGTGAGAAAGCCCGCCTCCTTGTGACGATACCAGGCGATGTTTTCGGCCGGGTCCTGCACCATCAGGTCGAGGTCGTCGGGGTGATTGTCGGGCCAGTCCATGGTGATGATGAACTCGGCCTTGGAATCGACCTTGCCTTCACTCGCCTTGGGCGCCATCGCCAGCATGGCGAGGAAGAACAGAAAAGCGACGACCTGGAGCGCCTTGAACAGCATCACCGAGAAGGGATCAAATCCCTCTTCGCGGCCGGGAAAGCCGAAATCGTCAAACATCGCCGCGCTCAAGCGCGGGGATGAACCCGGTTTCGGTCCAGCGGACGATGTTCCAGAACAGCGACGCGGCAGCGCGCTCGACCATGTAATATTGCGCCTTCAGCAGGATCGAGCCGAGAAGACCGGCCAGCGTCGTATACATCGCAATCGCCATGCCGTCGCTCATCACGCCCATCGCCGCGCGCAAGGCGACGGGGTCGTCGCCGTCGAGACCCGCGATGGGTCCCAGCATCAGAATGAAGCCGATGATGGTGCCGAGCAACCCCAGTTTCATCACGGAGTCGCTGGCGAGGGCGCCGAGCGCCTGTCCGCGTTGCAGGCGCTGCCCGAAGGCGCGGGCGAGCAAGGTTTGATCGAGTCGGCCAAGACCGCGTGCGCGCGCCTTGGCGGCGAGATCGCGCAGATGTTCGCCAACTTGGCCGCGCGGGAGGATCGAGCGAGCCGCGCGCCAGCGCGCGAGCGCGGCCGCCTCGCGCGAAACCGCGATCGCCCGGCTGAGGCAGTGGAGGCTCGCGCCGAGATAGAGCGCTGATATGACCGACGAAATATAGGTGCGATCGGAGTCGAACATCAGCCTGATCAGGCCGTAACGCCACAGGACAAGCGCGGCGAACAGGCTTACGCCGGTGAAGATCAACCAGCGCAGGACAGGGTCCCAGGCGGTTGAGGCGTCCGGCGCTTGCGCCAGGGGGGATGCGGCGACCAGGGTCATCGCGGCGCCGCTGCGTTCGGAGTCTACTTGCCGACCCAATCGATGATCACGCGCGATTCGCTGGTGAAGGCCTTGGCCTCCGCCCCGACTTTGCGGAACAGGCTTCGGTCCACGGTGACGCGGCGTTCGCCTGCGGTCTTGACGCAATGTTCCTTGATCGAGGACGAACCGAGCGGCTCCTCGTCCGCGCCAAGCGGCGTCTCCTGACACGACCAGCCGTCGTCGCCGTAGCGCGCCTTGGCTTGCAAGCCCAGCAGATAACCTTTCTTGCGCATGAACATCGGACCCTTGCTCTTGGTCACGATGAGGATGCGCGCGAGCCGACCCTCCTCATTGAAGCCGAGCGTCAGGTCGACGGGATGGCCGGCGACAAGGGTCTCGTCCTCGCCGCGTTCGGGAATCGAAACATGCAACTTGCGCAAGCCATCGGGGCCGGCCGCGCAGGTCTTCCAGTCGTCAAAACCGGTCAGCGCCTGGCCCTTGGGCTCAACGCAGGAGAAATTCTTGTAGTCGGCCTTGGGCAGTTCGGCGGCCGCCATGCCGACATTGACGCCATCGTGCAGATCGGCCGCCGTGCGCGCCGCAAGGGCGGGCGTGGCGAGAAGGGCGAAGGCGAAAGCAAGGCTGCGCATGACCATGTCTCAGTTTTGCGTCGAAGGCGTCGGCATCTGATGCGACGTCTTCGGCTTGTAAATCTCGCAGACCCGGGACGTGTCGCCGAAGAAGGCGACGCATTCCGCGAGATTGGGGTCGCCGTGGCCCATGATGTTTTTCAGCACGTAATCGGCGACGGCTTCGATCTCATTGGGACGCAGGAATGTGCCGGCTTCCGCGACATGGTTGTCGCCGGTCAGATCCTTTTGGCTGAAGTCGTAGCACGGATGTTCCTTGGCGTCGTCGTCGTAAACGCCGCGCAGGAAGGAGGGCATGCCGGTGCCGGGCCGGCCACAGGTCACGGTCTTGACGATCTGCTCGCGATCGAGCTGCGTCTTGCGCAGCGACAAAGCGGCGCCGCCATAGCCGCCGCCGCCGTTGCCGTGCCATTTGTGGCAGCCAACGCAATTGGCCCTCGCGTAGGTGGCGCGGCCAAGCTGAGCCTCGCTCTCCTCGGCTTGGGCCGAACCCAGAAACCCCAACGCCATAACCAGGGTCGCGGCCAAGTTGACGCGAAACATCATTGGAACGACCAACTCCAGGGTCAAACAAATAAGCGAGGCCCCGTGCGGGGCCTCGCTCTTAAGCTTTGGATCAGAGGCCGAAGACGTAGAGCATCGAACCGGGCTGCATGGTCTTCAGTTCGGGCGTGGAGTCGATGAACCACTTGTCCCAGGCGCCGCCCAGGCCGACCAGGATTGCGACATATTGCTTGCCGTCGACCTGGAAGGTCATCGGAGGCGCGCTGACGCCGCCGCCGGTGTTGAAGCCCCAGAGCTTCTCAAGCGTCTTGCCGTCGAGCGCGAAAACCTCGCCGCTCGGTTCGCCCGAGAACACCAGATCCTTCGTCGCCAGCGTGCCGCCGAGATTGGGGAACTTGGTCTCGAACTTGCCGGCCACCTTGCCGGTGGTGACGTCGATCGCCGTGACCGATCCGGTGATGCGGAAAGGCTGCGAAGGTCCGCCGCCGGTGAAGAACTCGCGCGATTTGGCGGGGAGCGCCTTCTCGGGCGCGATCGTCACCCGGTTGCAGCTTTCGATGACCGGGATGTACCAGAGCTTCAGCTCGGGATTGTAGGAGGTCGGCGGCCAGTTCTTGCCGCCCATATTGCCGGGGCAGAAGTCGGCGAGCGCCTTGTCGCGGGTCGGCGTGGCGGCGGCGAGATAGGTCTGCACGTCCTTGCCGGCGTCGTATTCCTCGGGCTTGCCCGTCTTCGGGTTGATGCCTTTGGTCCACGTCACCTTCTTCACGAACGCCGTCGCCCATTCGAACTTGCCGTCGGTGCGGTCGACCGCATAGCCGAAGCCGTTGCGGTTGGCGTGCAACGCCAGCTTCTTGTCGCCCACATCGACCAGCACGTTCTCGCCGACCGAGTCGTAATCATAGGGGTCGTTCGGCGTGTGCTGGAAGTGCCATTTGATCTTGCCGGTGTCGGCGTCGACCGCCAGGGAAGAATCCGTGTAAAGGTTGTCGCCGGGGCGGAAGGCGTTGTCCCAATCGGGGCCCGGATTGCCGACGCCCCAGACGATGGTGTTGTTGGCCGCGTCATAGGAGCCGGTCACCCAGGTCGAGCCGCCGCCGGCGACTTCAGCGCTGTTGGCGCCTTTCCAGCTCTCGATGCCGGCCTCGCCCTTGGTCGGAATCGTGTAGGTGCGCCACACTTCCTTCTGCGTGTCGAGATCGGTCGCCGCGATCCAGCCGCGGATGCCGTATTCGGCGCCGGCGACGCCGGTGATCGCCATGTTCTTGACGATGAGCGGCGCGCCGGTGACGACTTCGCCCTTGTCGGGGTTGGCGACCGCGCGCTGCCACTTGACCTGTCCGGTCTCCTTGTCGGTGGCGATGAGACGGCCGTCGAGGGTGTGGCTGATCACCAGGTTCTTGTAGAGCGCCGCGCCGCGATTATCGACGCCGCAGCAGGCGACCGCGCCGGCCCAATCGTGGTCGGTCTTGGGGTCCATCTTCCAGATCAGCGTGCCTTTGCCGCCACGCGCATCGATCTTGTAGACCGAGCCCCAACCGTCGGTGACATAGAGATAGCCGTTCTCGGCCAGCGGGGTGCCTTCCAGGCCGCCGTGCGACCAGATGCCGCCGCCTTCGAGGCCGCCGAGTTGCATCGTCCAGGCGACGTGCAGGCCTTTGACGGTGTCCTTGTTGATCTGGGCGAGCGGCGAGTAGCGCTGTCCCCAGAGATTGCCGTGATGAGTGATCCAGTTGCCGTCGGCCATTTCCTTATTGGCGTTAAGCAGCCGCTCGGTCGTGACGTCGGCGCTCTTGACGGTCGCGGGCTTGTCAGCGGCGGGACCGCCGTCGGCGTAGGCCGATCCGGAAATCAGGCACGCCAGCGCAGCGCCGGCGAGCAAACGCAAATTCAAAGTTCTGGCTTTCATAGTGGCCCTCCTCGGGATTCCGCCCTTTAGACTTCTGTGGCCGCCCGGATTGATCCGGGCGGATTTCCCGCCCTTAGCCCTGTGGGGCAGAGGGCGAAACCGTGACCTTCACTTCCATCGGCCCCGCGCCGCGAAACGACAGGTTGCAGGTGAAGTTGTCTCCCGCCGTAAGCTTGTCGCGCGTTTGCAACAGCCCGACATGAAAGGTTTTCGACGTCATCGTCAACGTCGCATGCGCTGCAACGGGAATGTTGGGAATCGCGCGGTTCGACAGCCCGCCTTCGCCGACGTCCACCGTTCGCTTCTCCGAGAAATTCGCAAACGGGCAGGCCGCGCGGACCAGCGCGTCGGGAGCGTCGCCTTCGTTCTTGATCGTCATGAAGAGGCCGACATCGGCGCCGACGCTGTCGTTCGGCGCGACCCAGGCGCGTTCCACCGTCAACGCCCCGGCCAAACCGAGTGAGGGCGTCGACAGCAAGGCCGCACAGGCGCCGAGCAAGGCCAACCGCGTTCTACCCACGCGATGGCGCGACGCCTTCGTCAGCCAAACCTCCCTAGACTTCACATTCGCCTCGTCGACGCGTCCCGAACATTTTCCGCATGACGTCCATCGCCGGGGATCGTGCCTCATGACAGCGCGCGCGCAAAATAGAAAATAGCTAACGCGGCGATCAGAATTTGGTATCGCGCTCTCGCGCCGCACAATATTTCGTGCGCAACCAGCCGCTTTCTATGACGGGCTTTCCCGCCGGCGTGAGATGTGAAGTTCAATAGTAGCCCGCCGCATGCATCACTTCGTCCGCTTGAGCCTGCGCGTTTCTCAAGGCGTCTCGGTCGCTGACTTCGCTACGCAGCGCGCGGTGGATCTCTTCGCCGAGAATCGCCTCCAGCGCGAGGTACTCCGGCACCGGCGGTCGCGGCCAGGCTTTCAGCAAGCCCCGCTTTGCCAGCTTGTCGACGACGCTCACGATCGGCGAAGTCGCCGCCGCCTCGGGATCGGCGGAGACGCTGAAACGCGGGGCGACCGGAAAGCCGTTCTGAACGTTGACCTTCATCGCTTCGGGCGACGTCATCCAGGCGATCGCCTCGAACGCCAGTTCTATTCTTTCCGGCGGCAGGTTCGAAGGGATGCAGAGCAAAAAGCCGCCGATGGGGTTGTTGGAAGCGCCGGCCGGCCCGCGCGGCTGCGGCAGGTAACTCACCTTACGCTTCACGGCCGAACTGACATCGGTCTCGAATCGCGCGGCGCGGACCGTCCAGCAATAGGCGAGCGCCGTCTGGCCCGAGAGAAACGACGAGGTGCGGCGGTCCCAATCCATTTCGAGAATGTCGGGCGGCGAGACCTCCTTCAACTTGTGAAGATAGTCGAGCACGCGCATTCCCGCTTCGGACTGGATTTGCGGGCGAAGCTGTTCGCCGCGCGCCTCGTCGACGCCCATCACCAGGCTCGCCTTCGGAATCCGCAGGATCGATTCGCCGCAGCATCCCATCAGAAACATGAAGGTCGAGGCGATCGGCATGCCGCGCGCGCCATTCCAGGCGATACCATAGCGCTCCTTGGCGGGGGCGTGGAAATGTTTGGCGGCGGCGATCGTCTTCTCGAACGTCGTGGGATAGTCGATTCTGTCTTTCTCGAACAGATCGCTGCGCGCGGCCAGCAATTCGATGGTGCAATAGATCGGGACGCCGAACTGCTGACCGCGCCAACTCCCCATCGACCATACCGAGGGATGAAAATCGAGCGGCGAAATCGCGGCGGCCTTGATGTGGGAGTCCAGCGGGATGACCAGATTCTTTTTCACCGCTTCGCCCAACCAGGGCGCGTTGACCGCGACGATGTCGTATTCGGAGACATCCCGCTTCGAATTTTCGATCAGCCGTTCGTGCAGTTGGGGAAGTTTCAGCAGGTCGAAGTTCTTGCGCGACGACATGTTGTTGCGAAAGTCCGCCCACATATTGCGCATCGACAAGAAGTAGTTATCGTCATTGAGCAGGAATTTGATCTCGCGCTTGCCGCGAAAAAGACTCTCGATCAGGCGCGGCGGCGGTATGATTTGCGCGGCGAAATAGGAGCCGCCAAAATAGAAATCCTCGTCGCTGTCCGTCTTCGCGCGCAACCCGAAGGTCTCGGCCAGCAGGAATTTGATCTTGCGCGCATATTCGATGAAACTTCGCAGCAGCGCGTCGCTCGGCGACAACAGAAACCGCTTGCCGGTGTCGCTGGCCTTTTTCGTCACGATGTCGCCGCGTTCGATCAAAGCATGAATTCGGCGCATCGCCGTGGCGTGCGGCACCTGGGCGACGGAGGCGAGAGTGGAAATGGCGACCGGCGTTCCCGCGAGGTGATTGCGCATTAGAAACAGCAGCATGTTCCAGGTCGCGTCTTCTTCCGCGATCGGGACCAACTCCTGGAAGGGCTGGCGAACCCGTTCCAGGAACGCAATAATCCGCAGGAGTTCGTGCTCGGTCATCCGGTAAGTGTCGGGCCTGACGGGATCGGGCCCAGCAAAAGGGCGCCGCTGTCGCTGACGGTTAGGTCGCGAGATCGCTTCTGTCGAGTCCGTGCCTCGTCCCGTTGCGTCCATTCCCGCCGCCGCGAAAGCGGGAGGGCTTCGCCCTCCCGGGTTTGGAGCCCTATGGCCTGTTCAAGGAATGACCTTTTCCGCGCGCAATTGCGCGAACAGGCTATGGAAGGCTTCCTCGGTGTTCTGATAAACGGTGAAGCCTCGCTTGCGGCTCGCGGCCATGTCCGTCATCACTTCGATCGGGCGGCCGAGATCGAGGTCCGTGTGCCAGGCGGAGGCGACCCGCGCGAGGTCGGGCTCGACCAGCCCATGCTTTTCCACGATGCGTTTCCAGACGCTCGCATCGCCCGCCATCTGCGTCTCCAGCGGCGCGATCTCGCCGCTGAATCCTTCCCACTCGACGCCGAACCATTTCGCGAGGCGCGGCCACATCCAGTTCCAGCGGAAGATGTCGCCGTTGACGATGTTGAAGGCTTCGTTCTTCGCGACATCATGGGTGCTGGCCCAGACGAGTTGTTTGCCGAGCACGCGCGAGTCCGTCATGTCGGACAATCCGTTCCATTGCGCGGCGCTGCCGGGGAATTTGAATTTCCGCCCCGTCTCCTTGCAGATCGCGGCGCAGGCCGCGAGCGTCGAGCCCATGTTCATCGCATTGCCGATCGCCTTGCCGATGATCGTGTGCGGGCGATGCACGCTCCAGGTGAACCCGTCGCGCGCGGCGGCTGCGTAAACCTCGTCCTCCTGAGCGTAGTAGAAATTCGGGATATCGAGGCGCGGCTGCTCCTCGCGCACCGGCATCGGCGGCATCACGCCGGCTTTGACATAGGCGTCGAACGGCCCGAGATAGTGCTTTAGTCCCGTCACCAGCGCGACGTGGACGACAGAGCGAACGGGCGCGACGGCGGCGAGCAGCGTCCGCACCGCGCCGGCGTTGACGCGGATATTCTCTTCTTCGTTCGCCTGCCGCGACCACGTGGTGAGATAGACATGCGTCGGCTTCAGTCCGGCGACGGCTTGGTTGACGCTCTCGGATTTCGTCAAATCCGCAGCGACGTGATGCACGCCCGGCGTCAGGCCCTCGGGCTTGCGCGAAAGTCCGTAGACAGTCGCTCCGCCTTCGAGCAGTTCCTGAGACACACCGCGTCCCGCAATTCCCGTCGCTCCCACGACCAGGGCCACAATTTTCATGATCTGCTCCGTCCGACGCCAATTATCGCGCTGCCCGTTCCCAAAACTACACGCGCACGTCAGCGCATGTCGACCATCACCTTCATCTCCTGACCGCCGGGGTTCAGCAGCGACCGGAAGCCCTTCTCGACAATGTCTTCCGGTTGGATGCGGCCTGTGATGATTTTCTCGACCGGGAGTCTGCCGCTGGAAATCATGCGGATGACGCGCGGCCACATCGTCACTTCGTAGCACCAGGTCGCCTCGATCGAGATGTCTTTCAGCGCCCACAAAGCCGGGTCGACCAGCGCCTTCTTCACGTGCAGTCCCGTCTGCACCACCACGCCATGATTTCGAACCGCTTCGACGCAGGTGTTGAGCGCAAGCTCGATGCCCGAACACTCGATCGCGGCGTCGACGCCGACGCCCTCTTCCGTGTTCTCTCTGATGAAATCGACGACGTTGACGGCGCGCGGATCGAGCACGGCCGCAGCGACGCCGAGGCTTTCGATGTGCCGGCGCCGGTTGGCGTTGGGCTCGCTGACGAAGATCTTCGAAGCACCGACCGCGTTGCAGATCAACACCACCAGCGCCCCGATCGGGCCGGCGCCCGTCACCAGCACGGTGCTGCCGCCAGTGACCCTGGCGCGGTCCACGCCATACAGCGCCACCGCCGTCGGCTCAACCATCGCGCCTTGTTCGTTGCTGACGTTCTCGGGAATGAGATTGGCGTTGTAGTCGTTGATGACGGCCAGTTCGCCCATGCCGCCCCAGGCCCAGCTCAGACCGATGCAGCCCATGCTGGGGCTCAGATGATTGAGGCCGCGGCGGCTGTAATAGTCGTCGAGCGGCATCACCAGCGGCTGAATGGAGATGCGGTCGCCCTTGCGCACGCGGGTCACCGAACGGCCCGTATCCACCACCTCGGCCGAGAATTCGTGGCCGAGAATTTGCGGCAGGACGGCGCCGGTGAATTTATGCGCGGTCTTCGGCGTCACGATCGGGCCGCCGGCGAACTCGTGCAGATCGGTGCCGCAGATGCCGCAGGTCAGCGGCCGCACCAGCACTTGGCTGTCGCCCATAACGTCCGGCGCCGCCACGCTGTCCACGCGAACGTCTTCCTTGGCGTAAAACCTGATGGCCTTCATTTCATGCTCCGTAGGAAAGTTCTTGCGCGCCTGTCATCGCGGCCCACGCACCGGGAGCCCGTATGAGAACAACAATTTGGGTGGGGGCAAAGGAGGCGCTGACCGGTCTCCTCATAGCTTCATGCCTCCCATTGAGTGCGCGAAGCGAGCCGACGCCCGCCGCGCAACGAATTGTCTTGCCTTCTTATACCGTCGGCCTGCTTGCGCGGTCGCTCCGCTTTTATCCAAAATGAATATATTGCGGGCGCTAGTGGCCGCTCGCGCAGGCGCGCCGGTTAAGGGCCATTTTGGATATTTTCCCGGTACCGCCTTTCCCCAAGCCCGGGTTAGCCTGCTCACGAGCGCACTCGCCGCATGGGCTTGTCGCGCTGTCCAGAAATCCGGCGCGGAAAGAGGGAGGACGGTCGAATGGCGCGGCTTCAAGGCAAGGTCGTCATTGTTACAGGCGGCGCACAGGGCATCGGCGAAGGCATAGCCACGCGGCTGGCTAGGGAAGGCGCCCATGTCGCCGTCGCCGATCTCAACGGCGACAAGGCGAGGTCAGTCGCGGAAACGCTGAACCGAAGCGGCGGCAGCGCGATCGGCGTCGCCGTCGATGTCGCCGAACGGGCTCAGGTCCAGGCCGCCATCGCGCAGACCGTGCAATCCTTCGGGCGGCTCGACATCATCTTCAACAACGCGGGCTTCAACAAGCCGCTGCCGTTTTTGGAGGTCGATGAGGCCAACTTCAACGCCATCCTGCGCGTCAACGCCTGGGGCGTGATGGTTTGCACGCAGGAGGCCGCCAAACAAATGATCGCGCAAGGGCAGGGCGGCAAGATCATCAACACGGCCTCGATAGCGGGCCGTCAGGGCTACGCGGAATTCGCGCCCTATTGCGCCAGCAAGGCTTCCGTCATTTCGCTGACCCAGGCCGCCGCGCGCGAGTTCGCCAAACACAAGATCACCGTCAACGCCTTTGCGCCAGGCGTGGTCGTGACGCCGCTGTGGGACGGGCTTGAGCAAGACATGATCGACAAGGGCGTCATCAAAGAGAAGGGCGAGTTCATCGAAAGCTTCTCGTCGAGCATCCTCATGGGTTACCCCTCCCGCCCAAGCGATATGGCCGGCGTCGCCGCGTTCCTGGCGTCGCCCGATTCCGATTACATCACTGGTCAGGTCATCATGGCGGACGGAGGCATGGTGCTGGTTTGAACGCGAAGCGCCGCCTCTCGCTCCCGCGCCGTCTTGCGAAATATCCATTTTGAGGATGTTTCCAATTCAAGACCTGCGCCGGTGTGGCAATGTCTTGATCTGAACTTTAGGGTGGAAGCTGCGAGATGGCATCGGAGCAAGACGTCGCGGCGCGGGTGGACGCGCCGCGCAACGACGACATCGGCGTGGAACAGAGACTGGAGCTGTTCCGCCTTCAGGTCGAAATCCGCGATTGCGAGAAGCGCGCCTACGATCTCTTCCTTCAGAATCTGATCAAGGGCACCAGCCATCTCTCGCTTGGCCAGGAGGCGGTCGCGGCAGGCTTCGGCGTCGCAATGCAAAAGGGCGACAAGTCCTTCTGCACCTATCGCGGACATGCGCATACGCTGGCGCGCGGCGCCCCGATGGAGGGAATGCTGGGCGAGTTGATGCTGAGGGATATCGGGCTGATGCGCGGCAAGGGCGGCTCGATGCATCTGACCTCGGTCGAGCATGACGTGCTGGGTTCCTACGCCATCATCGGCGCGCATCTCCCCATCGCCTGCGGCTCGGCCTGGCGCGCGCAATATCTGGGCGAGAAAGATGTCTCCGTCTGCTTTTTCGGCGACGGAACCACCAACATCGGCGCGTTTCACGAAGCGCTCAATTTCGCCGCCGTGTGGAAGCTGCCGGTCGTCTTCGTCTGCGAGAACAACCTCTACATGGAATATACGCCGATCGGCGACGTGACGGCGGTTCCCCATCCCGCCGCAGACCGTGCGGCGGCCTATGGCCTGGAGCGCATTCTGATAGACGGCAACGACGCCGATGTCGTCTTCCGCGCGGCGCAAGCGGCGTTGGCGAAAGCGCGCGCGGGCGACGGCCCCTCGCTGATCGAATGCCTGACCTATCGCCATTCCGGCCATTCCCGCGCCGATCCCGGCAAATACCGTCCGCCCGGCGAGCTTGAGGAATGGATGAAGCGCGATCCGCTGATCATCTACCGCCAGCGGTTGAAGGAATTCGGCGTTGCGGATGAGAAGATCGAAGCGATCGCGGCCGAAAGCAAGCGCAAGGTCGAAGCCGCGACGGTCGCCTGCAAGGCGTCGCCGCCGGCTCCGATCGAACTATTGACCGCGGATGTTTATGCGGATGGGGGCTGGGCGTGGCGGAACTGACTTATCGTGACGCCGTTGCGCGCGGCATCGCGCAGGAGATGGCGCGCGACAATCGCGTCGTGATGATTGGCGAGGACATCGGCAAGGCCGGCGGCGTGTTCAAAGCGACCGTCGGGCTCTACGAACAATTCGGCCCGCTGCGTGTGCGCGACACGCCGATCTCCGAGCAAGCCATTCTCGGCGCCGCCATGGGCGCCGCCATGACGGGGCTTCGGCCGATCGCCGAGATCATGTTCGCCGATTTTCTGGCGGTCTGTTTCGACTATGTCGCCAATGAAATGTCGAAGATACGCTACATGACCAACGGCCAGCTGGCGTGTCCGCTGGTGATCCGCACCGGCAATGGCGGCGGGGTGTGGTTTGGCGCGCAGCACTCGCAGTCGATTGAAAACTGGACGATGATGATCCCCGGGATCAAGGTCGTGGCGCCATCCTCGCCTGCCGACGTCGTGGGATTGATGGCGGCCGCGGTACGGGACAACGATCCCGTGATCTTCCATGAGCACAAGGCGCTCTACGCCATGAAGGGCGAAGTCCCCGACGGCGAGATCGTCGATACCTTGGGAACCGCCAAGATTTTGCGTGCAGGGAGCGATTGCACGATCGTCGCGCTGGCGCTGATGGTCTCGCGCGCGCTGGACGCCGCCGACACGCTCAAACGCGACCACGGCATCGACGCCGAAGTGGTCGACGTGCGTTCGCTGGTGCCGTTGGACACAAGAACCATCCTCGGCTCGGTCGCCAAAACCGGCCGTCTGTTCACCGTCGAGGAGAATCCCCGGCTATGCGGCTGGGGAGCCGAGATCGCCTCGATTGTCGCGGACGAAGCGTTCTGGGATCTCGACGGCCCCATCGTCCGCATCACCACGCCGCATATCCCGCTACCCGCGGCCGATCATCTTGAAGATCTTGCCCTGCCAAGCGCGGCGCGCATCGTCGACAAGATTCGCCGCGTCATGAACGGTTGAGAGCGATGACCAACACTGTCATCATGCCGCAGCTCGGCGAGACCGTCGCCGAGGGCAAGATTCTCAAATGGTTCAAGTCGGTTGGCGACGAGATCAAGGAGGGCGACAACCTGTTCGAGGTTGAGACCGACAAGGTGACGCTGGAGGTTCAGTCAATCCTGGCGGGACGCCTGAACGAAATACGCGTCGCCGAAGGGATCGTAGCCAAAGTTGGCGCTGTCGTCGCTGTCGTCGGCGGGGCTGGGGCTTCGGCGCCGCTTGCGCCGGCGCGTTCGCCCTTCGAGGAGGTCGCGACCCCGCTCGACAGGTTCGGCCCGGCCAGGAACGCGGAAGGCGTCCGCGTGACGCCGCTGGCGCGACGGTTGATCGCGCAGAACGGCTTGCAGCTTGCGACCCTCACCGCCGCCGCCAAGCAACGCGGCGCGTCAAAGATCGAGGAAAAGGACGTGCGCGCGGCTCTGGAGGCGCGTCCGGCGACGCCTTCGCCGCCCCCGGTGTTCGCGGCCTCGCCGCAGGACGGCGATGTCGTCACGCTGAGCGCGGTGCGGAAACGGACCGCGGAGCGGCTCACCGAGAACTGGCGCACGATACCGCATGTGTTCCAGGCGATTGACGTCGATTTCACCGCGCTCGATCTCGTGCGCCAGAAACGCAAGGATGCATTCAGGCAAGCGCACGGCTTCTCGCTCACCTATCTGCCTTTCATCGCGCGCGCGACATGTCTAGCGATCCAGGCGTTTCCGCAGATCAACGCCCGTTTCACCGGCGACGCGCTGATCCTGTCGCGTGACGTCAACCTTGGCATCGCCGTCGATCTCTCGCACAAGGGCCTCGTTGTGCCTGTCGTGCGCAACGCCGCGGATTTGACGCTGGTCGGACTCGCCAAGGCGATGAACCGTCAGATCGAAAAGGCGCGGTCGGGCAAGCTGACGCCCGACGATCTCTCGGGCGGCACCTATTCTCTGAGCAACAATGGCGCCTTCGGCACGACATTCACCGCGCCGATCATCAATGCGCCGCAGGTCGCTATTCTATCGACCGACGCCATCAAGTTGAAGCCCGCCGTCGTCTCGACGCCGCAGGGCGATTTTCTGGCCGCGCGCATGATCGGCATGATCGGGCAGAGCTTCGATCATCGCGCCTTCGACGGCGCCTATTCCGCCGCGTTCCTCTCCAGCCTCAAGCGGATCGTTGAGCAGCGCGACTGGGCCGCCGAACTCTCGGAATTCATGTGACAAGGCGCCAAGCCTAAGTCCGCCAGCAAGACACAAGAGGGATCGATGAAATACAACAGCCCCCATTCCACCGCAGCCTTCGGCGCCATGGCCAAAGACTGGGAGCAAGGCATCGACTACAGCCGCCTGTCGAAGGAGCGCCTCGCGCGCGCGCAGAGCGCGATCCAATACGCGGGTCTCGGCGCCGTTCTGTGCTTCAACTTTGACAATATCCGCTATGTCACGGCGACCCATATCGGCGAATGGGCGCGCGACAAGTTCTTCCGCTACGCGCTCTGCCCGGCCGAGGGAAAGCCGTTCCTGTGGGACCCCGCGCCGCCCGCCAAGCGCATTTCCTCGCCCTGGATCGCGGACAACGTCGCCGCACCGATCACGACCATGCAGGGCGCGATTCCGCCGTCGATGAATGTGCAGTATGATTTCGCCAGACAGATCAAGAAGGCGCTGGCGCACTACGGCATCGACAAGGAGCCGCTTGGCATCGATATGATGGAAATCGGCATGCTGCGCGCGCTTGAGGCCGAAGGGATCAACGTGGTCGATGGCCAGCAGGCGCTGCTGGATGCGCGCGAAATCAAGACCGCCGACGAGATCGAACTGCTCAAGATGGCCTCGTCCATGGTTGACGCCACTTATGTCGACATCTGCCGGGCGATCCGCCCCGGCGCGAAGGAAAACGAACTGGTCGCCATCGCCAACGACCGCCTGTTTCGCATGGGCTCCGAGCGCGTCGAATGCGTGAACTCGGTGTCGGGCCGGCGCGGACGCCCGCATTCCCACACGTTCTCTGATCGCATGATCCAGCCGGGCGACATGATCTTCCTCGACATCATGCATTCCTTCAACGGCTACCGCACCTGCTATTATCGCACCTTCATCTGCGGCGAGCCGTCGAAGGCGCAGATCGACGCCTACGAGACCGCCTCCAAATGGATCAGCGCCTCGATCGACATGATCCGCCCCGGCGTCACGCCCGACGAGGTCGCCTCGGTGTGGCCGGACGCGAAGGATTTTGGCTATCGCGACGAGGAGGAAGCTTTCTTGCTACAATACGGGCACGGCGTCGGCCTGTCGCTGTGGGAGCGGCCGATCTTCTCCAAGCGATTCCGCGGTCAGAACAAGCCGCTCGCCGAGGGGATGGTGTTTGCGCTGGAAACCTGGAAGGGCTCGGAGGACGGCTCCGGCGCCGCGCGTATCGAGGAAGAGGTGGTAGTCACCAAGGACGGGTGCGAAATCATCACCAACTTCCCGTCCGACCGCCTCATCTCGTGCGGACTTCCCGGTTGCGAAGTGTTCTGAACGGAGACCGGCATGTCTGGCGAAAGGCCGCCCGCTGAGAGGATTCCGGTGACCCTGGTCACCGGCTTTCTCGGCAGCGGCAAGACTACGCTCATCAACGCCGCGCTCCGCGCGCCGGAGTTGGCGAAGACGGTGGTGGTCGTCAATGAATTCGGCGAAGTCGGCCTCGATCAAAAGCTGTTCGCCAAAAGCTCGGACTCCGTGGTTGTGCTGGAGAACGGATGCCTGTGCTGCACGGTGAAAAGCGATCTCGTCGGCACGCTGAATTCGTTGTTCCACGCGCGTCAGGCCGGCGAGATTCCTGCGTTCGACAACGTCGTCATCGAAACCTCGGGATTGGCGGAACCGGGCCCGGTGCTGCAAGTCTTCCTGTCGGAGCCGACGTTGGAAGGCCTCTATCGTGTGGCCAGCGTCGTCACCCTTGTCGATGCGGTCAACTGGCGCGGCACGGCCGAGCAACACGACGAGTCCGTGCGGCAGGTCGCGCTGGCCGAGAAAATGCGGATCACGAAGCTCGATCTCGTCGAGGGCGACCGCGATGAGGCCGAGGCGCAGATACGTCGCGAGCTTCGACGCATCAATCCCTCGGCGGAGATAGGCGTGGTTGACTGGACGTCGGCCTCGGTCGCCAGGCTGCTCACCTCGAAAGGGTTCGACGCCGCCGACCCGAAGGCGGATCCACGCCCCTGGTTGAATGTGGGCGCGCATCTCGAAAGCGGCCATTCCCACGACGACGCCTGCGGCCACGGGCACAGCTTCAATCACCTGCATGACAAGGCGATCGAAAGCTTTGTGCTGACGCGCGAGGCGCCGTTGTCGCGCGACGAATTGCAATTCCTGCTCGACGGCATCGCGCAAAATCTCGGCTCGGGCCTGCTGCGCGTGAAGGGGCTCGTCAATATCGCGGAGGAGCCGGGCCGCCCCGCCGTCATTCAAGGCGTCCAACATTTGCTGCACACGATGAGTTGGCTCGACCAGTGGCCCGACGATGATCATCGGACGCAGATCGTATTCATCACGCAGGGCATTCCGCGCGCGAACCTGAAAGATGTAATCGATCTGCTGGACCGGGTCAGTTCGCGAACGTTTCAGGCGCGCGCGCGGGGACGCGAGGCGAGGGAGCGGTCGAAAACGACGGCGCGGCCGCAATGAAATTCGACCTCATCGTCGTTGGCTCGGGGCCCGGCGGCTATGTCGCGGCCATTCGCGCCGCACAGCTTGGAATGAAGACGGCGATCGTTGAGCGCGAGCATCTCGGCGGCATTTGCCTCAATTGGGGCTGCATTCCCACCAAGGCTTTGCTGCGATCGGCGGAAGTCTATGGTCTGTTCCGGCGAGCAAAGGAATTCGGCCTCTCCGCCGAAAACGTCGCGTTCGATCCCAAAGCCGTGGTTCAACGCTCGCGCGAGGTTTCGCAGCGACTGAACCGAGGTGTCGCCGGCCTGTTGACGAAGAACAAGGTGGCTGTCATCTGGGGCGAAGCGACGCTCATCGCGCCGGGACGGATCAAAGTTTCCGACAAGTTTGGCAAGCCTCGCCAGCCCCAACCGACGCCGCCTGCGCGTACATTGGGCGCGGGCGAATATTCGGCCGACCACATTATCGTCGCCACCGGCGCGCGACCGCGGACCTTGCCCGGGCTTGAGCCTGACGGCGAAAGTGTTTGGACCTATTTCGAGGCGATGGTCCCCGAGCGCATTCCCGCCTCGTTGCTGATTGTAGGGTCCGGCGCCATCGGGGTCGAGTTCGCGTCCTTTTATCGCGCCATGGGCGCGAAGGTCACCGTCGTCGAGATGCTAGACCAGATCTTGCCGGCGGAGGATGCGGAGATCGCGGCGGCTGCACGCCGGCAATTCGAAGCCCAGGGCATGACGATCCTGACGGGGGCGAAGGTCGGCGCCGTCAGGACGGCCGGCGACCTTCTCGTTGCGACCGTCGAGCGCGGCGAGCGAAGCGAAGAGATTTCCGCGGAAAAAATCATCGTCGCCGTTGGGGTTCGGGGCAATATCGAATCGCTTGGCCTCGAACGGCTCGGCGTTGGGATCGAACGGGGTTGCATCGCGACCGACGCCTTGGGGCGCACCAACGTTGCCGGGCTTTACGCCATCGGCGACGTCGCCGGGCCGCCGATGCTGGCCCACAAGGCCGAGCTTGAGGGCGTCGTCTGCGTCGAAGCTATCGCGGGATTGAAGGCGCATTCGGTGGCGCGCGAGAAAATTCCCGGATGCACGTACAGTCAGCCGCAGATCGCCAGTGTCGGGTTGACGGAAGCCAAGGCGCGGGCTGCGGGTCACGATTTGCGGATCGGTCGCTTTCCCTTCGCCGCCAATGGCAAGGCCATTGCGCTGGGCGAGGACCACGGCATGATCAAGACAATCTTCGACGCCAAATCAGGCAAGCTGCTGGGCGCGCATATGGTTGGCGCCGATGTCACTGAGTTGATCCAGGGGCTCGTCATCGCGATGGGATTGGAGACCACGGAAGAAGAGCTGATGGCGACCGTGTTCCCGCACCCAACCTTGTCCGAGGCGATGCACGAGAGCGTCCTGGCCGCCTATGGACGCGCGATTCATATATAGGCTAAGACTGCTTTGACCTGCTCCTGAAACAAGTCAGCGGGGCCGTGGCGCTTGACCTTGCTAACAGCAACCTTTGATCGACGGATGCTTTCCATGCCCGCAACGAAACTGTCGCTCTCCGACCCCTCGCTCCTCAAGGACAAATGTTACGTCGCGGGCGAATGGGTCGGCGCCGGCGAGACGATCGCCGTCACCAATCCGGTGGATGACAGCCTCGTCGGGCGCGTGCCGAAACTTGGCGCCGCGGAGACGCGACGCGCGATCGAGGCCGCGCGCGACGCGCAGAAGCTATGGGCGAGACGGAGCGCGAAAGAGCGCGCGAGCGTCTTGCGCAAGTGGTTCAACCTGATGATGGAGCATCAGGAAGATCTGGCCCGCATCATGACCGCCGAGCAAGGCAAGCCTTTGGCGGAATCTCGCGGAGAGATCGCCTATGGCGCCTCATTCATCGAGTTCTTCGCCGAGGAGGGCAAGCGCATTTACGGCGAGACCATTCCCTCGCCCTGGCCGAATTCTCGGATGATCGTCATCAAGCAAGCGCTCGGCGTCGTCGCCGCCATCACGCCATGGAACTTTCCCAATGCGATGATCACCCGCAAGGCGGGGCCGGCATTGGCCGCGGGTTGCGCCTTCGTCTGCAAGCCCGCGGGCGAGACGCCGTTGTCCGCGCTGGCGCTGGCGGAACTGGGCGAGCGCGCCGGCCTGCCCGCCGGGTTGTTCTCGGTCCTCACAGGATCCTCGCGCGAGATCGGCGCCGAGATGACGTCGAACCCGATCGTGCGCGGATTGACCTTCACAGGCTCGACCGAGGTCGGGCGCGTGCTGATGGCGCAATGCGCCCCCACCATCAAGAAACTAGGGTTGGAGCTGGGAGGCAACGCGCCGTTCATCGTGTTCGACGACGCCGATCTCGACGCCGCCGTCCAGGGCGCGATGGCGTCCAAATATCGGAACGCGGGCCAGACCTGCGTCTGCGCCAATCGCCTGCTCGTGCAGGACGGGGTTTACGACGCGTTCGCCGCCAAACTTGGCGAAGCCGTAAAGGCCTTGCGCGTGGGCGACGGGACGCAGACGGGCGTCACGACCGGACCGCTGATCAACCGCGCGGCGGTCGCCAAGGTGCAGGAGCATATCGACGATGCGGTGGCCAAGGGCGCGAGCATCCTGGTTGGCGGCAAGGCGCTTGGCGGCAATTTCTTCGAGCCGACCCTGCTCCGCGACGTGACGGCTGATATGGCGGTCGCGCGCGAGGAGACCTTCGGTCCCGTGGCGCCGCTGTTCCGTTTCAAGACGGAAGAAGAGGCCATCGAGATGGCGAACGCCACTGAATTTGGTTTGGCCTGCTATTTCTATGCGCGCGACATCGGCCGGGTTTGGCGGGTGGCCGAGGGTCTCGAATATGGCATGGTTGGTATCAACGAAGGCATAATATCAACGGCCGAGGCGCCGTTCGGCGGCGTGAAGGAGAGCGGGCTCGGGCGCGAAGGTTCGCACCACGGCGTCGAGGAATATCTGGAAATGAAATATATGCTGATGGGCGGTCTGCTGGGCCATTCATGATCGGCTATCTCAGTCTAGGGGAGCGCGCGAACCATGGCGACAAACGGCGCCTCGGCCCGGATTGGTTGGATCGGCATGGGCAAGATGGGGCTTCCCATCTGCCTGCGCCTGAAGGGCGCCGGCTACCGGGTCAGAGTGCTCTGCCGCAACGACGCCGCCGTTTCGCTCGCATCGAGCCACGGCTTTGAAGTCGCGCGCTCGATTGCGGAGGCGGCGGGCGGGGTCGATGTCGTCGTTTCGGCGATATCTGACGACAAGGCGCTGCTCGAAATCGCGCTTGCGCCCGGCGGGCTGAACGATTGCCTCTCCGGCCAGCAGGTCTATATCGACACCAGCACGGTTTCGCCGACAGCGTCGGCGCAGGTCGCCAAGGCTTTGGCGGCGAAGCCGTGCGCCTATCTCAGGGCGCCCGTGTCCGGGTCGACGGCGGCGGCGGCGCAGGGCGCGCTAACCGCTTTGGTGTCGGGGCCGTCCGACACTTTCGCCGCCATGACCGAGGTGTTCGCCGCCTTCACAAAGAAGGCGTTTCTCGTCGGAGCCGCCGAAGAGGCGCGCTATCTCAAGCTGGCGATCAACGCCATGGTGGGGGCGACCTCTGCGCTGTTGGCGGAATCGCTAGCGTTGGCGCGGAACGGGGGAATGGACATTCAAACGATCATGGAGGTCGTGTGCGAGAGCGCCATCGCCTCGCCGCTGCTCCAGTACAAGCGCGCCGCCATCACGTCAGGCGATTACAAGGCCGCCTTCAGCGCCGCGCAAATGCTGAAGGACTTTGACTTGATAGAGGCGGCCGCCACCGCCACGTCCTGTCCGATGCCGCTCGTTTCAAACATCCGCAAACTATATCAGGACGCCGTCGCGAGCGGCCTTGGCGATCAGGATTTTTTCGTGCTCACGGCGGGAGACGAAGCGCAGGGCAGGGGCGCGAAGTAGCGACGCTTTCGTACGCTGTCTCACGCGAATTGGCCTCGCAAGAGATTGTGGCTCTCGCCCCCGCTGCGTCTGTCCCGCCGGGGCGAACCGGCGCGCGGAATAAAATTCTCAAAATGAGGAAATTTCTCATATTCGCACTCTGTCGGGAGGCTAATGTGGGTCTGTCGGCAGCGATCCGAATGACGAACCGGCGCCATGTCGGACGCGTTGAACGAATAGGCGGCTTGCATGCGCTGAAAGTGCAGCGGTTCAGCTAGATCGGGAGGAAATGCGATGGGAGACGCTCGCTGTGGCGCGAAGCTGCAATGTTCCGGTCGCGTTCAGAAAATCACGGATGTCGCAACGCGCACGACAGCCCAAAAGCCATCTCGATTGGAGACGCGCCAGTGACAGATCCGGTCGGCGTCGCTCTCATCGGGATGGGTTGGTGGGGCCAGAAAATACTCAACGTGCTCCAGGCCGCGCCTTCAGACATTCGCGTGGTCCGCGCTGTCGAGCCGAATGTCGATACCGTGCGATCGCTCTGCGCTCAGAAGGGCGTGCTTCTTTCACCCGACTATTCCGACGCGCTCAACGACCCCTCTGTCGAAGCCGTGGTGCTGGC
>JANYIH010000074.1 GCA_025358745.1 Hyphomicrobiales bacterium | reverse complement strand
GCAGAGTTCAACACGCCGGAGACGCCCGTGTTCACGGCGCTGCGAATGCGCTGGGAATCTGGGTCCTCCGCGCGGACCAGCATGATCTCGCGATGCACCTGCGCAACCGCTTGTTTCAGCACGCGCACTGCCGCAGCTCGCGTCGGCGCCGCGCGCGCGCGCACGGCGGCCGCACGCACCATCGCCGGGATGTGGCGAAGTTGGGCGCGCAATTTGGGCGGCAGCTTCTGGATGATGAATTCAAGCGCGTCGGCGTAGCGGTCGAGCGCGTTGGCGATGTCTTCCTGCGAAGCGTCGCGGCAACGCTCGACATATTGTGACGTGGCCGCCGAAATCGCCAGAATCGCGGCGGCCGGATCGGAGAAGGTCGCGGCGTCTGGAAGTTGCAAATCGACGCCGCAGGTCGAAGCGCCGCCGGGAATGCCGATCTCCCCGTCACGGTCGACGAAGACGCTCGGGCTCAGGTTGACCTGCAGGATCGGCAGCGGCAGGATCACACCGGTGTTGGGCGGGATCGCGCCCGTCGGCACGAGGGTGATCAGATAGTTGTTGGCCGCAGTGGGATTGGCGAAGCTGATCGAGGGAATCAGCGAGATCGCGTTGCCGGGACCGGGGCTGGCGAAAACCTCCGCAAGAGTCGCAGGGTCGAACAGCGTTCCCGCGGTTAGTTGCGGCTGCGTTGCGGACGACGTTCCGCCGTCGAAAATCTTGGTGCTCGGCGCGGCCGTGATCGTAATCGGCTCGGGATTGATGGTCCCGGTCTGCGCGGGTGTCAGGGTGACGCTGTAGTTGCCGGCGGCGGTTGCGGAGGCGAAGGCGATCTGCGGGGTCAGCGTCAGGCCGGTTCCCGCGTTTGATGTCGCGTAGGTCTCCGTCAGGGTCGCGGCGTCGAACAGCGTCCCGGCCGTGATCGTTGGCGGCGCGGCGGCCGCGGTCGTGGAATCATAGGTTTTGGCGTTCGCCGAGGCGGTGATGGTGATCGCTGCGCGATCAATCACGCCGACCGGGGCCGACGCCAGCGTCACGACATAATTGGACGCGGCGGCGGCGTTGGCGAAGGTGATCGTCGGGTTCAGCAACAGGCCGGACCCCGCGTTCGGACTCGCGTAGGTTTCGGCAAGCGTGGCGGCGTCGAACAGCGTGCCGGTAGTGATCGTCGGCGGCGCGGCGGCCGAGGTCGTGGAATCGTAGGTCTTGGAGTTGGCCGAGGCGCTGACGGTGATCGCCTCGCGGTCGACGGTCAGCAACCCGGAGGAGACGAAGGCGAACGCGTAGCCATTGAGCGCGGCGAGCGCGCCCTGCGCGACGTTGATGGCGTAGGGGCCGCCGGCGACCGTCGCCGACGTCGGCGAACCCGCCGACGTGACGCTCGGGGCGCCGCTGAAGACGACTGCGGCAGTATCGGGCAGGAAGGCGCCGGCGACGCCTGGCTGGATGCCGCTGACGGTGAAATCGCCGGCGACCCGGGCGGTGACATCCTGCCCATAGGTCTTGGCGTCGTTGGTTGAAGTGAACGTCACCGTCGGTTGGAAGGCGAAGACGTAGAAGTCGCCGTTGGTCGGCCCGGCCGCGCCGGTGAACGGCGTGTTCCAGATCGCGCGATTGTTGCTGTTGAGCCCGCCGAACACATCGTTGGCGGGGTTGGTGGAATAGATCAGCCAGTTTGGCGCGGTCGGGTCGGTGAGCGCGATGGCGCCGGGGCCAGAATTGTTGATGAAGTCGCGCCCGGCGGCGAGGGTGACCGCAGTCCCGGGTCCGGAAGCGGTCAGTACCGTTCCCGCGCCCAGCGTCAGATCGGAGGCCGCGCCGGTGGTGCGGGCGAACAGCGATGTAGCAATGACCGAAGGCAGCGTCATTCCAGCGGTCGAGGTGAGCGAGACCGCGCCCAGCGCAAAATTTCCGCCGATCGCGCCGCCGAAGCTCAGCGCGCCGCCGACGACCGTCAAGTTGTTGTTGAGAGAAAATCCGGAAACCGCGCCGCTGTCGATCAGCGAGTTGAATTGGACCAAGGCCGTTCCGGCGTTGATGGTCAGCGGTTGGTTGACGGTCACCGCTCCGTTGAGGAACAGCGCGCCATTGCCTGTCGTCACGTTGCCGTTGAGCACGATCGGGCCGGCGATCGTCAGGCCGGCGCCCGGAGCGCCTGTTCCGTCGATCGACCCCGCGAAAGTGGTCGTTGCGGCGCCGGAGATGACGGTGACTGTCGCGCCGAGCGCGACGTTGCTGTTGAAGTTGATCCCGCCGGTCGCGACGACGTCGGCGGTGAGCGTCGTGCCGGTCGCCGTGCCGCCGGTGACGGTGAGATTGGCGGTCGTGTTGATCGCCTGGTCGATGGCGAACCCGGCGCCGGTTCCGGTGATGTTGATGAAGCTGACGCCGCCGATCGCCCCCGGCGCAATCGCATCCCCCGCCGTGGCGGCGTTCACCGCGCCGACGAGCTGTGATTGTGTCGGCAGCGCCGTCGTCTCGGTCAAGGTCGAGCCGAGTATGTTGACGCCGGTGGTGTTGTTGGCGCCGGCGGTGGCGATGTAGGTCGCCGCATTGGTCGAGCCGGTGGCCGCGAGCGCCGTCGTATAGACCAGCACGTTCGCGCCCGACGGCAGAAAGACCGGGTCGGCGAACAGATAGTAATAGCCGTTCACGCCCGTGGTGGACGGGGTCTTGATGGAATGGGCGCCGCTGACGGGATCGCTGAAATCGCCGGAGACAATCGCCGCGCCGGCGGCGCCGGAGGCGAGCGGGATCGTCCCGGCGGGGTCTTTGAACGCGAAGCCGGAAATCGCGCGCACGCCGCGGGGGAAGAAGCCGATGAGATAGGGATAGACGTTGGTCTGGCCGCCTGTGGCGCCGCCGGCGAAGCTGGCGCTTAGCGGCAGCGCCGCCCCGCCCTGCAATTGCGCGGTGGTGTGGCCTACGCCGCCGGCGCTGGTCGTCTGTCCGCTGGTGGTCGTATCCCAATAGGCGTTGGTGATGGTGTCGTCGCCGCCGTTGTTGGCGCCGATCAGGCCGCCGACGCCTGTTGTCCCCGACACCGCGCCGGTGGAATAGCTGTTGGTGACGCTGGTCGTCGATGACGGCGTCCCTTCGAGGCCGACGAGGCCGCCGACATTGGTCGCGCCCCTGACCGCGCCCATCGCGAAACTCGAATCGATCCCGCCGTTATTGAAGCCGACGAGGCCGCCGACATTGGTGGTCCCGCTCACCGGGCCGATGGCGTAGCTGGTCGAAATCGCGCCGTTGTTCTGGCCAACCAGACCGCCGATCGACGTGTCGCCCGAGACGGGGCCGTTGAAGAAGGATAAGTCCACCTGACCGTTGTTGACGCCGACGACGCCGCCGGCGGTCGTGGTTCCGAACACGCCGCCGAAACCGTAGCCGCCGAACACCGAACCGTTGGCGCCATAGGTGTTGCCCAGGAATGCGAAATTGCCGCGTCTAAAGTTATTCTGCCCGACAACGCCGCCCACCGCCGCGTCGCCGACGATGAAGCCGGACGATCCGGCGTTGACATAGCCGTTGTTGAGGCCGACGGCGCCGCCGACCGCCGTGCCGCCCTGCACGTCGCCCGAAGCCAACCCGCCTTGCGCCAGGTCCGAGGGCGAGCCGTTGATCACGCCGCCGCTATTCAAGCCGACCAGGCCGCCGACGTTGGAGCTGGAGCCGGGCGCCGCGTTGACGACGACGCTGCTGGAGGTGGCGCTCACCAGACCGGAATTCGCGCCGACGACGCCGCCGATATTGGCGCCCGACCCCGTGACCGTCCCGCTGACGAAGGTGTTGAAAACGAAGCCGAAGCTCTGCCCGGCCACCGCGCCGACCCCCGTCGCCGTCCCGCCGGCGACGTTGGCGTTGGGCATGTAGAGGTTGGTGACTTTGCCGAGGCTGCCGGCCGGCGGATTGGCGAGAGTGCCGCTGCCGGCCGCGTCGAGGACGCCGAAGAAGCCGACGTTGGCGGCCGCTCCGCCTTGACTGATCGAAAGACCGCTCAAGGTGTGACCCAGTCCTTCGAAATGACCGAAGAACTCCGGTATCACGTTGCCGCTGTAAGCGTTCCCCAGCGCGATGTCGTTGGCCAGCGCGAAGCCGCCGCCGGGGGTTCCCGTCATCAGTTGCAGATCAGCCTCGGTGCGCAGCAGCGTGTAGTTGACGCCATTCTGCGAGAGCGCGCCGCCGGCGCCGGTGAACGACAGCGACGCGGAACCCGAGCCGATCGCGCCGAACTCCAGATTGCCGTTAAGGTCGGAACCGACGCCCGTCTGCGTGGTGTCGCCGTATATGAAGGCGATCGCGCCCGTCCCTTGAACAGCGAGGTTCGCATTGACGTTGATGTTGTGAAACGCGTCCAGCGTCAACCTGTTGGGGCTCGACCAGCTTACCGCGTCATTGACGGAGATGTCGCCTGGTCCGTTGCTGGCGCCCTGGTTGGACAGGATCGTCACATTGGTGGTGGCGAGCTGTGTGGAAAGCGCCGCGCCGGTGATGTCGCCGCCGGACGCGGCGATCGTGAAGTCGGTGGGATCGAGCAGCCAGGAGCCGGTCAGCCCATGCGCGGCAGACGTATCGACATGGATGGAGTTGACGTCGAGCGTCGCGCCCGAAGTCTCGATCGCGCCGCCGTCGCCGGAAAGCGCGCCGCCGCGGGCCCAGAGGCGGCCGGCGACCGTCGTCGCCCCAGTCGACCAGACCGTGATCGACCCGCCGCCGCCTTCATGCAGCGCGTCCGCCCGCAGCTCGCTGCCTCGCCCGATCGAAGTCGTCGCGGCGTTCTGGAGGGGCCCAAGTCCGCGCGGGCTTCCGCCGACGGCGATAGAACCGCCGCCCTGCGCGCCCGAAGCGTCGATCTTCGTGCGGGCGAGCTTGACGGCGTCGTGCGCCGTCACCGCGACCGCGCCGCCTTTGCCCGCGGCGCTGCGGGCCGTCAACTTGGCGTTCGTCAGCGCCACGTTGCGCCCGTCCACGGCGATTGAACCGCCGCCTTTGCGGCCGGAGGCGTCGAGCCGGCCGGAGACTTTGACGTCGCCGCCCTCGCCGCCGCCCAGCACGATCGAGCCGCCGACCTGTCGCGCCGAGCGCGCGGAGACATATCCGGACAGATTGATGGCGTTGCGCACCGCGTTGGCCGCCGTCGCCGCCTTGATCGCCACCGTTCCGCCCGCCGCTTTGACGGTCCCCGAGACGTCGACCAGCGCTTTGCCGTCGGCGGTCCTGGCGTCGGTTGGCAAGGCGACTTGCAGGAAGCCGTCGCCGCTGAGATCGAGCGTCGCTTGTTCGGCCGAGCCGAGCGCGACCTTGCCGAGCGGCGCGTTGATGACGCCGGAATTGGCGACGCTGCCGCCGAGCAGGCTGACGAAACCGCCCGGCGCGGCGGTGATGGTTCCCGCATTGCTGACCGCAGCCGACGCGCCGCCGCCGTTGAAGGTCAGCCGGCCCTGGTTGAACTCCGTGTCGGAGATGGCGAGCGTCGAAGCCGCGAAACCGCCGCCGACATTGACCGTCCCGCTCCGCGTGATGGCGATGCCGTTCGGGTTGACGAGAAAAACCTGCCCGTTGGCGTCGAGACGCCCGGCGATGGAGGAGGGCGTCGAACCGGTCACGCGGTTGAGCGCGGCCGCGCCGGCGTTCGGCTGGACGAAAGTCACGCTGTCGCCAGAGCCGATGGAGAAACTGTTCCAGTTGATGACGGCGCGCGACGAAGTCTGGTTGATGGTCATCGCCGATCCGGACTGGCTGATCGTCGCCGCGCCGGAGCCGACCGAGCCGTGCGTCGGCAGAATTTGCTGGGCGGGGGCCTGCGCGATCGCCGCGAAAGTCGCGATGAGCGATGTGGAGGCCAGCAGCGCGGCCCGGCGCCGGCTCGCAGGAAAAAGTGGTTTTCTCAACGGTTCGCCCATGGCGGCCTAGAACCTAACCGAGAATGAGAGATTTCCCCGCCAGCCTTCGCGCTGGCCGGGGAGATCGGAGACAAAGCGGGCGAGTTCGGCGGCGACATCGGCCCCGGTCAGAAACACTCCGGTCGTGTTGTAGGCGGCGCGCGCGCCGACGCCGACCGACCCGACCCGAACCGTCGATTGCTGCACGGCGGTCGGCATATCGATCACGCCGATGGCGCCCGAGCCGAAAAGGTAGGGTTCGACCGGAACCTGCGAGCCGAACGCGCTCAAGAGGAAGGTGCGGCCGAATTCGGCGCGCCCATAGGCCCCTTCGTCGACAACGAACGTCCCGGTCGGGAAGCCGGACGTCGCGCTCGGCCCGTCGAGCGAGAACTGCTCCGACACCATCAGCGGCTTGCCGAAGCTGGTCTGCGCGGCGCCGAAGAAAGCCGCGCTGAACAGGTTCGGCAGCGGTTGCGTGAACTGTCCGTTGACGTTGAATTTGGTGAACAGCGGCGAGGCGCCCTGTTGCGACAGCGGCACAAGCGAGCCGAAGCCGGTGCGGCCGCCGAGCCCCTGGCTCAGCGCGCCCGCCGCTTCGAGGCTCGCGCCGCCGTTCAGCGAAAAGAGGCTGTCGGCTTTGCCGCGCCAGACGAAATATTCGTCGCGATAGAGATCGGGCGCGAAGCCGACCGCCGTCATATATTCCTGATCCCACTCGAGCGTGGAGCTGAGGATCAGCGACAGCTTGCGGGTGCGGATGACGGGATAGCTCGCCCTGAGATCGGCGCGCTGGAAATAACCGATCACTCTTGGCGCGCCCGCCTGCGGCAATGGGCGGGTGATGGCGTTGGTGTATTCGGGATTGATGGTGAGCCCGTCGGCCCCGATCGGCATGACGAAGCCGCCGCCGAAGATTTGCAGCGGAATCGTGCCGTCGAACAGCTTGAACACGTCGTAGCCCGTGATCGCGCTGAGATAGAATTGCTCGCCAAGTCCCAACGGGTTGTTGACTTGCAGGTTGCGCGTGAACTCCCAGTCGCGCAGCGCGCGGGGCAGGTTGTTGTCGACGCCGGAACTGCCGGTCAGCAATCGGTCCGTCGCGTTGAGGATCAGCTTCGCCGCGCCGGAGGTCGGGCCGGCGGCGAGCGTCGATTTGAGCGACAGGCCCGGCGCGTCGCCCGCCAGCAGCACCCGCCGCTCGATTTCGGTCAGCTTGAGGTGGCGCTGTCCGATCAGGGGCGCGAGGCGGGCCGAGACCACGCCGCGCTGCCGCACGGGCACGCTTTTCACGTCGAGGGTCTCGATATAGCCGTCGACGACGACGAGCTTGAGGCGACCGTGCGGATCGAGCTTCTGCGGCGGCACGACGACGCGAACCAGAGCATAGCCCGCCGCGCCATAGGCGCCCTCCAGCGCGCTGGCGGCGGCGTAGACATCCGCCACGGTGACGCGCCGACCGACGATGCCGGCCGCTATCCGGTCGGTCTCGGCCGCGAGATCCTCGAAGCCGCCCTGGACCGTGACGCCGCCGAGCGTAAGGGAGAGATTGGCGGCGTTGGGTGGTGGGATCAGCCCTTGCGAATCGGGCAGCGCGATGGCGGCCGAGCCGTTGCGGACCGGCTTCAATTCAGAGGGAGTGACCTGACTGGGGGCGATCGCCTGCGCATTCGCCGCCGCCGCAAACATCACGCCAGCAACGGCGAAGCCTAGTCGAAATGCCGCTCGGCTTCGACCCCGGTCAGTTGACTTTTCTGGCCTTTTCTGAGGCGGCATTTCGTCCAGTCGAACAGAAAGGAGTGCGGCAAAAACAAATCGCCAAGCACAATGCAAATCACTTCGCCCACTTTGCCCCAGGTCCACCCCAAGTCAACGCGTCAAGCGTCAATAGCGGCGGGAAAACGGCGAACTGTGGCAAGCGCGCTACACACGTTTACATTGTGTGCTTTTACCTTGCGTCAGCCCGGCGCGTCGTCAGGCTTTCTTCGGCGGACCCAGCAGGCGCCACTGGCGAAGCGCGGGCAGGAGCGCGGCGCCGCTCTTGCCGTCGAGCGGGCCGGCGTAGTGGCCGGCGGTCTTGAGCTGAGTCTGCAACGCGCGCACCGTGTCGGCCGTCCAAACCTGGGTCTTGCCCGTGAGTTCGGACAGGCATTCGCCCCAGTCGGCGAGCACGCACTTCAGGATCTGGTCGGCGGCGCCGTCCACGTCGCGCGGCGTCACGCGCCCGGCGTCCATCAACAGCGCGGCCGCCCGGTAGGCGCCGGGATAACCCAGATCCGCGGCCTTTTTGAACAGTTCGAGCGACTCCGAGGGTTTCGCGCCGCCGACGCCATCGCTCACGAGTTTGGCGAGGTTGAACGTAGCGCGCGCCGACCCCAGCTGCGAGGCTTTACGAAACAACTCCAGGGCGCGCGGAATGTCCTTTTGTACGCCGATCCCGTTGAACAGCGCGACGCCGAGGTTGATCGCGGCGTCGGGATTGTCTCGCGCCGACGCCTTTTCGTAGAGCGTATAGGCCGTACGCAGATTCTTGGAGATATGATCGCCGTTCTCCATCAGCGTCGCCAGACTGACCATGGCGCGTGCGTCGCCGGCGTCGGCCGCCTTGCGATAAAGCGCGACGCCGTCCGTCTGGCGTCCGGACGCGAACGTCGAGCGCGCCAGCAGCGCGAGGAAATGCGCGTTGTCGGGATGGGTGCGAACGGCCTCGTCGCACGCTTCGACAGCTTGCGGCGCGTGCGCGGCAAGCGTTGCGAAGTCGACGCCCACCGCGCTGACGGTCGCGTCCGAAGGATGGGTGGCCAGCCGCTCGCACACGCCGGCAGGGTCGGCGGCCGCAACTTCCGCCGATTCCAGGCTTGCCAGCAAGGAGCCGGCCTCCTGCGCATGAGAGCCGGTGGGATAGCGCGCGAGATAGAGATGGGCTAGGGCGCGCTCGCGCGAACTCAACGCGAGCTTCCACAAATCGTCCTCCAGCGAGGGGCCGGGTTTCTCCGCCGGCAAGACAGCTTGCCCGAGCGAGGGCAGCAACGCCCGGACGTCCTCCGCGTGAGGCCCTTTGGGAAATCGTTCGAGATAGATCGCCAGCAGGTTCCTGTCGTGCTGCTGACCGGCCAATTGCCACAGCAGGGTTTCCGGCGAAGACTTGCCGGCTTCGTTGCCGGCGAAGTAAAATTGACGCGTGAGCGAGGAATTGTCCCATGGGACTTGCGAGCTTCCCGTCGCGGCGATGACGTCCTTCCTCACCTCGATCATCATGCTGGAAATGTCGAGCCCTGGCGTCGCCAGATGGTCGAGCAGCGCTCTTGCAAAGGGGCTGTTGCGGCCGGCGCCGTCGAGCGCGACATTGTCGGGTTGGGTCGCGTAAGCGATCAGAAATCCCGGAGCGTTGCCGGTCCGCGCCAGTCCGGACGAACGCAGCGGCGTCTTGGAGTAGCGGGTCGGATCGTTGCGGCAGGCGTCGAGAAAGACGAGGTGAATGCCCGAACCGCCGGTCTGCGCGTCGAGCACGTTGTCGAGATGAATGCTTGCCTTCTCAATGTCGTCGGGCTTGTGAATCTCGGCGTCGATCGGCAAAAGGTAGTTGTGCGCGGTCACTTGCAGCCCGTGGCCGCCGTAATAGAACATCGAGACATCGGCGGTCGTCGCCTTGCGGCCAAATTCGTCGACCTCCTTCTGGAACCGGGCGCGGTCGGCGTCGAGCAGCAGCGTCACATTGAACCCGAGCGACTTCAGCGCCTGCGCGACATCCTTTGCGTCGTTGGGAGGATTGGGAAGTCCGGGCACGTTCTTGTACGCGCCGTTGCCGACGACCAGCGCGACGCGGCTTTCTGCCTGCGCCCCACCCATGGCGGCGATCGAAACCGCAGCCGCCAGGACCAGCGCCCGGAACGCAAAGCCAGCCGCAATCACTCTCGCAAAAGCCAGAATCGAGGTCACAGTTCATTCCAAAGAAAAATTGCGCTGTCGCGGTCGTCAAGCTAAATCAATATCATGTCCAAGCCTTGGCGGGAGCAGAGATTTCCCTCCGCGCTGCGCGTCTCCATCGCATCGCCATAGTCAGATCTCGGCGCCCCGGCGGTGGCGAAACTCACCGCGAGTTTCGCCCCGAACTTGTGCGCGCCCTGTTGGCTGGACAAGCCGGCGCCACGCAAAAGCGCCGGCTCGTCAAAGCCAGAGCCTGACGCGCATCGGCGCTGTCCGCCCGCGGATGTCGACGGTCGCCCGTTCGCCTTCCGCGACGCTGGCGAGCGCGAGTTCACCCGCCGCCGCTATGAGGTCTTCGCTGACGACCACTGTCCTGCCGCGCTGCTTGCCGACCTCCATCAGACGGCTGGCGACATTGACGGGGTCGCCGAGCGCAGTGATCTGATCCTGCCCCGCTGCGCTCAAACGCGAAGCGGCGACGACGCCCCAGGTGGCGCCGAACCGCGCTCCTGCCACGCCGGCGGTTTCGCCCGCGCCGGCGGCGAGCCAGGCCTCGAGTGCGCGGCGAAGCGCCCAGACGGCGCGAAGCGCGCGCGCGGCATCGTCGGGTCGCGGATCGGGCAGGCCGAACAGGATCATCGCGCCGTCGCCCATGAAGCTGATGACGACGCCGCCGGACGCGGCGACCTCGCGCCCGACGATCGACTGGAATTCGACGATGAAGTCGCGCGTCCCAATCGGCCCGAGCCGCTCAGAGGCGCCGGTGAAGCCGGCCAGATCGATGAACACGACGGCGGCGCTCAGCCGCACGGGTTGGCGCAGGAAATCGGGCGCTTCGAGCAGTCGCGCCAGCAACGCGGGCGACTGGAAGCCGGCGAGCGTCGCTTTGTCGCGTTCGAGCCGCGCCGCGCGCCGGCGTTCGAAAACCACGCGGGCGGCGCCGTAGCCCGCTGCGATCGGCGCGGCCGCCGCCAAAGGCGTCGCGACGGCGAGCCATAGGCCGCGCTCGAACGCGAGCGCTGTGATCGCGAGCCAGATAAGAACCGTCGCCGCCGCGGCGGAAAGCCCAAGCAGGGCGCGGCGGGAAGCGATCAGCGCGACGAGCAGCAACGGCAGCGCGGCCGCCGTTGCCGCGTCGAGGCGGCGCACTTGGAGTGTGCGCACCAGGCCGCCGCCCGACAGGAGATTGGCGATCGCGGTCGCCTGGATCTCGACGCCGGGCGTCGAAAGGTCGAACGGGGTGGCGAAACGGTCGCCGACCGCCGCCGCCGTGGCGCCGACGACCGCGACCTTGCCGCGCAGCGCGCCCGGCTCCACTTCGCCGGCGAGCACGCGCGCGGCGCTCAAGCGGGCGAAGGCGCCGCGCGGCCCGTAGAAACGAAGCGGCAGATGGAAGCCGAGATCGAGCGGGATCGGGTCGCCGCCGATGCGCGCCCAACCGTCGCCAAACGACGCCGTCGCTTTGCGCATCGCCGCCGCCGCCTCCAGCGCGAAGGCGGGCGCGAAATCCTCGCCGTCGCGATAGAGCAGGGGCGCGAATCGCGGCGCGCCGCCGGCGTCCGTCGACAGATTGACGAGACCGGCTCGGGCCGCCGCGCGAAGCGGATCGATAGGCCAGATTATTGCGGAGGGGCGGGGCGCGAGCGCGAGATCGCCGATTGGCGCGGCGCCGGCCGCCGTAGCCACGCCGTCGAATTGTCCAACCGCCGCCACCACTGTCGGCGCCGAGGCCATCGCCTCGGCCAGCGCCTGATTGGGCTCGGGCCGGCCGGGATCGAGGAAGGCGAAATCCAGCGCGATGACGTCGACGCCGGCCCGCGCGAGCGCATTGACGATGCGGGCGATCACGTCGCGCGGCGGCGGGAAGGCGCCGACCAGACGCGTCGTCTCGTCGTCGATCGCGATAACGATCACATCATCCGGCGGCGGATGCGGCCCGCGCAAGCGGTACCGCAAATCAAGCGAAAGATACTCTAAGCCGTCGAGCGGGGAGCGGCGGCCGGCGAGCTGGCCGAGCCCGAGATAACCGCCCCAGAGGACGGCGAGAAAGGCAAAACCAAGGGTGAGCGCGAAGCCGGGTTCGAGCCAAAACCTCTTCGTCATCGACCAAAGCGAGCGAGCAGCCGGCGCACGCGCGGCTCCGGCCAGTGTTTGACCTCCAAAGTCTGCGCAGTCCGGGTGACGTCGACGCCGTCTCCCGGGCCAAGCGACACTTTCGCGCCGCCGGCGCGCGCCTGCACCTCGACCGCGCCGACGACGACGAACACCGAGGTTTTCCCGGGCTCGACCTCGACCGCCCAGTTCGTGCCGCGCACGGCGGCGATCGCCTCCGGGGTCAGGATTTGAAACGTCTCCGCGCCCGGCTGGGGCTGGAACTCGATCAGCAGCGCGCCTTTCTTCAAGCGCAACGCGCCGGTAGCCGCCGCCTTGGCGCCGCCGACGGGACGCACGATTGTCCCCTCGGCGAGATGGGCGGTGACCGCGGCGCCGCATTGCAACATGCGCGCGCCTGCGTGATCGGGATCGGCCGTCAGCGAACAGGCGGCCAGCACCGGCGCGGCGCCGACAAAGGCATAGGCCGCGAGGGTGAAAGCAAGGCGTTGAAACGACTTGCGCCGGTGGAACACGAGCGCGGCGAGCGCGTGCGCCCGGTCAGCAGGGGAGGTCCGCAACATCGACGTCGCCATGGCGGGGCCTTCGCGTGAGATGATCCTCGTGTTGCAAGTGTGAACAATCACTCTTATGGAGTCAAACGTCATCTGGCAGGGAGGCCGGGGCAACGATCGACGACGTCGCACTCATGCGTCTTCTGCAGGGCGCGAGCCTTTTCGGCGCGTTCGCCGCGGACGATCTCGCGGCTTGCGCGCGCCGCTTCCGCGAGGCCCGTTTCGGCAAGGGCGAGCTTGTGTTTTCGCGTGGCGATCCGGGCTCCTCGCTCTATGTGGTGGGCGATGGACAGGTCCGGCTCGCCGTTTCGACCGCGGAAGGGCGCGAGCTGAGTTTCGAGGTCGTCGGCCCCGGCGGGATGTTCGGCGAGATCGCGCTGCTCGACGGCCGCCCGCGCAGCGCGGAGGCGACCACGATCGCTCCGACGATCGCCTATGTGCTCGCGAGGGAGGATTTCAAACGCCTGATGCGGGAACGCCCACTCGCAACCGAGGCGGTGATCGAATTCCTGTGCGGGCGGTTGCGGCGGGTCAGCGACCGGCTGGAAGATGTCGCGTTGCATCCGCTGGTCGTCCGTCTCGCCCGCTTCCTCTTGGTGGCGGTGGGCGATCGCCGCGCGCCGCCGGGCAAACGCGTGCCGGTCGAGTTGCGCTTCTCCCAATCCGAGCTTGCCCTACTATTGGGCGCGAGCCGGCCCAAAATCAACGCATCCTTGGTCGAACTCGAACGCGCGGGCGCGATCGGCCGCACGTCGGATCGGCTGTTCTGCGATCGCGACAAACTCATCGGGATCGCGGAACTGGGCGGACCCGTGCGCGATCCCTGAAGACATCGGCGGGGCGCGAACCGCGCGTCCCTTCGGGACTTGCCCCGTCGCGCTCGCGCGCCTACACCTTTCATCCGGTAAAGTTGTCAATCTGCTTAAGCGCCGCCGCACTCGTTCTCCCGCATGACCACAGCGGATTCGAAGGGCGCGCAGGGGCGAGACGGGAGCACATGGCCGACAGGTCCCGCCTTCACGACGTCGACGGACCCGCCGCCGCGCAGGCCCCGGCCCCGCTGGCGCGCTCAGCCTCGCTCGGCGAGCAATTGTCGGCTCGCATTCGCGCCTGGATCGACAGCGGCGAATTCGCCGAGGGCGCGCGTCTGCCGGCCGAAAGCGATCTGGCGTCGCGCTTCAGGGTTTCGCGGCCGATCATTCGCGAGGCCTTGTCGAGGTTGAGGTCAGAGGGCGTCGTCGTCTCGCGCCGTGGCTCGGGAAGCTATGTGCTGCGACGGGAAGCCGACGCGCCGGCGGCGAGCGCGACGTCGTTCGGGCCGCTCAGCAGTCTGGCGCAGGTGCGAAAATGCTTCGAGTTTCGCGCCACGATCGAGGGCGACGCCGCCTTTCTCGCCGCACAGCGCCGCAGCGACGAGCAACTCGCGGATATGCGGACGGCGTTGCAGAAATTGGAGGCGGCCGTGCTCGGCCGCAGGGTCGGCATGAGCCCCGATTACGAGTTCCACATCGCCGTCGCGCAGGCTTCAGGCAACGAGTTCTTCGAGAACGCGATGCGGCAGTTGCAGACGCCGGTCGAGTTCACCATCAATCTCGCGCGCAGCCTGTCGTTGACCCGCACGCACGAGCACATGATGACGATTCAGGGTCAGCACGTCGGTATTTGCGAGGCGATCGCGACGCGTGACGGCGAGATGGCGCGCCGCCTGATGCGGGAGCA
>JANYIH010000188.1 GCA_025358745.1 Hyphomicrobiales bacterium | reverse complement strand
ACGTCGATCTCGACCGCGTCCGAGAGATAGCGGTCGAACAGCAGCGGGTTCTTGCCCAGCACGGTGTTGATCTGGCCGGTCTTGTCGTTGGGATAGCGCGCCTTGACGTCGGCCGGCACCAGGCTCGGCAGCACGCCCAGGAGGTAATCGTCGAACTGGCTCTCGTCGTGGATGATCGCCATCGCCCGCCCGCCCAGCACGTAAGACGGGCGCACCACCAGCGGCAGGCCGAGATCGGAGGCGACGAGCCGAGATTGCTCGACGGAATAGGCGATGCCGTTCTTGGGCTGCTTGAGGCCGAGCTTGTCGAGCAGGCGCTTGAAGCGGTCGCGATCCTCGGCGAGGTCGATGCTGTCGACGCTCGTGCCCAGGATCGGCGCGCCGGAAGCTTCGATCGCGTGCGCGAGCTTCAACGGCGTCTGGCCGCCGAACTGGACGATGACGCCCAGCAGCGTGCCGTTCTCGCGCTCCTTCGACAGGATCGCCAGCACGTCCTCCTCCGTCAGCGGCTCGAAATAGAGCCGGTCGGAGGTGTCGTAGTCGGTCGACACCGTCTCCGGGTTGCAGTTGATCATGATGGTCTCGTAGCCCGCCTCGCTCAGCGCGAAACAGGCGTGGCAGCAGCAATAATCGAACTCGATGCCCTGGCCGATCCGGTTCGGGCCGCCGCCGAGAATGACGATCTTGCGCTTGTCCGTCGGCGCCGCCTCGCATTCCGGCTCAGCCCCGAACGGCGCCTCGTAGGTCGAATACATATAGGCGGTGGGGGAGGCGAATTCGGCCGCGCAGGTGTCGATGCGCTTGTAAACCGGCCGCACGTCAAGCGCCTCGCGGGCGGCGTGGACGTCCGTCTCCTCGACGCGAGCGAGCGCCGCCAGCCGCGCGTCGGAAAAGCCCGCCGCCTTGAGGGCGCGCAGATTGCCGGCGTCGGCGGGCAGCCCGTGAGCGCGCACTTTCGCCTCCAGTGCGATGATCTCGGCCATGCGCTCCAGGAACCACGGGTCGATCCGGGTCGCCTCATGGGCTTCCGCTACGCTCATGCCGAGCCGAAGCGCCTGCGCGACTTTCAAGAGCCGGTCGTGCGTTGGCGTGGCGATGGCGGCGCGCAGCACATTGGCGTCGGCGCCTTTGCCGAGGCCCTCGATCTCGATCTCATCGAGCCCGGTCAGACCCGTCTCCAGCGAGCGCAGCGCCTTTTGCAAGGATTCGGCGAAGGTGCGGCCGATCGCCATCGCCTCGCCGACCGATTTCATCGCGGTGGTCAGCACGGGATCGGCGCCGGGGAATTTCTCGAACGCGAAGCGTGGGATTTTCGTGACGATGTAGTCGATGGTCGGCTCGAACGATGCCGGCGTCGCGCCGCCCGTTATGTCGTTGGCGATCTCGTCGAGCGTGTAGCCGACGGCGAGCTTGGCGGCGACCTTGGCGATGGGAAATCCCGTCGCCTTGGAGGCGAGCGCGGACGAGCGCGACACGCGCGGGTTCATCTCGATCACGATCATCTTCCCGTTCTCGGGGTTGACCGCGAATTGTACGTTGGAGCCGCCGGTTTCGACGCCGATCTCGCGCAGCACCGCCAGCGAGGCGTCGCGCATGATCTGATATTCCTTGTCGGTCAGCGTCAGCGCCGGGGCGATGGTGATGCTGTCGCCGGTGTGCACGCCCATCGGGTCGATGTTCTCGATCGAGCAGATGATGATGCAATTGTCTGACCTGTCGCGCACCACCTCCATCTCGAATTCTTTCCAGCCCAGCACGCTCTCCTCGATCAACACTTCGCTGGTGGGCGAAGCGTCGATGCCGCGCTCGACGATCTCGACGAACTCGGTCTTGTTGTAGGCGATGCCGCCGCCCGTGCCGCCCATGGTGAAGCTCGGCCGGATGATCGCGGGCAGGCCGATGTCTTCGAGCGCCGCCAGCGCGGCCGACAGCGTCTTGATCTGGTGCGAGCGCGGGGTGGCGAGGCCGATCTTGGTCATCGCCTCGCGAAAGCGCTCGCGATCCTCGGCCTTGTCGATGGCGTCGGCGGTGGCGCCGATCATCTCGACGCCGTATTTTTCCAAAACGCCCATCTTTTGCAGGCTCAGCGCGCAGTTGAGCGCGGTCTGGCCGCCCATGGTCGGCAACAGCGCGAAGCCGCCGGGAATCGCGTATCGCTCCATGGCGATGATCTTGGCCACCACCTCGGGCGTGATCGGCTCGATATAGGTGCGGTCGGCCATGTCGGGATCGGTCATGATCGTGGCCGGATTGGAATTGACCAGCACGATTCGGTAACCCTCGGCGCGCAGGGCTTTCACCGCCTGGGTGCCGGAATAGTCGAACTCGCACGCCTGCCCGATGATGATCGGCCCCGCGCCGATGATGAGAATGGTGGATATGTCGGTGCGCTTGGGCATATGTCCTCTGGGGCCGCGCACAAAAAAAGGCCGCGCCTGAAGGCAGCGTCCTCGATGGGCTCGTGCGCCGGGGCTAGAGCCGGGGCGCTGTCTAGACGAGATTCCGCGCCAGGGGAAGGGCGACAGGACGCCGCCCAGTCCGGAGGTCCTCTGGACATCGGCGGGAACGCGGAACGCTTTGCTTGCAAAAAAAGTTACCAACCTGTGAATTTTGCCGGGCGGCATTGTGGCGAGCGTCACAAAAATCGGCTAGACGGACATGCTATCGCGGCGCATCGCTTCGCCGGCTTGGGCGGCGTCGGAGGGGTTTGGGCAATGGGGCAGTGGATTCGGGCGCAACGGGCTCGCGGCCTCGCTGTTTTGGCGCTGACGTGCGGCTTGGCCGCCGGCGGTATCGCGCTCGCCCAGGGCCCCAATATGAACCTGCCGATCTTCGGCCTGACGCCGGGCGATTTCAGCCCGCACTATGAGTCGAGCGTCTCGCATTACAGATCGAATTTCTTCGGCTCGCCCGACCTGGAACGGGAAGCGCCGGTGCATGTGCGGCTGCGCGACGACGACGGCTTGAGGGTCAGGGCGAAACGGGCGACCGGCGGCGCGTCGTTCGGCTATGGCAAGCCGGTGTGCGTTCGTCTTTGCGACGGGTCCTTTTTCCCCACCGATTCGGTGTCGGGGGGAGAGTCGGCCTGCGCGTCGCAATGCCCGGATGCGCCGACCGCGCTCTACACCATGCCGACCGATCGGATCGAGGACGCAGTCTCCTCCACGGGGCAGCGATATACCATGCTGCCCGTCGCCAAGCGCTACCAGACGAGTTTCGAGGCGACCTGCACCTGCCATCGCGATACGGTCGCGTCGCGCGCTAAGGAATTGCTGCACGACGACACCCTGCGCAAGGGCGACATCGTGATGACCGCCTCGGGCTTCCAGGTCTATCAGGGCAGCGGATATGGCGCGAGCGGCCCCGGCGATTTTGTCTCGCTGGCGAAGGCCCGCAACGTCTCCAAGACCGATCGCGTGACCCTGGCGGCGATGGAGCGCGCCCACTCGGGATCGCCGCCGCCTTCGACCCCGACCGTGGTCGCCGCCCGGCCCAAAGGCAATGTGACGGTCGACAGCGGCGAAACGCCACCGGCGCAATAGCCGTCATTCCGATCCGCGCAACCGGATCGTCACGCGGCCGCTGAAGGCGCCGCCCGGCGGCGGGCCGGCGTCGATCGATTGCACGGCGCTGCGCACCTGCGCGGCGAGCGCCGAATCACTCGACGAGACCGACAGGCTGGCGATGCGTCCGCTGGCGTTCACCGTAAACGAGACACCGACACTGCCGCTGCCCGACGCGCCCGAGGACCGCACGCGCTGCTGGATCATGCCAGCGACGCTGCGGCCGTAGCTCGCGAGTTCGGAAGCGGACGCCTTCGGCGCGCTTTCCCGACGTTCCTTCGGCTTCGAATCGCTCGGCGGGCTTGGTTTCTCGACCGGACTCGGCTTGGGCTTGGCCGTTGGGGTCGGCTTGGGTGTGGTCTTGGGCGAGGGCTTTGGGCTGGGCTTCGGGCTCGGTTTGGCTACCGGCGTCGGTGTCGGCGGGGTGGGGGTCGGCGGAGCGGGCGGTTCGACGGACGCCGCGGTTTCGCTCGGCGACGGCTCCGGCGTCGGCTCGGGAGTCGGCGTCGTCTCGGGCGTCGGGGTCTGCGAAGGCTCGGGAGTGGGTGTCGGCTCGGGCGTCGGGGTCGGCTCCGGCGTCGCCGTTTGCGTGGGCGTCGGCTCGGGCGCGTCGAGCGTGATTTCGATTTCCGGCGGCGGCGGCGGGGGCGCGACAGGCCGCATCACGATCAGCGCCGCTGCAGCGGCGTGCGCCGCGATCACGAACGCGATCGCGGCCGGGCGCAGCCAGAACGGCCGTGCAATCATTTGGCCGGTTCGGGCGGCGGCGCGCCCGGCGCTGTGACGATGGCGATATGCGTGACGCCGGCGAGCGTCAACCGGTCCATCGCCTTGACGACTTCGCCAAAGGGCGCGTCCTTGTCGCCCCTGATATGCACGACCTGGCTCGGATCGTCGCCCATCCTGGCCTTAACCGCCGCGCCGAGCGCGGCCAGCGTAATCGGGTCCGAGCCGAAAGCGAGCTGGCCCTCGCGCCCGACCGAGACGATCAACGGCGCCTTGGGATTGAGCGCTTTCGCCGAGGCGGCCTTGGGCAGATCGACCTTCACGCCCGGCGTCAGCAACGGCGCCGTCACCATGAAGATGATCAGCAGCACGAGCATCACGTCGACCAACGGCGTGACGTTGATCTCGGCGAGCGGCGTGTAGATCTGGTCGCCGTCGCCGTTGCGCAGGGAGACGCTCATGCGTGCGGCCCGGCGACCAGCATCACCGCCCATTCCTCGATCAGGTTGGTCATCGCCCGGCCCGCACGCCCGAACGAGGCGCCGATCCGGTTGTAACCGACGCTGGCGGGAATCGCCGCCGCCAGCCCATAAGCGGTCGCCGCGAGCGCCTCGGCGATGCCGGGCGCGACCACGGCGAGGCTGGTGTCCTTGGCCGCCGCGATGCCGGCAAAGCTCGTCATGATGCCCCAGACCGTGCCGAACAGGCCGACGAACGGAGCGACCGAGGCGATGATGGCGAGATTGGGCAAGCCCCCCTCGGCGCGGGCGATCAGATCGCGCCCGGCGCGCGCCATCGCCTCGCCAAGGCGCTGGCGGCGTTCGCTCGCGGTCTCGCCCTCCACCGTCAGCCTCGCCGCCTCGCGGCCGGCTTGCGCGATCGGCTCCAGCCCCGCCGCGTCTTCGCCGCCGCGCGCGCTTTGGATCGCGCGTTTGAGCCGCGTCGCCGATACCGAGCCCTCCACGATCAGCACCCAGCACCAGACCGAGGCCAGGCCCAGCGCCGCCATCACCGCCTTGCCGATCGGCCCGGCTTGCAGGAACAGATTGAGCGGCGATAGGCTTTCCACGCGGGCGGTCCCTGACGCGCGCCCGACAGGCGCCGAGCGGCCCGTATAGCGCGCGCGACTTTTCGCGCAAACTCGGGTCGGGCGGGATTTGCTCCTGATCTGAACCAGATCAAAGCGCGCGGCGTTGGCGACGTGCGATATTCATTTTTTCGCAGCAGGAAGGGGGAAAAAATGGAGATTGAGGACGCCAAGACCGCGCCGGCCACCGCCCTGGCGCCGCGCCGGCCGGAAAAGCCGCATGTCGCCCGGCACGATCCGGCTGCGATCCGGCGCGCGTTCGAGACCGGCGCCTATCCCTACACGACCAAGGTCGGCGAGCGGGATTATCTGGAGCGGGTCAAGCCGCTCCAGGCCGAACTGGTCAAGGCGCAGAACTGGATCAAGGATACGGGCGAGAAAATCCTGGTGCTGTTCGAGGGCCGCGACGCCGCCGGCAAGGGCGGCACGATCAAGCGCTTCATGGAGCATCTCAACCCGCGCGGCGCGCGCATCGTCGCCCTGGAGAAGCCCAGCGAGCGCGAGCGCACGCAATGGTATTTTCAACGCTATCTCGCCCAACTGCCCTCGGGCGGGGAAATCGTGTTCTTCGACCGCTCCTGGTACAACCGCGCCGGCGTCGAGCGCGTGATGGGGTTCTGCTCGGCCAACGAATATCTGGAGTTCATGCGCCAGGCGCCGCAGATCGAGCAGATGATCGTGCGCTCCGGGATCAGGCTTTACAAATACTGGTTCTCGGTGACGCGCGAGGAGCAGCGCCAGCGGTTTCTCGCCCGCGAGACCGATCCGCTCAAACAATGGAAACTCTCGCCGATCGACAAGGCCTCGCTCGACAAATGGGACGACTACACCGAGGCGAAAGAGGCGATGTTCTTCTACACCGACACGGCGGACGCGCCCTGGACCATCATCAAGTCGGACGACAAGAAGCGCGCCCGGTTGAACTGCCTGCAGCATTTTCTCAGCGAGTTGCCCTATCCCAACAAGGACCACCACGTCGTCGCCGGCCCCGACCCGCTGATCGTCGGCTCGTCGCGGCTGGTGATCGGCGGGCGGACCGACATTCTGGAAGCCTCCACCCCGCCGGGCAAGCGGCGCCGGCGCTAGTTCAACCAGAACTCGCCGTCGACGGCGCGAAACTCGGACGGCTTGATCAGGCCGCAATGGCTGACGACGACCGAGTGCAGCGCGCCGTCGATCTCGCGCCGCCAGAAATCGAGAAACTTTTTCAGTTCCGGGAATTGCGGTTGCAGGTCGAGATGCTGCCAGATGAAGGTTTGCAGGAACGAGGGATGATCGGGCAGTCGGTAGAGAATATTGGCCGTGGTGAGCCCGTAGCCCTGCATGCGGCGGCGGAAATCGGTGGAGACCATGGCGAACCCATTCGTTGGCGCCTCTGACGAATGTCATGGTGCCACGTTCGTTTGTCTGCGCAAGTGCAAAAATGCAACATTATGTTGACTTTTCAGACTGTTAGCGCTCGAAGAGGGGGAGTGCTGACAGGGCGGGGGCCTCAATCAACCGTCGGCGGCCATTCGAAATTCATTTGGATTTCTTCTTTGGCGCCGATTTCGTGCGAGGCGCCGTCGCCTTTCGTTGTTTGGGCGGGCTGTTCGCTTCACCCGTTTCGCCTTCGGGCGGGGCCTTCGGCGAGGGGCGCTTCTCCGTCTTTGCCTTCTCTTCCGGCGCCGACTTCCATTTTCTTAGCTCCGCCAGCAGCTTCCGGAGTTTTCCCAACGCAAGGCCCACTCCACCAGCCGCCGCGCCCACGCCGACGCCGATATGCTCGATATTGCTGCCGACGGAGTCGATCAGCGCATAGCCTTCGTAGCCGCTCCACGCCGTCAACCCGGCCCCGCCAACGACGACGGCCGCGCGTCGCGTGTTGGCGGCGTCGGTTGCGAAATTCAGCGACGTGAGCAGGCGCAGGCCGACTTGTTTGGCGCGCTCGCCGAGCGTGCGGCTTGCCGCGATCGCGGCGGCGGGCTCGCGCAAAGCGTCGGGAACATCCGTCTCGACAAGCGCGGGATGCGCGGCGGCGGCTTGGGCGATATTCGCGCTCGCCGCTTCCGCTGCATCGACCGCGCCGGCGGTTTCGCTCAATCCCAACGCGACCTGATTGGCGACGATTTCGCGCGCACGCGGGTACTGGCCGACGAACAGGCGCACCGTCTCGGCGAGATCGGCGAGCGCGGCGATAAGGTCGGGGGCGTGCTCGGCGCGGCCGGAATCGGAATCGTAGACGCGCGCGTCGGTTTCGAGCGAAGTGAGCGAGGAGACGACGAGGCCAATGCGGAGCGGCGTTTCCGCGA
>JANYIH010000011.1 GCA_025358745.1 Hyphomicrobiales bacterium | reverse complement strand
CAGCGGGGGATGGTCGAGGTAGCCTGCCTGCGGATAGCGCGCCCAGAGCGCGTAATAAGCTTCGTCGAAGGTGAGTTCGACCCGGCCGATGGCGAATCCCTGCGCCAGCGTCAGCGCCAGCGCGGCCAGCGCGGCGGCGCGAATCAATACCACACCCTGGGCGCGTCCTGGCCCGTCAGGACCGGCCAGACCGCGATCAGCCCCTGCCGCAGCCGCTGCGGCGAGGCGCTCGCCATGCGAGCCACGAGAACGCCGTCGACGCAACTCGCCCCCGCCTCGAAGGCGCCCGCCGCCTCGATCGCCGCGAGACGTTCGCGCAACGGCTCCCGCCGGGCGGCGGCCTCGGGGCCGATCTGGACCAGCGTCGCCAGCGCCCGCGCGCCGGCGCCGATGGCGATGCGGTCGAGCGTCGCGCCGGCGTTTTCGATCCGCACGGCTTCCGCGAACACCAACCTTTCGCCGCGCCAGAGCTTCCAGCGGTCGTGCAGCGCCGCGTCCACCCTGATCTCGCCGTGGGCGAGCCGGCCGAAAGCCACGGCCTCGATGATCGTGAGCGTCGCGCTCGGCGCGACCTGCGCCTCCAGCCGTCGATCGAGCCGGGCCCCCTCGAACAGCAGCGTTTCCTGCGGCGCCCAGATCAGATTGGACCCGTCGGCGACTTCAAGCGAAGTATGAATTTCGCAGGGTAAGCCATCGGCGCGATAGATCTTTTCCTGGGATTGCCCGGTGACCAGCGCGCGCGTGGCCGGTCCGGCGCTGACTTCAACCCGCACGTGATCGCCGCCCGCCATCCCCCCGCCGGTGTTGACGATTACCGCCTCGCAGGTCTCGCCCGCGCGGGGAAAGCGCAGCCGCCAGCCGCCGGTCTCGAAAACGCGCGCGGCCTCGGTACGGGTGCCGGCGCGGGCGAAGGCGAGGCGCAAATGGGCGCGCACGCGGGGCAGTCGGGGGGAAGTGGTGGGCGCGTTCATGGCCTCGAGACGGGAGCGTCGCCGATTTGGCGCGGTGGTGTTGCCCGGAGTCCACAGCGCGGCGAAGTCGCGCGCGCTAAGAGAGCCCCGACAGAAGAGCGTTACGCCCATGAGTTGGGTTCCAAATCAAGCCCGCAACGACGAAGCCGCCGACGCCGCGAACTTTCTTTCGCGGTTCGGCTACGTGCTGCTCGCCCTCGGCGTCCCCGCCGGCGTGGTGCTGCACGAACTCGCCATTTTCATTCTTTATCCCGTCGCCATCGCCTCGTTCGTCCTGTCGGCGCTGATCGACCCGCCCGGCGACATCCTGCATCGGATGAGCCGGCTGTTTGCGACCCCGGTGGTCGGGCTCAGTCTGGCCGCGATCGCCTGGGCCGGGGTCTCAGTGCTGTGGACGCCCTATTCGATCCCCGCCGCCCAGCATCTCCTGAAGATGACGCTGTGGCTGATCTCGCTGTTCCTGGTGCTGGCGACTACGCGCGGACACGCGCGCGCGACCGATCTGTACCTGTTCCCGATCGGCCTCGTGGTCGGTATGGCGACGATGTTCGCCGCCTTCCTCGCCGACAAGCACGGCGCCGAAATCTCGCAACATCGCATCGCCGACGGCGCGGTGGTGCTGCTGACGACGCTGTTTCCCGCCATGGGCGGGCTGGCGGCGCGCGGGCGCAACGGCTGGGGGCGGCTGCTGCTGATGGCCGCCTTCGTCTATATCTACGCCATCGGTTCGACCACGATGATGATCGCGCTGCTGCTTGGTTTCGCGACGCTGTCGTTCGCCGTCTCCGATCTCCGGCGCACCACCAAGGATCTCGCCTGGGCGGGGGCGGCGTTGATGGCGCTGGGGCCGCTGGCGACCATCATCATCGCCGAAATGGCGCGTGGGGTGATGAACACGGGTCTTGCCACGCTCGGCCGGCCGTTCACGACGCTCGCGCGCGCGCATGCAATGGTTATTCACGAGAAATTGCTGCTCATCACCGGTCACGGCTTCGAGGCGCTGGTGCGCGCGATCCAGACCGGATTGTTCCCGGCCGGCACGCCGCGCGGGCAATTGTTCGCGATCTGGTACGAACTGGGCGTCGTCGGCGCGGGGCTGGCGGCCACCGCGATCTGGTTCGGCTTCCGCCGCATCGCCAACGCGCCAGCCCGCCTTGCGCCCTATCTCGCCGCCGCGCTCGCCTGCAACCTGACGCTGGCGGCGCTGCTGGAGAATTTCGGCGACATGCTGTGGACGGTCTCGCTCGGCCTGGCGGTGATCTCCTCCAACGTCGCCGCGCGCAGCCAGTACCGCACGACGCGACCATCGGCGGCGGGACTGGCGTTGTTTTAGGCGACGAGGATCAACGGCGCGCCGGCGCTTTTCTGCGCGCGCTCCTGGGAGGCGCCAAATGCAGTTTCATCGCGACGGATTTCGCCCCGGCGATCCCGATCTGCAGCCCGCGACCGCGGACGACCGTGGCGTTGCGGAGGTCGACGTGCTGATCGTTGGTTGCGGCCCGGCGGGATTGACGCTGGCCGCCCAGCTCGCCGCCTTTCCCGATATTTCCGTCCGCATCGTCGAGCAAAAGTCGGGGCCGCTGCAACTGGGGCAAGCCGACGGCGTCGCCTGCCGGACGATGGAGATGTTCGAGGCGTTCGGTTTCCGCGAACGGGTCGAACGCGAGGCCTACTGGGTCAACGAGACGGCGTTCTGGAAGCCGGACCCCGCCGCGCCGGGACGCATCGCGCGCAGCGGCCGCGTGCAGGATGTGGAGGACGGCCTCTCGCCCTACCCCCACGTGATTCTCAATCAGGCGCGCGTGCACGATTTCTACCTCGAACTCATGCGCCGCTCGCCGCGAAGGCTCGTGCCCGATTACGACAGGCGCTTCGCTGGGCTTGATGTCGGCGAGGGCGCCTATCCCATCACGGTGCGGCTAGAGGCGCCGGGCGGGGCGGAGACCGTCAAGGCGCGCTATGTCGCGGGCTGCGACGGAGCGCGCAGCGGCGTGCGGCAGGCGTTGGGCTTAACGCTGAAGGGCGATTCGGCCAATCAGGCCTGGGGCGTGATGGACGTGCTCGCCGTCACCGATTTTCCCGACATCAGGCTCAAATGCCTGATCCAGTCGAGCGGGGAAGGCAATATCCTGATCATTCCGCGCGAGGGCGGCTATCTCGTGCGGGTCTATGTCGAGATGGACAAGCTCGCCGCCGACGAGCGGGTGGCCACGCGCGCGATCGTGCTCGACGATCTCATCGCCGCCACCCAGCGCATCCTTCGGCCCTATCGTTTCGAGGTGATGGAGACGGCATGGTGGTCGGTGTACGAAATCGGCCAGCGCCTGTGCGAACGCTTCGACGACGGCGCCCCCCACCCCCGGGTGTTCATCGCGGGCGACGCCTGCCACACCCACAGCCCCAAGGCGGGCCAGGGCATGAACGTGTCGATGCAGGACGCGTTCAATCTCGGCTGGAAGCTTGCCGCCGTATTGCGCGGGCAAAGCCCGCCCGCGTTGCTCGCCACCTATTCCGCCGAGCGACAAGCCATCGCGCAGAACCTGATCGACTTTGACCGCGAATGGGCGGCGCTGATCAGCGCGCCAGCGCATTCGGTCGAGCCGGCGCAGTTGCAGCGCTATTTTGTCCAGGCCGGGCGCTACACCGCCGGCACGGTCACGCGCTATAGTCCCTCCGCGATCACGGGCGAGGCCGCGCATCAGGCGCTCGCCAAAGGCTTTGTCGTCGGCGAGCGGCTGCATTCCGCGCCGGTGATCCGGCTCGCCGACGCCAAGCCGATGCAGCTTGGCGAGGCGTTCGCCGCCGACGGGCGCTGGCGCCTGATCGCCTTCGCGGAGTTCGAGTCCCCCCCGCTGCGCGCTTTGTGCGAATGGCTCGCCGTGGCGGACGCCTCCCCGCTGCGGCGTTTCACCGCCGCCGGGGCAGACGTCGATTCGCTGATCGATGTCCGCGCGGTCTTTTCCAGCGGCCATCGCGCGTTGCGGCTTGAGACGGCGCCGGGCCTGCTGTGGCCTGCCAAGGGCAAGCTGGGCTTGCGCGACTACGAGAAAATGTTCTGCATCGACCCCATGGCCGACATTTTCGACTTGCGCGGGATCGATCGCAGGGGTTGCCTGATCGTGGCGCGGCCGGATCAGCATGTCGCCGATGTGCTGCCGCTCGACGCGCGCGAGGAGCTGTGCGATTTCTTCGCGCGGTTCATGCTCGCGCCGACAACGAGCCCGGTGGAGATCGCCTGAACACGCGCGCTAGATGCGGAAAGAGCTGAGATGTCGGATTATGACCTTTATTACTGGCCGATTCCTTTTCGCGGTCAGTTCGTGCGCGCCCTGCTCGCCTATGCCGGCAAGACGTGGATCGAACACGGCGCCGCCGACATCTCGCGGCTGATGAGCGGGCCGATGCGGCCAAGGCCCGTCCCGTTCATGGGGCCGCCCCTGCTTGTCGACAAAAAGGCTGATTTCGCGATCGCGCAAATGCCCGCGATCGTCTTCTATCTCGGTGAGACGCTGAACTTGTTGCCCGAGGCGGCTTCCCTGTGCGCCCTCAACATGAAGGTCGTCAACGACGCCAACGACGTGATCGACGACCTCACGCTCGGCGGCGGCCGGCTGATGTGGACGCAAAAACGCTGGGAGGCGTTCGTCCCGCGCCTGAAAAACTGGATGTCGCTATGGGAGGAGACGGGTCGCCGGCACGGTCTCAAGTCGCGCTCCGGCTTCCTGCTCGGGGGTCAGGCGCCCGGCGTCGCCGACATCGTGACGGCGACGCTGTGGTCGACCATGGCCGACCGCTTCCCCCAGATCAAAGCGATTTTCGTGGAGACCGCGCCGGTGACGGCCGCGCTGACGAAGCGGGTCGCCGCGCTGCCGCCCTTGGCCGAACTCGCCGCCCGGGCGCGCCGGGACTATGGCGACGCCTATTGCGGCGGCCGGATCGAGGCCTCGCTGCGCATGGTGCTTTAACAGGAGTCGACGCCATGACCGCGATGTTCTCCACGGCCGGAATCGAGGCGCGCAATGCGGTCGCCTACATGCCCGGCTTCGGCAACGACTTCGAGACCGAGGCGCTGCCGGGCGCGCTGCCGCAGGGCCAGAACAGCCCGCAGAAATGCGCCTACGGCCTCTACGCCGAGCAGCTCTCGGGCACCGCCTTCACCGCGCCGCGCGGACAGAACGAGCGGACCTGGTGCTACCGCATCCGCCCCAGCGTCCAGCACACCGCGCGCTTTCGGGCGATCGTCGTTCCCCACTGGAAATCGGCGCCTTTCGTGACGCCTGATGTGACAAGTCTAG
>JANYIH010000183.1 GCA_025358745.1 Hyphomicrobiales bacterium | reverse complement strand
CCCGCGCCGCCGCGGCCGCGCAGGCCGGACTCGAGCACCTCCTTCACCGTCGCCGCGCCGCCGATGGCGATGGCGCGACGCAGACCCTTGCCGCCCCCGTGTTTCTCGTAATCGGCGAGTGACAGCGGGTCGGTGACGCCGCAGCGGGAATAGATCAGGCGCTGCTGCTGGCGCAGCCAGTCGATCTCGTCGACCGGGCCGAGCGCTTTTGCGTGATCGCCGCCGACGAGGATCGCGTCGGCGTCCTGCGGCGACAACGGGCCATAGCCAAAGCGCACGCCGTCGCGCTCGATCTCGACCATCGGCTCCAGCCAATAGGCGCCGCGCGAACCCGTGCGGACGATCTCGATCGTGAGGCCGCGCTGCTGCGCGGCTTGCGTGAAGGCGCGCGCGAGCCTTTCGGCGCCGACGGCGAGCGAGGTGGAATCTTTGGAGATGTAAAGCTTCATGGTCATTCTCAGGCGCCTGCAATCAACGCGTCGAGCGATTGCGGGGTCAGCCGGGCCAGCGGTTCGCCGTCGAGCATGGCGGCGGGCGAAGCGGCGCAATGGCCCAGGCAATAGATCGTCTCGACCTCGAACGCGCCGCCGCTGTGCGAATCGGCGACGAGGCCGTGACGTTCCTCGAGGTGCGCGACCAGGGATTCGCAACCGGCCGCCTGGCAAGATTCGGCGCGGCAGATTTTCAGCACCGGACGCTCTGGCGGGGTCTTGCGGAAGTCATGGTAGAAACCGATCACGCCAACCGTTTCGGCCTTCGACACATTGAGCGCGGCTGCGATGATGGGCACGGCGGCGTCGTCGATATAGCCGAAGCGTTTCTGCAACGCGTGCAGAATCGGCAGCATGGCGCCCGGCGACGCCTTGCGGGCCTCGATCAGATCAGCGGCTTCCACCGCATCCCACGCCGCATAGTTCGTCATCGCGTCGCCTTCCGCCGGCCGATCCATAGCACTTGTGCCTGCGCCGGGCTGACTTGCGCGATATAAGTAAACATTCGGCAGGGTTCTATCAAATTGATGCTAGGCAACAATCGATAGGAAAAATCTATCGAACTGCCTTACGCGGCGGCACGATGACGCCGACAATGTCGGGCGGCAGCAGCATTTCCATCAGGTTGCGGGCGATCGGATCGGGCGGATCACGGTCGGCGACGATGAAGCCGACACTGCGCCGCGCGGTCGGCTCGACCAATTCCAGCGCGCGCGTGCGCTCGGGCAGACCGAAGAATTGCAGGAGCTGGCGCGGCACGATCGCCGACCATGGGCCGGAGGCGGCGTGGCTGACGAGGTTAAAGATCGAATTGGTCTCGACCGAGGGTTTTGGCGTTGCCCCGACCGAACGGAAAATGCCGTCGAGGATGCGGCGGTTCTGCATGTCGGGCGTAAGCAGGCAGAGCGACGCGTCGGCCGCCTCGCGCCAGGAGATCGCGCTTCGCTCGGCGTAGGGGCCGGCGATAGGCGTGAGGAACAGATATTCCTCGTGGTAGATCGGGCGCGCCCGCACCCGCTCCAGCGGCTCGTTATCGAGGTAGGTGACGCCGGCGTCGAGCTCGAAATTCTCGACGCCGCGCTGAATCTCCTGGCTGGTTCGCGACAGTACGGTGATGGTGACTCGGGGATAGCGCTCGAAGAACGGGGTCGTCAGATGCGAGACGATCGGCAACGCGGTCGGGATCACGCCCAGCCGCAATCGGCCGGAAAGGCCGTGGTCGAGCGCCTCGACGCCGCGACGAAGATCCTCGACTTCGGCCAGCACGCGCTGGGCGTGCTCCAGCGCCAGTTTGCCCTGCGGCGTCAGGCCGAGAAAGCGATGGCCGCGCTCGATGATCGGCGCGCCAAGCTCCTCCTCGAATTGACGGATTGCCGCCGACAGCGTCGGCTGGGTGACATGGCAGGCTTCCGCCGCACGGCCGAAATGCCGCTCGCGCGCCAAAGCTACGAGATATTCGAACTGCCGCAACACCATAAGCCCACTGTAGCGGCGGCGCAGGCGCTGTCCATGGCGCAAACTGGCGCGGGCGGGCGCAGCGGTTTATGGAGGCCGCCCAGATCGCTGGAGCGTCATGCCAAAACTGTCCCGCCTTTCCGTCATCGTCGCCGCAGCCGTGTTGATCGCGGCGGCGCTGCTGGCCTATCTCACGCCCTCGCGCAATGGGACGGCGCTGATCGGCGGGCCGTTCGCGTTGCAGACCGCCGACGGCGCGACGCTGACCGACAAGGACATGCTGGGCCATCCGTTCCTGGTCTATTTCGGCTACACCCATTGCCCCGACATCTGCCCGACCGATCTGGCGCAAATCTCCGACGTGTTCGCCAAGCTGCCGGGCAAGCCCGTCAAGGCGCTGTTCGTCACCGTCGATCCCGAGCGCGATACGGCCAAGGCGATGGGCGACTATGTGTCGAGCTTCGACCCGCGCATCGTCGGCCTGTCGGGCTCGGCCGAGCAGATCGAAAAAGCCGAGAAGGCCTATCGGGTCTATGCGCGCAAAGGTCCGGTCAAGAACGGCGATTACGCGATGGACCATTCCTCGGTGATCTATCTGATGGACCGGAACGGTCGCTTCGTCGAGGCGTTCAACCTCGAACGCAGCGCGGCGGAAGCGGCCAGGGAACTCGAAAGCCATCTCTGAAGGGAGCGAAAGCCATGACCGAGCACAAAATTCTCAGCGACGCCGAAGTCGAGACCGCCCTGCGCGGCGCGACGGGCTGGAAGCGCAACGGCAAGAACATCGAAAAGACGTTCGCGTTCGAGACGTTCCGCGACGCCATCGCCTATGTCGTGCTGGTCGGCATCGAGGCCGAGATGATGAACCATCACCCGGAGTTTCATAACTCCTATAACGTGATCGCGTTCTCGTTCTGCACCCACGACGTCGGCCACAAGATCACCGACACCGACATCAAGCTGGCGCAAAGCTTGAACGCGATCGCGCAGCGTTTTCCCAACGTCAAATAGCGCGGGCGGGCGCGAAGATCGCGGCGAGC
>JANYIH010000298.1 GCA_025358745.1 Hyphomicrobiales bacterium | reverse complement strand
CCGGCGCTGCGGGCGGCGAGATCGAACTGGGCGTGCGGCCGGAGCATCTGAACCTCCTACCGGCAGACGACCCGAGCGCGGCGCTGAGAGGCGCGGTCGCCATCGTCGAGCATCTCGGCAACGCCACGCTCGTGCATGTGGAGACGCCGGCGGGATTGTTGGTGGTCGAAGGCGAGGGCAATCTCGCCATCCTGCCCGGCGCGCAGGTGGGGCTGGGCCTCAACGAGGCGGAGACGCATCTGTTCGGCGCCGACGGCGCGGCGCTTTAGGGCGCCGTCGTCAGGCGCAGGACGATGTCCTGATCGTAATTGCCGAAGCCGCGCCCGAAAATATTGACGCCGCCGGGATGGCGCGCGTCCGGCTTGACCTCGATGCGAAGGCGGATCGAATGATGACTGGCCAGATCGAGATCGAGCAGCGTGATGGGCGAAACCTTCATGCCGTCGATGAAGGCGCCGTCGGGGGTGACGCGCCAACTCTTCAGCTTGCCGTATTGACTGCCTTTCAGCTTCCACCAATCGGGCGTATAGACGCCGCGCCGGTCACCAAAATCGCCGGGGCTGGTCCAGGCGCCCACTTCGCGGCCGTTGACCGCCACCGTGATGTCGGAGGGCCAGTCGGCCGAGGTGCCGGGCACTTCCGACGACAGCTCCATCGAGAAATCGAGCGCGACCACGCCTCTGCCGACAAGCCGGGCGTTGTTGGGGAACTGATATTCGACGAAGCCGCGCGTGAACCACATCAGCCCGGCGTTCATGCGGTCGGGATTGAGAAACGTGCCGGGCACGTCGAGCAGGCCGATGATCCCTTGCGGCGAGCACAGGCCGCAGGGCGCGCTGACCTCGCAACTCGTGTAAAGGCCGATCGGCATCGCGACCTCGACCATATGGGCGGAGGCGTCGGCGATTTCGTCGCGGAACATCACCAGCACTTCGTCGAAGGTCGAAAAGCAGACTTTCTGGTTGCCCTTGCGCCCCTTCTGCGTCTCGGTGCGGATCAGGCCGGCGCTCTCCAGGATTTGCAGGTTGGAGGAAACGGTGGATTGCGGCTGGCCGATCGCGCTGGCGATATCGTTGACGTTGATGCCGACGCCGCGTTGCAGAAGTTTGAGAATCTTGACGCGCACCGGCGAGGACAGCCCGCGCAGAACGTCCGCCCGCTCCTCGGGATCGATGACCAGAAAATTGCGAGCCATGTCTGTTTCCGGCGTCGGCTGACGGCAGAGCCGCAAATGTATCAGGTTTCCGCAATATGCAAGCCGCGTCTATCGGAAAGCTGAAGAAGGGGAAACGGCGATGACGGCTTCGGCTTCCACCCGCGCGCGCCTGTCGCTGGACGGCGACTGGGAGTTTTCCTTCGATGGCCCGACCGCCTCGTTGGACGAGGGACCTCATTGCATCCGTTCGCCGGGAATCTGGCAGAGCCAGTTTCCGCAATTGCGCAATGCCGCCGGGACGGGGCGCTATCGCCGGCGGCTGGCGATTCCCCCGGATTGGCGTGGTTGCGCGATCCATTTGGTGATGGAAGGCGTGTTCCACGAAACAACCGTCCTCGTCGACGAACAGCCCGTCGCGCGGCACGGAGACGGCTGGACGACGATAGACGTCGACCTCACAGAGGCGCTCGCGGGCAAAACGGAATTCCGGCTCGGCGTCGACGCGGTTCTGCCCGACGAGGCAGGGCTCGGGGCGGCGGCGTTGGGCGAGACGCTGGCCGCCAAACAGGATTGGTATGGGCTGCAAGGGGGCGTCTGGAAACCGGCGCGGCTGGAGGCGCGTCCTCTCCAGCATATCGCCGAACTCGCGATCCAAACGTTGTGCGAGGGAAGTCGCGGCCGCGTCATTGCGCGCGGCGCGTTGTCGCGTGCGCCGGACGGGGCTGCGTTGCGCCTCACGCTGCGGCGCGACGGCGCGGTGGCGGGGCAGGCGCTAGCCGCGCTGACCGTCGGCGCGTTTGAAGGCGAGCTAGTTGCGGAGGGCGTCGCGCTCTGGGGACCGGACGCGCCGAACCTCTATGAGATCGAAGCGGCGCTTCTGGTTGACGGCGTCGCCGTCGACGCGCTTTGGCGCACGATTGGGTTTCGTCGATTCGAGGCGCGCGAAGGGCGGCTCCATCTCAACGGCGAGCCGTTCCAGATGTTCGGCGCGCTCGATCAGGACTGGCATCCCGAGCAAGACTGCAGGCCGCCCCATCCCGAATTCCTGGAGCAGCGCTTCCGCAACGCCAGGGCGATGGGGCTCAACACGCTGCGCTGTCACGTCAAGATTCCCGACAATCTCTATTTCGATACTGCCGACCGACTCGGGCTCGTTGTCTGGTTGGACATGCCCTATTGCGAATACCTCACGCCGCGCGCCCGCGGGTCGGTGCGACGGGTGTTCGAGCGCAGCGTGGTCGAACACGCGCATCACGCCTCCCTCTGCATCTGGACGCTGTTCAACGAAGGCTGGGGCATCGATCTCGATGACAATCCCGATGACCGGGTTTGGCTGGCGGCGTTGTTCGACGAAGCGAAGGCGCGCGTTCCTGGCTCGCTGGTGGTCGACAATTCCCCCTGCTTCCCGCGCAATTATCACCTCAAGACGGATATCGAGGATTTTCACTGGTACAACGGCTTCCCACACCAGAGCGCCGCGTTTCAGGCAACCGCGCACGCCTTCGCGCGCCGCGCCGCCTTCGCCTGGTCGCCGCATGGCGACGCCGCGCCGCGCGGCGACGAGCCGCTGGTCTGCTCCGAGTTCGGCGTCTGGGGCCTGCCGCACGTCAGCGACATTCTCGATCCCGACGGCGCCGAGCCGTGGTGGTTCGAGAGCGGCCATGATTGGAACCTCGGCGCCGCCTATCCCCACGGCGTCGCGACGCGCTTTCGTGACGCGGGCCTCGCGCGCGTCTTTGGCGATCTCGACAGCTTCGTCGACGCCGCGCAGGAGTTTCAGTTCCGCGCGCTGAAGGCCCAGATCGAGGCGTTGCGCTGGAACCCGGAAATCTCCGGCTATGTCATCACCGAGCTTAACGACGTGCAATGGGAAGCCAATGGGTTGATGGACGCGCGCAACCATCCGCGCCGCTTCGCCGACCGGCTCGCCGCGCTGCAAACGCCGTGGCTGGCGATCGCTCGCGTGGCCCGCACGAGCCTCGCCGAGGGCGAGAGCTTCGCGGCCGAGGTTCGTCTGGTCGGACCGCACGCCGCGCCTGCCGGCGCGCGAATCGCATGGCGTTTCGGCGCCGCGTGCGGCGAGGTCGCGGTCGGCGCGGCGCCGGTCGAGCTCGCGCTGATCGCGCCGCGGGGGCAGGGCGTGCGCCTGAT
>JANYIH010000291.1 GCA_025358745.1 Hyphomicrobiales bacterium | reverse complement strand
GTTCAAGCCCGATTAAGGCGGCGTTCGGCGCGGCGCTGGACGGCCTCGAAGGCCAGGCTGAGCATCCAGTAAATCGCGGCGGCGGCCAGGTACAGCGGCAGCGGCCGGAAGGTGGTGGCGATGACTTCCTTGGTCGACAGCATCAGCTCGGTCAGCGTGATGACCGACACCAGCGAGGTATCCTTGATCAAGCTGATCAGCGTATTGCTCATCGACGGCACGGCGATGCGCAGCGCCTGCGGCAAGATCACGTGGTACAGCGTGCGCCAGTAGCCGAGGCCGAGGCTGTAGCTGGCCGCCCACTGGCCCTTGCTAACCGAGCCGATGGCGCCGCGCAAGCTCTCCGACAGATACGCGCCGGCATTCAAGCTCAGCGCGAGGATGCCCGCCGTCACCGGCGTGAATTCTATGCCGACGCTGGGCAGGCCGTAATAGATGACGAACAATTGCACCAGCAGCGGCGTGCCGCGAAACACGAAGACATAGGCGCGCGCGAAGGCTTCAAGCGGCGCGACGCCGCTGACCCGCGCCGCCGTCACGCCAAGCGCGACGAGGCCGCCGAGCGCGACCGAAAGCGCCCAGACCTCCAACGTGAGCGGCAGCGCTGACATCAGGCGCCAAAAGGTGCCGGCGATAAAGGCGGGGTCCATCTATGTCCCCCGCCGCCGACGGCCGCGTTCGGCGCGCCGTTCCGCCGTCTCGAACAGGCGGTTGGAGAACAAAGTCAGGATCAGATACAGCGCGCCGCCGGCGAGGTAGAAGGTGAAGGGCTGGCGCGTCGAACCAGACGCCACCTGACTGACCCGCATCAACTCGGTCAGGCCGGTGACGGAGATCAGCGAGGAATCCTTCAACGCCACCTGCCAGAGATTGTTGAGGCCAGGCAAAGCGAAAGCGATGACCTGCGGCGCGACGATGCGGCGGAACATCAACCAAGGCCCCATGCCGCACGCGCGCGCTGCCTCCAACTCGCCTCGGGGAATGGCGAGAAAAGCGCCGCGGAACAATTCGGCCTGATAGGCCCCCGAGATCGCGCCGACCGCGAGCGCGCCGGCGAAGAAGGGGGGCACGCCGAGAAAGCCCTCGCGGCCCAGGGAATGGCCGAGGCTTGTCAGCAAACCGGACGAACCGAAATAGATGAAATAGATGATCAGCAATTCCGGCACGCCGCGAAAGATCGCGGCGTAGGCGTCGCCCACCGCCGCGAGCAGGCGCGCGCCGGAGAGCTTTGCAGTCGCCACCGCCGCGCCAATCGCCGCGCCGATCAGCAGCGCGACGGTGGCGACCAGCAGCGTCATGAGGGCGCCTTCCAGCAGCGCCGGCCCCCATCCTCGGGGGCCGAGCCCAAGCGCTTCGAGCGGACTCACCGAGGGCTCAGATCAAGGCGAGGTGTCGATCTTGAACCACTTCATCGAATATTTCGGGATCGATCCGTCTGCGAAGGCGGCCTTCAGCGCCTCGTTGAACTTCGCGGTCAGGTCTGCGTCCGCCTTGCGAATCCCCATGCCGACGCCGACGCCGAAATCGCCGCCGTTCAGTTGCGGGCCGACCGCCGCGAAATCGGCCGCGTCGGGTTTGGCCAGCATCGCCGCGATCACGGTCTGGTCGTCGAGTTCGATGTCGATGCGCCCACTTTTCAGGTCGAGGTCGCGCTCGTCGGTGGTCTTGTACTCCTTGATGGTGGCGACGTCCTTGAAATGGTTGGTGAGGAAGGTGGCGTGGATGGTGGAGACCTGCACGCCGATGGTCTTGCCCTTCAGCGCCTCGCGCAGGCTCTTGATCACGGCGTCGCCGGCGGCCTTGTCCTTGTCGAAGTTGATGAGCTTGCCGGCGTCCGGCATCTTGGCGAGCGGGCCGGATTTGGCGGCGGCGAAGGCGGCGGGCACGGCGGCGTAGGGAACGCTGAAGTCGATCTGCTTCTTGCGCTCGTCGGTGATCGACATGCCGTCCATGATGACGTCGAACTTGCCGGCGTTGAGGCCGGGGATCATGCCGTCCCAATCCTGCGCGATGATCTTGCACTCGACCTTCATGCGCGCGCACGCGTCCATCGCCACGTCGGGTTCGAAGCCGACGATTTTTCCGCTCGGGTCGGTCAGGTTGTAGGGCTCGTAGGCGCCCTCCATGCCGATCACGACCGTTTTCCAGTCCTTCGCGGCGGCGCTGGCGCTCCCGAGTCCAAGCGCAAGCGCGGCTGCGGCCAAAACTTTGATGGATTGCATGCAAAACCCCTCCGGCTCGGGAAGGGCGCACCCTTCCGCTCACGCCATACAAGCGGCGAATGCGGCGTTTGTAAACGGGAAATGACGAATTGCCCCGCCTCGCGGCGGCTGCGAGCGGCGACAAAATGGGCTATGAAGCGCCATGCGCATTTCCGATCTTGATCTCATTTTCATTCCCGAAGCCGGCGTTCTCTCTTCCGATCACTGGATCGCCCGGTGGAGCGCGAAACTCTCGACGGCGAAGCTCCTGCCCGTCCTCGATCCGCTGGCGACGGCCGCCGCGCTGATCGCCGCCGTCAATGAGGCGGCGCGTCCTACGCTGCTGATCGGCTATTCCACCGGCGCCATTGTCGCCGCGATGGCGGCGCCGTCGCTTAAAGGCGCCAATTGCCGCGGCGCATTCCTCGTCGGGCCGCCCGACGACGAGACGCTGAAGACGCTCGACGGCGGCGCGTGGCCGCAGGCGCCGCGGGAACGGCTGCCGTGGCCGTCGGTGCTGGTGGCCAGCCGCACCGATCCGTATTCGTCGCACCGGCGATCGCTGGCGCTGGCGAGCGACTGGGGGGCCGATTTCGTCGATGCCGGCGAATCCGGCCGGATCGATGCCGATTCAGGCCATGGGCCGTGGCCGGACGGGTTGCTGCGACTTGGCGGTTTTTTGAAGAAGCTGGGATGATGCGCGACCTCGCGCAGCTTCTCGCGGAAGCCTCGCCGCAACTACATCCGCGACCGGTCGCCATCGTCGCGTTGGACGACCTTTCGATACCCGAAACGGTGCCGGCGCAAGCTTTGATTGGAAGCTTCCGCGAAGCGGAAGGGCTGACGCTTTATGTCGATCTCGCCGCCGCGGAAGCGGCGGGGCTGAGAATCGCGATGCGCGCGGCCTGGATCACGATGACGGTGAATTCCTCGCTCGACGCCGTCGGCTTCACTGCGGCTTTTTCCGCCGCGCTGGCGCAAGCCGGGATCGCCTGCAACGTGGTGGCCGGCGCGCGGCACGATCATATTTTTGCGCCGTGGGAGCAAAAGCAGGCCGCAATGGCGGCGTTGCTTGGGCTCGGCGACGCAAGCTGAGCCCGACGCGCGCGGGGCGTCGTGCATTTCGCCATATCTCTCTGTAACCTGCGCCTTGTCAGTCCCAGGCGAAAGGCGAGATTATGGCGCGCGTCCTCATCCCTCAACCAAGTCTCGACTTCGATCCCTCGGAGGTCGCCGTCAGTTGGTTGACGCTCGCCAACCAGGGCCATCAGGTGAGCTTTTCGACGCCCGACGGCAAGCCGGCGCAATGCGATCCCCTCATGATCTCGGGGCGCGGCCTCGATCCCTGGAGCCAGATCCCGATGATCGGAAATATCAGGCTGATCGGGCTGATCCTGCGGGCCAACGGCGATGCGCGGCGGGCCTACGCCGGCATGATAAAAACCCCGGCCTACCTTTCGCCGCTGGCCTGGGCGGACACGCGGGCGAGCGAATTCGACGGCCTGCTGCTCGGCGGCGGCCATTGCGCGCGGGGGATGCGGCAATATCTGGAGAGCGAAATCTTGCAGCGACTCGTCGGCGAGTTTTTCGCCGCCGACAAGCCCGTGGCCGCCATTTGCCATGGCGTGCTGCTCGCCGCGCGCAGCAAGCGCGCGGACGGTCGCTCGGCGCTCTACGGCCGCAAGACGACCGCGCTGACGTGGAAGCAGGAGCGGACTGCCGCCGGTCTCGCTCGCCTTAGCCGCTTCTGGGACCCCAATTATTACCGCACCTATCTGGAGGCGCCGGGCGAGCCGCCGGGCTACATGTCGGTGCAGCAGGAAGTCACCCGCAATCTGGCTGACCCCGAGGATTTTCTCGACGTGCCCGCCGCCGATCCCCATTTCCGCCGCAAGACATTGGGCGTGGCGCGCGATTCGGCGACCGACGACACGCCGGCCTTTGTTGTGCGGGATGGCAATTACGTGTCGGCGCGCTGGCCCGGCGACGCGCACACATTCGCCAGGACGTTCTCGCAGTTGCTGCGCGCTTAACCCAGTTCCACCACACCCCCCGGCGGCGGCGCGACGAACCTCTCCGCAGGGATTCCCGCCCGGGCGAGCGCCTCCGCCAGCCGACGCGGCGGCTCGTGATAGGGCTCGCTGGTGAGGCGGAAGGCGCCCCAGTGGCAGGCGATCGCCTGTTCGGCGTTGAGCGCGGCGAAGATCGCCAGCGCCTCCTCCGGGTCGCAATGCTGCTCGCGCATGAACCAGCGCGGGGCATAGGCGCCGATAGGGAGCAGCGCCAGCCGCACCTTGCCGTGTCGCGCCGCGATCTCGGGAAACAGCGAGCCGTCGCCGTAGCCGGTGTCGCCGGCGTAGAAGATAGTTCCCGCCGCGCCGGCGACGACGAACGAGCCCCACAAAGCCATGCGGCGATCGTTGCGCCCGCGCGCCGACCAGTGCAGCGAAGGCTCCAGCGTCACCCACAGCGCGCCGACTTGCGCCGACTGGCCCCAGTCCAAGGCGCGCGCATCGATGGCGCGATCATGCCGGCGCAGGATCGTATCGTTGCCGAGCGGCGTCCAGACCGGGCAGGGGCGGGCTTTCGCCAGCAGCGCGAGCGTGGCGAGATCCATGTGGTCGTAGTGGTTGTGGGTCAGCAGGATCGCGTCGAGCGGCGGCAGCGCGTCGATCTCCAGCGCCGGCGGCGTCGCGCGTTTCGGCCCAAGCCAACCCCACGGGCCAGCGCGCTCGGACCAGACCGGATCGGTAAGCAGGTTAAGGCCCTGCGTCTGCACGAGAAAGGTCGAGTGGCCGATCAGGCTGACGCGCAACCCTTCGACCCTATCGGGAGGCGGCGGGCAGCGCAGGGTCGGCGGGTCCACCGGCCAGGGTTCGCGCTCGCGCCGCGCGTCGCGGATCATGCGAAACAGCTCGCCGAGCGATTTGTCAGGCGGGCCGCCGGGATAGAAGAAGCGCTCCCCGTCGAAATGATCGGAAACGGGGCCGTCGTAATAGGGATTGCGCGCCAAGGGGCTAAAGCGCCTTTTCCACGCCGCCGAAACCGTGCATCCGGTTGGCCCATTGCAGTCCGATCAGCAGCCCCTTGATGCGCGGCAGCAAAATCAGGCTGGAGGCGAGCGCGAGCGCGGACCAGATCAGCGCGGGAATCCAGAACGGCGAATCCGGCGCGATCCACTCGCTCGCCAGCACGCCGGCGACGATGAAATGGCCGACGATGGCGATGGTGAAATAGGCCGGCGCGTCGTCGGCGCGCTGGTGCGACAGATCCTCGCCGCAAGCCTGGCAATGATCGACCACCTTGAGATAGGCGCGAAACAGCGCGCCCTTGCCGCAGGCGGGGCACCGGCCCCTCAGGCCGCGTCGCAGCGAACGGCCGAGCGGCCGGCGTTCTTCGAGCGTGAGGGGCAGATCGGTCATTTGCGCTTCTTCTTTTGGCCACGGCTGGCGCGCTCGCCGCGCGACAGCATCTCAAATCGCAGCGCCCCGGCGAAGGGCGCCGCCTCCAGCAGTTTGACTTCCACGCTGTCGCCAAGCCGGAATGTCTCGCCCGTCCGCGTGCCGATCAAAGCGCGCGACGGTTCGTCGAAGCGGAAATAGTCGGCGCCCAGCGAGGCGGCGGGAATGAAGCCGTCGGCGCCGGTGTCGGCGAGCTTCACGAACAGCCCGACCTTGGTGACGCCGGCGATGCGGGCGCGGAAACGCGCGCCAATGTGGTGGGAAAGATAGGTCGCGACCAGCCGGTCGGCGGTCTCGCGTTCGGCCGCCATGGCGCGGCGCTCGGCGGCCGAAATGCGCTGCGCGACATCGGCGAGCGAGGCCGCGCCGGCGTCGCTCAGACCGTCAGGCCCGAGTTTGAGCGCGCGGATCAACGCGCGGTGCACGATGAGATCGGCGTAGCGGCGGATCGGCGACGTGAAATGGGCGTAGCGGCGCAGATTGAGGCCGAAATGGCCGTAATTCTCATGCGTGTATTCGGCCTGGGATTGCGCGCGCAGCACGACCTCGTTGACCAGCGGCTCGTGGGGGGCGCCTTTCACCTTGGTCAGCACATTGTTGAAATGGCTTGGCCGCAGCCGCTCGGATTTGGCCAGCTTGACGCCGAGTGTGCTCAGGAACTCGCCCAGGTTGCCGAGCTTTTCGACGCTCGGCGCGTCGTGGGCGCGATAGATCAGCGGCGATTGCGCAGCCTCCAGCGTCTCGGCGGCGGCGACATTGGCGAGAATCATGAATTCCTCGATCAGCCGATGCGCGTCGAGCCGCTCGGGCCAGCGCACGTCCTTCAGCCGACCTTCCGCGTCGAGCACCAGCTTGCGCTCGGGCAGGTCGAGATCGAGCGGATCGCGAACGTCGCGCTCCAGCTTCACCGCGCGGTGGGCGGCCCACAGCGGGCGCAACACCGGTTCGAGCAAAGGCGCAGTGGTTTCATCCGGGCGGCCGTCGATAGCGGCCTGCGCCTGTTCGTAAGCGAGCCTGGCCGCCGAGCGCATCATGATGCGGTGGAAGGTATGGCGCGTCTTGGCGCCGTCGGCGCCGATGTAGAGGCGCACCGCCAGCGCCGGTCTATCCTCGTTCGGCCGCAGCGAGCACAGATCGTTGGAGATGCGCTCGGGCAGCATCGGCACGACCCGGTCGGGAAAATAGACGGAATTGCCGCGCTCCAAGGCCTCGCGGTCGAGCGCGGAGCCGGCTTTGACGTAATAGGCCACGTCGGCGATGGCGACGGTGACGAGGAAGCCGCCGTCGGGCAGCGCCTCGGCGTGGACGGCGTCGTCGTGGTCCTTGGCGTCGGCGGGATCGATGGTGACGAGCGGCAGATCGCGCCAGTCCTCGCGATGCGCCATGGTCGCCGGCCGGGCGACCTTGGCCTCGGCGAGCGCGGCGTCGGAAAAGGCGTCGGGCAGGCCGTGTACGGCAATCGCAATGCGGCTGATCGCCCGCTCGGTGTCGACCGGCCCCAGCCGCTCCAACACGCGCGCGGCCGGCGCGCCGTTGCTGCGCCCGCTCAAAGGCGCGAGCGCCACCAGTTCGCCATCGCGCGCGCCGTTTTCGAGGCCGGGGGCGACGAAATAGTCGCGTCCCGCCGCGCGCTTTTCGATGCCCTGGACGCGCCCGCCGCCGGTCTCCAGCGCGAAAAACACGCCGAGCGGGCGCCCCGCGCCCTTGTCGAGGATTTTCACGATCCGGCCGTGGTAGCTTCCGCTCGCCTCGTCATAGGCGACGCGCATCAACGCGCGGGCGCCGAGCGCGGGGGTCGGCGCGCGGTCGCGTCTGACGCGCGGCGGACGGATGAGGATGCGCGTTTGCGCGCCGCCCTCGGCGGGCGTGGCGATGAAGGCGCCGTCGGCTGAGCGCTCGACGATGTCGGCGACCAGCATCGCGGGCAGGCGCCCCTGAGGCGAGAGGACTTTGCGCCCGCGTTTGACGGCGCCCTCCGATTCCAGTCCGCGGATCAGCGTCTTCAGTTCGCCCCTGGCCTCGCCCTTGACGCGGAAGGCGCGGGCGAGTTCGCGCTTGGTGACGCGGGGCGAGGGTTTGACGCCGGTCGGGGAGGAGCCGCCTTCGAGATAGGCGAGCACTTGCGCGCGGGAGGGCGAGGCGGGCTTGCTGGGGATTTTGCGGGACATGTCTTGTGGGGCGCTCGCGACGAAGCGCCGCTCTCGATCATCTAAGGCGCGGGGGCGGGAACGGCAAGGCGGGCGCGGCAGGGCCAGCTCGCGCCGTCCGCCTCAAGCGCGCGAAGAGCGCGCTCCTCCGCTTCGCTGCGGCCGCTTCGCGGTGACCCGGCCGTCGCGAGCCGGCCTTTGGTCTGACATGAGCTTCGACGGACCCGCCCGGCCGCCTGTGGCGTCCCGGGCGCGCCCGCCGAAGCTCACGTCCGAACGCCGACTCACCCCGCCAGTTCCCGTTCGAGAAACCGCAGCGCCTCCATCTCGGGCACGTCCCTGGCGATGTAGCTCTGGCCGATGCCGCGCGCCAAAATGAACGTCAACCGGCCGCGCTCGACCTTCTTGTCCTGCCGCATCGCTTCCAGCATCGCGGCGGGGTCGACCCGCAGGCTTGGGATGTCGCGGATGCGCGTCGGCAGCCCGACCGCCTGGAGATGGCGCTCGATCCGCACCACGTCCTGACCCGGGCAGACGCCGAGCGCCTGAGAGAACCGGAACGCGCAGGCCATGCCGACCGCGACGCCCTCGCCATGCACGAGGATGGCGGGATCGTAATGCGCCAGCGCCTCCAGGGCGTGGCCGAATGTGTGGCCGAGATTGAGCAGCGCGCGCGCGCCCTGTTCGGTCTCGTCGGACGCCACCACGCGCGCCTTGGCCGCGCAACTTACGGCGATGGCTTGCGCCCGCGCGGGACCGCCGGCGAACACTTCGCGCCAGTTCGCCTCCAGCCATTCGAAGAAGTCGCGGTCGTCGATCAGGCCGTATTTCGCCATTTCCGCATAGCCGGCGCGGAATTCGCGTGTCGGCAGGGTGCCGAGCGCGCCGGCGTCCGCCAGCACGAGGCGAGGCTGGTGGAAGGCGCCGATCAGGTTCTTGCCGAGCGGGGAGTTGATCGCGGTCTTGCCGCCGACGCTGGAATCGACTTGCGCCAGCAGGCTGGTCGGGATCTGCACGTAATCCACGCCGCGCCGCAGCGTCGCCGCCGCAAAGCCCGCGAGATCGCCGATCACGCCGCCGCCGAGCGCGATCACGACGTCGCGCCGCTCGATCCGGGCGCCGATCAGCGCGTCGGAGACGCGGGCGAACTGGGCGTAGCTTTTGGTGGTCTCGCCGGGCGGGCAGACAATTGCCGAAGAGTCGATTCGCGCCGAGGCGAGGCTCGCCTGCAACGGCTTGAGCCAATGCGCGGCGACGTTCTCGTCGGTGACAATGGCCGCGCGAGCTTTGGGAAACAGCGCGGCGATCCGTGGGCCGGCGCTCGCGATCAGATCCTCGCCGATTTCGATGTCATAGGCGCGCTGGCCGAGATCGACGCGGACCCGGCGCGCCCCGCGCTCGGGCGTCTTGGCGCCGCGTTGTTCGAGCGCGGCGACGATCCGCTCCACCACCACTTCGTGCGGGCCGTCCTGCGATTCGATGGTGATGTCGGCCAGCGCATAGGTCGGGCTGCGTTCGTCAAGCAGGCGACGCAAAGTGCCCTCGGGATCGGGGGTCTGCAACAGCGGCCGGTTGGAGCGTTTCCGCACACGGCGCAGCAACACGTCGAAATCGGGCTTGAGCCAGATCGACACGCCGGAGCGGGCGATGTTCTCGCGCGTCGAAGCGTTCATGAAGGCGCCCCCGCCGGTGGAGAGCACGCAGGGCCCCGCCGCCAGCACGCGGGCGATCACGCGCCGTTCGCCGTCGCGAAAATAGGCCTCGCCGAATTTCTCGAAAATCTCGGGGATCGTCATGCGCGCGCCCGCTTCGATCTCATCGTCGGCGTCGACGAAGGGCAGGCCGAGGCGGGCGGCGAGGCGTTTGCCGACCGAAGTCTTGCCCGCGCCCATCATGCCGACAAGCACGACCGAGCGGCGGTCGCTGGGCGCGGCGGGGGTGGGGTCAGGCTCGGTCATGGCTCGCGGCTGAAGCGTGGAAGAGAGCGCAGCCGTAGCGAAGTTTGCGCGCGCCCGCCAGTCAGGCCGGCTTGCTCTTTGCGGAGAACTCGCGCTATAGGCCGCGCGCCGACGGCGACGCCGGCGAGGGCCTCGTGGCGGAGTGGCTACGCAGAGGACTGCAAATCCTTGCACCCCGGTTCGATTCCGGGCGAGGCCTCCACGCGGTTGCGCTGTGAGCACAATCCCGTTTTTCCGCGACGCTGATCCACGGATCGAGAAGTCCGCACCAATTACTCACGATCCCAATGAGGTCGCGCCGCCCGGCGTCTCAGCCGAAATAACCGCGGCGGCTTAAGCCTCGTAGTTGTGGACGAAGTCGGCCGGCACGTTCGGCCCCCAGACGTAGAACGAATCCTCGGGCGGGTGGTCGTCGCTTGGCCAGTCGTAATCGACCGGCACATAGTCGATGTCGGCGGAATATTCGCAAAAGCTGCCCCAGGGGTCTTGCACGTAGTGGAAGAAATTCGAGCCCAGCACATGGCGCCCCAGGCCCCATCCCTTGGCGAAACCCTTGCCCAGCATATACATCGCGCCGGCGCCGATTTCGTCGACGCTGCCGACGTCCCAGCTGAAATGATGATGGCCGGGCGCGTTCGAGCGGGCGAAGGCGACCATGTGATGGTCGCTGCCGTGGATGCCGTGCAAGAATGCGATATTGTCGCCGGAGCGGTCTGAAAGACGCAGCCCTAACACGCGGGTGTAAAACTCGATCGCCTTCGAGACATCGCGGGTGAAGATCAGGACATGCGCGAGGCGGCGCGGAAAGGTGCGCTTGACCTGCGAGCAGGAGGGGGCGCCGCGCATGCGCGGGCCGACGCTGGGTTGAGAGAAGACCGATTTGTCGTCGGGCGAGGTTTTCGTTGCGGCCTTGATCTCAACCGGCGTGCCGTCGTGATCGTGGAACCACAGGCCGTTCGAATCGACGCCGGGCGGCGGATCGAGGCGTGCGATCCCCATGGATTGCAGGCGATGGGCGAAACCGTCGATGTCGTCCTCAAAGGCGCCGAAGGAGAGGTGGCCGAGCTTCTTGCGCGGGCCCTCGCCGATCGTGCCCCAGAGCTGGGGCGCGCCGAAGGTGCGCATCTCCAGCCGGTCGCGCACGCTCTGCATGTCGAGGCCGAACTCGCCGTAGAATTTCTGCGCGACGGCGAGGTCGGGCACGTTGAAGTGGAAATGGTCGAGCGAATGGACGCCAAGCTCGCCGGGGCGGCGGCTGGGCTTCACATAGCCTTGGATGGCGGTCATGGCGTCCTCCCTATTCGTCGACGACTGGATTGGACAATATGCCGATCTTTTCGATCTCGACTTCTACACGATCGCCCGCCTTCATGAAAACGGGCGGCTTGCGCGACTGACCGACGCCCGACGGCGTGCCGGTGACGATGACGTCGCCGCTCTCCAGCGTGATCGCCTCGCTGATGGTGACGATCAGTGTGGCGATGTCGAACACCATGTCGTCAGTGTTGGCGTCCTGCATGACCTGACCGTTGAGCCGCGTCTGGAGGCGCAGGCCCTTGGCGCCGGCGGGCAATTCGTCCGCCGTGACGAACACGGGGCCGAACGGGCCGGTGCCGTCGAAATTCTTGCCCACCGTCCATTGCGGCGACTTGAACTGATAATCGCGCACCGAGACGTCGTTGAAGATCGAATAGCCGGCGACGTGATCGAGCGCGCGGTCATGGCTGATATGACGCCCGCCATGGCCGATCACGGCGACCAATTCGCCCTCGTAGTCGAATTTGTCGGACACTTTCGGCCGCACCACCGGCGCGTTGTGACCCACCAGCGAAGTCGCGAAGCGGGTGAACAGCGTCGGGTAGTCGGGTTGCTTGAAGCCCGATTCCGCGGAATGGTCGCGATAGTTGAGGCCGACGCAGATGATTTTTGGCGGCGTGGGGAAGGGCGGCAGCACCTTGACCTTGTCCAAGTCAACCGCCGGGCCGGCGGCGAGACGCTCGCCCGCCTCGCGCAGCGCCTTGGCGCCCTTGGCGACCAGCGCGCTCAAAGGCCCGGGAAAATTCGGGTCGCCTTCGCGCAGGCCGCGCCAGGCGCCGTTATGCTCGACGGCCAGGCCGACGCCATTATGTTCGAAACGGGTGAACCTCACGTCCGCGCTTCCTCTGCTGTCGCCGCGTGGTGGATTGCGGCGAAATATGCGGCCAGACTAGCGGCGGGCCGGAACGCGTGTCAACGATAAAAATATTTTTCTTGCTTTTCTAGATTTTCGCCTGCAATTTGCAAACATGGACAATCCTCTCGCTCAGACCGGGGCCGGAACACAGACAGACGCGGCCTATGCCGCGTTGCGCGAGGCGATTCTGTCCTGTCGACTGGAGCCGGGCGCGAAGATCAAGATCAGCGACGCGGCGGCGGAGTTCGATTTCAGCCCCGGCGCGGTGCGCGAGGCGCTGTCGCGGCTCGCCGCCGAGCGCATGGCGGTGGCGACGGCGCAGAAGGGCTTCACCGTCGCCGCGATCTCGGCGCAGGAGTTGATCGATCTCACAAGTACGCGCATCGCCATCGAGCAGCTCTGCTTGCGCTCGGCGATCGCGCACGGCGACGTCGAGTGGGAGGCCAATATTCTGGCGGCCTACCACCGGCTGCATCGTCTGCCGATCAGCGAGGGCGCCCGCAAGCAGCTGAGCCCGGCCTGGTCGACCGCCCACAACGCCTTTCACGCGGCGCTCGCCTCGGCCTGCGACAGCCGATGGACGCTGACGATCCGCGAAATGCTTTATGCGCAGAGCGAGCGCTATCGCAACCTGTCGAAAATCGCCCGCCCGGGGCGCGACGTCGACGCCGAGCACAAGGGGCTGCTCGACGCCTGCCTGGCGCGCGACGCGGCGACGGCGTGCAAGCGGATCGAGGCGCATCTGCGCCGCACGATGGAGATTTTGCTCGCCTCGCCGCGGCTGGCGGCGGCGGGGCGGGACTAGGCGCTGACTTGGGGTAGATGGCCGCATTGGCGGCGAACGAGACGACAACAGGGAGGGAGAAGACATGGCAATCGACAAGGGCGTTGCGGGCGTAACGCGCCGACGCGTGGTTCAGGGCCTGGGCGTCGCCGTGGCGGCGCCGGCCTACATCGGGCGCGCCTATGCGGCCAAGACAATCAAGCTCGGCTTCATCAGCCCGGAAACCGGGCCGATCGCCGCCTTCGGTTCGGCCGACGGTTTCATCGTCGACGAGATCCGCAAGACCATCGGCGCCGGTCTGGACATCGGCGGCAAGAAGGTTCCGGTCGAAATTCTCGTGCGCGACAGCCAGTCGAACCCCAGCCGCGCGGCGGAACTGGCGGCCGAACTGATCACCAAGGACAAGGTCGATCTGATGCTGGCGTCCTCGACGTCGGACACCACTCTGCCGGTCGCCGATCAGTGCGAACTCAACGGCGTGCCGTGCCTGTCGACCGACACGCCGTGGCAACCCTGGTTCTTCGGACGCGGCGGCCAGCCGGGCAAAGGCTTCGATTGGACCTACCATTTCTTCTGGGGCGCCGATCAGGTCGTCACCACCTTCACCGGGCTGTGGAGTTCGATTGAGACCAACAAACAGGTCGGCGGCGTGTGGTCGAACGATCCCGACGGCGTGGCTCTTTCGGACATGGCGCACGGCCTGCCGCCGGGCTTCCTCAAGGCCGGCTTCAAATATACCGATATGGGTCTGTTCACGCCGCTGTCGAACGATTTTTCGGCGCAGATCGCCAAGCTGAAGGCGGCCAATTGCGACATCGTCACGGGCGTGTTCCTGCCGCCCGATTTCGCCACCTTCTGGGCGCAGTGCGCGCAGCAGGGCTATAAGCCCAAGGCCGCCACCATCGCCAAGGCGCTCTTGTTCCCGGCCTCTATCGAGGCGATCGGCGACCGCGGCATCGGGCTGTCCTCGGAAGAATGGTGGTCGCCCAACCATCCCTTCAAGTCGGGCCTGACGGGGCAATCGGCGGCGGAGCTCTGCGCGGCCTTCACCAAATCGACGGCCAAACAATGGGTGCAGCCGATCGGCTTCAAACATGCGCTGCTCGAAGTCGCGCTCGACATCCTGAAGCGGACGAAGAATCTGGAAGACCCCAAGTCAATCGTCGAGGCGATGGCGGCGACCAACTATCAGTCGATCGTGGGGCCGGTGAACTTCAAGACCGGGCCGATCAACAACGTGTCTGCGACCCCGCTGGTCGGTGGGCAATGGGTCAAGGGCAAGGATTTCAAATACGACATCCTGATCGCCAACAACTCGGCCTATCCCGACATCAAGACGGTCAAGAAGTTCGAGCCGATCGCCTATTGACGCAATGAGGCGGCGGGCGCCGCGCCCGCCGCCTCCTCAAATCGCTGGTTGTTCATGATCCCCGCGCTGGAGCTGAGACAAGTCTCGAAGGCGTTTCGCGCCATTCGCATCGCCACCGAGCTCGATCTCGTCGTCGCGCCGAACGAGGCGGTCGGCGTGCTGGGGCCGAACGGGGCGGGCAAGACGACGATCCTCGGCCTCATCACCGGCGCGCTGTCGCTCGACGCCGGCGCGGTCGCGTTCTTCGGCCGCGACATTTCGCGCCTGCCCACGGAAGAGCGCTGTCGCATCGGAATCGCGCGCGCCTATCAAGTGCCGCAGCCGTTCGGCGAGATGAGCGTGTTCGAGAACCTGATGGTCGGCGCCGCCTTCGGCGGCCGCGCCACGCTCGCGCGGGCGCGCGAAAAATCGCTGCAAGTGCTGGAGGAATGTGGGCTCGGCGGCCACGCCAATACGCCGGCGGGGCGGCTGACGCTGCTAAACCGCAAGCGGCTCGAACTCGCCCGCGCGCTCGCCACCGACCCCAAACTGCTGCTGCTCGACGAGATCGCCGGCGGCTTGAGCCAGCCCGAATGCGAGGATCTGGTCGCGCTGGTCAGGCGCGTGCACGCTTCGGGCGTGACGATTGTCTGGATCGAACATGTGCTGCACGCGCTGATGTCGGTGGTGAGCCGGGCGTTGGTGCTCTATCAGGGAAAGTTCATCGCCGACGGTCCGCCGCAGGAGGTGATCCGCGATCCCAAAGTCGCCGAGATCTATATGGGGATCGAGGCCGATGCCTGAGACGCCGCTGCTGGCCGTGCGCGCGCTCGAAGCGTTCTACGGCGATTTTCAGGCGCTTTACGGCGTCGATATCGAGGTCGGGCGCGGCCGAATCGTCGCCGTGATCGGCGCCAATGGGGCGGGCAAGAGCACCTTGCTCAACACCTTGGTTGGTCTCAATTCCGCGCCGCGCGAGACGATCTGTTTCGACGGCGAAGCGATTGGCGGCCTCGCTCCGCACGATATCGTCAAGCGCGGGCTCGCGCTGGTGCCGGAAGGACGGCGGCTGTTCGCCTCGCTCAGCGTCGAGGAGAACCTCGTCATCGGCGGGCAGATGGGGCGGCGCGGCGAATGGACGCTGGCGCGCATCTACGAGCTGTTTGCGATCCTGAAAGAGCGCCGCCAGCAGCCCTCGATGTCGCTGTCGGGCGGGCAGCAGCAAATGGTCGCCATCGGTCGCGCGCTGATGTCCAATCCGACGCTGCTGCTTTGCGACGAACTGAGCCTGGGTCTGGCGCCGATCGTGGTCAAGGAGATCTATGGCTATTTGCGCGCGGTCGTCGCCGGCGGCGTTTCGGCTGTCATCGTCGAGCAGGACATCGGCCAGGCGCTGAAGATCGCCGACCATGTCTATTGTATGTTGGAGGGCCGCGTCGCTCTGAGCGGACCAGCCGCCTCGCTGACGCGCGAGGCGATCGCCGCCGCCTATTTCGGGGTTTGAGCGCATGGGGGATTTCGCCAACGCTGTCGTGCAGGGGGTGATGGTCGGCGGCCTCTACGCCATGTTCGCGATCGGCTTGGCGCTGATCTTCGGCGTGATGAAGCTGGTCAATATCGCCCATGGCGATCTCATCGTGCTGGCGGCCTATATCGGACTGGTGGCGACGCAGACGTTTGCGCTCAATCCGCTCGTCGCGTTGATCGTGGTGATCCCGATCATGGCGCTTGTCGGCTACGCGCTGCAACGCGGTCTGTTCAACCGCACGATGGGCGCCGATCTGATGCCGCCGTTGTTGGTTTCGTTCGGCCTGTCGGTGATCATGCAGAACGGCTTTCTCGCGCTGTTCTCGGCCGACAACAAGCGGCTGCATGCGGGCGCGCTGGAGGTGGCGAGCATAAAACTGACCGACGCCATCAGCATCGGCGTGCTGCCGTTGATGCAGCTTGTGCTGGCGATCCTCGTCATCGCGGCGCTGCAAGCATTGCTCTATCGCACGGCGATTGGTCGCGCGTTCCGCGCCGTATCCGACGATCCCCGCGTGGCGCAATTGATGGGGCTCGACAACAAACATGTGTTCGGGCTCGCCATGGCGCTGTCGCTCGCCATCGTCGGGCTCGCGGGGGTGCTGCTGGCGATCCGCGCCAATTTCGATCCTGCGACCGGTCCGACCCGGCTGATCTTCGGCTTCGAGGCGGTGATCATTGGGGGCTTGTCGAGCTTCTGGGGCACGCTGGCCGGCGGGGTCATCCTGGGCGTGGTGCAGAGCGTCGCCTCGACGATTGACCCCGGCTTGCAGGTGCTTGCCGGTCATGTCGCGTTCCTGATCGTGCTGGCGTTGCGGCCGCATGGCCTATTTGGGAGGCCGACGTGAGCGCGTTCGTCGTCAGCCGCGCCTCGCGCGCGACGTGGATCGCCGGCGCCTTCTTCCTGGCCGCCGCCACGGCGGGCGCCAGCGCGCCGATGTGGGCGAGCAACGATACGCTGCGGCTCGGAATCGAGATTTTCCTCTATGTCGCGCTGGCGTGTCTGTGGAATTTTCTGGCGGGCTATGCGGGGCTGGTCTCGGTCGGGCAGCAGGCCTATGTCGGGCTCGGCGGCTACGCTTTGTTCGCGCTGGCGGCGAAGGCGGGGATGGCGCCGCTTTATACGCTGCCGTTGATTGGCCTTGGCGCGGCGCTGATCTCGGCGCCGATCGCGTGGTTGCTGTTTCGTTTGCGCGGCGCCTATTTCGCCATCACTTCATGGGTGGTTGCGGAGGTGCTTCGTCTCAGCGCGGTGCTGATCGTGCCGCTGGGCGGGGGCTCGGGCATGAGCCTGCCGGTCACGGCGGCCAAGACGCTGGGACGCACGCCGCACGACCGCTTCGTTTCGATCTACGTCACGTCGCTGCTTTTGCTCGGGGCTGTGCTGGCGATGATCTTCTTCACGCTGCGCTCGCGGCTCGGCCTTGCGCTGACCGCGATCCGCGACAACGAATTGGCCGCGCGCGCCAGCGGCGTCAACGTCGATCGCACGAAACTGATGGTCTATGTCGCCTCGGCCTGCGGCACGGCGATGATCGGGGCGGTGACGTTCCTGCAAAAACTGCGCATTTCGCCCGACAGCGGCTTCAGCGTCAATGATTGGACGGCGCTGGTGATCTTCATGGTGGTGATCGGCGGCATCGGCACGTTCGAGGGGCCGATCCTGGGCGCGCTGATCTATTTCGCGTTGCGCGAATCGCTGTCGCAGCTCGGCCCCTATTATCTGATGATTCTCGGCGCGGTGGCGATTGCGATCATGCTGTTCGAGCCGCGCGGGTTGTGGGGGGCTTTGCGCGCCCGCACGGGGCTGCAAT
>JANYIH010000288.1 GCA_025358745.1 Hyphomicrobiales bacterium | reverse complement strand
GCCGCGCTCGACGCGGCCGTGCGCCCCGTCGCGCCGCCGGTGGCGCCCAGCAGCGACGCGCTCGGCCTCGCCGCCGGGCTTGACGCCGGCGCGCGACAACTCCAGGCGGCGCTCGAAGCCGCGCACCGAACCGCGCAATCCGCCACCGATTCGCTTTCGCCTTACGGCAAGCTCGTGCTCGCGCCGTTCAAGCCGATCATTGAGGCTTCGCGCTAGGCTCGCTCTTCTCTCTGCGGCGCGCACAGGCTAGAACCCGCCCGGACACAAGGGGGAAATCCATGGATCTGGGCATCGCCGGTCGCTCGGCAATCGTTTGCGCGTCCTCGAAAGGGTTAGGCAAGGCCTGCGCGATGGCGTTGGCGCAAGCCGGAGCGCTCGTCGTCGTCAACGGCCGCGACGCGGCCCGCGCGGAGGCGACGGCGCAGGAAATCCGCGCCGCGACGGGCGCGAAAGTGCTCGTGGTGGCCGGCGACGTCGGGCAGGAGAGCGTGCGCGCGGCGCTGCTCGCCGCCTGTCCCGAGCCCGACATTCTCGTCAACAACAACGGCGGGCCGCCGCCGACCCCGTTCGAAGGCATCTCGCGGGAAAAGCTGCTGGCCGGGATCGAGGCCAATATGCTGACGCCGATCGCGCTGGCGCAAGCGGTGCTGCCCGGCATGGCCGCGCGCAAGTTCGGGCGCGTCGTCAACATCACCTCGGCCTCGGTGCGGGCGCCGATCGCGGGGCTCGACGTGTCGTCGGGCGCGCGCGCGGGCCTGACGGCGTTCCTCGCCAGCGCGGCGCGCAAATATGTGCGCGACAATGTGACGATCAACTCGATCCAGCCGGGCGTGTTCTCCACCGACCGGGTGCAATCGACCATGGGGGCCGATCCGGACAAGCTGGCGCAGCGCAAGGCCGGCATCCCGGCCGGGCGCTTCGGCGAGCCGGCCGAATTCGGCGCCCTGTGCGCGTTCCTGTGCAGCGCGCAGGCCGGCTATATCGCGGGGCAGAACATTCTGGTCGACGGCGGCGCCTTCCCCGGCGCGTTCTAAGCGCCGCGATGCTCAAAGGCGTTGCGTTGAAGGTGGCCGCGACCTTCGTGTTCGCGGTCATGTCGGCGCTGATCAAGCTCGCCTCGGCGCGCTTTCCCGTCGGCGAGGTGGTGCTGTTCCGTTCGCTGTTCGCGCTGTTGACGCTGTTCGTCTGGCTGGCCTGGCGCGGCGAGTTTCCCGCGGCGCTGTCGACCAGGCGGCCGTTCGGACATATCGGCCGCAGCCTCGCCGGCACGGGCGGCATGTATTCGAGCTTCGTCGCGCTGGCGCTGTTGCCGCTCGCCGACGCCACCGCCTTCACCTTCGCAGCGCCGCTGATGGTGGTCCCGCTGGCCGCGTTCCTGCTCCATGAGGAGACCCCGCCCTATCGCTGGGTCGCCGTCGGGGCCGGCTTCGTCGGAGTCACGATCATGCTGTCCGACCATCTGGGCGCGGCGAGCCCGGCGCGCGCGCTGGGCTCCGGCATCGCGCTGTTTGGCGCGTTCTGCGCTTCGATCGCGATGATCCAGACCCGGCGGCTGACCCGGTCCGAGCCGACCGGCGCGATCGTGTTCTATTTCTCCAGCGTCACCTCCACCATCGCGGGCCTGTCGCTGCTGGCCGCCGCGATCTGGCCGCACGCCTGGATCGGCGCGCAGCGTTTCGTCGCGCCGAGCGTGACCGAAGCCGCCGCCCTGGCGGCGATCGGCGTGCTCGGCGGCGCGGGGCAGATCCTGATGACCCATTCCTACCGCTACGCTGACGCCGCCGTGATCGCCGCGTTCGACTATGTCGCGATGATCTGGGCGGCGGCGCTCGGGTTTGCGCTGTTCGCCGAGACGCCGACGGTGCGCGTGGCTGTCGGCGCGGCCATCGTCGCGACGGCGGGGGTCTATGTGGTGTGGCGGGTGCGCCGGCTGACGCCGGCGCGATTGGCGGCGCATTAACCTTGTCGCCCTTCGGGGTTGGACAAGCGGCGCCAGTTGGCCTGCCGCGCGGCAGGTCGCGATTCGGCCTGTCTTTGTCCACGGTCGCGACCTAAACATCCTGTTTCAGGTCAGGGGCGCGATCCCCCTGGCCCCACTTCGTTGACGATATCGCGAGCAGACCCGGTTTGACCTTGCTTTTCCGAATCAAAATCCTGTTTCCCCCGAGTCAGCGATTCGTGCTCCTTTCGTTTCCGCTTCCTCCAGTCTTGCGCCTTATCGGGCCGGGGCGGGCGGCGTGACCCGCGCCCCCTCGGTCAAACTGATCGTCGAGCAAGACGCGGCGCGGCTCGCCTTCGCGGGCGAATGGACGCTCGACGCCGGCGCCCGGCTGGAAGCCGAATCCGCGCGCGCCCTGCAATCGCTCGAAGGCCGGCCGGCGACGCTCGACCTCAGCGCGCTCGACGGGCTCGACACCGCCGGCGCCTGGATACTTTCGCGCATGCTGGCCGACATCGAGGCGAGCGGACTAAGCGCGAGCTTCGAGGGCGCGCGGCCCGAACACGCGACGCTGCTGCGCGAGGCGCGCTATCGCGAGAGCGACCCCACCGAGATCGCACCGCACGGCCCCGCCTCGCTGTTAGCCGACATGGGCGAGAGCGTCTGGCTCGCCGGCCGCGATGTCCTGAGCAGTCTCGACTTCATCGGCCGCATCGTCGCCGTCGCCGCGAAATCCCTAGTGCGGCCAAGACGTTGGCGGCTCACTTCGACCGTCTATCATCTGGAGCAGATGGGCCTGCGCGGCGCGCCGCTGATCCTGATGATCAATTTCTTTGTCGGCGCCATCGTCGCGCAGCAGGGCATCGTGCAACTCGCCCGCTTCGGCGCGAGCAGCCTGACGGTCGATCTGGTCGCGATCCTGACGTTGCGCGAACTCGGCGTGATGCTGACCGCGATCATGGTCGCGGGCCGCTCCGGCTCGGCGATCACGGCGGAACTCGGCGCGATGAACATGCGCGAGGAGCTCGACGCGCTGCGCGTGATGGCGCTCGATCCGCTGGAGGCCCTGGTGCTGCCGCGCCTGACCGCGCTCGTCATCGCGCTGCCGCTGCTGACCTTCCTGGGCGATCTCGCCGCCTTGACCGGGGGCATGGTGATCGCCTGGGGCTTTGGCGACGTCAGCCCGCATCAGTTCTGGGCGGAGTTGCAATATCCCGTCAGCGTGACGCGCTTCCTTTCCGGCATCGCCAAAGCGCCGTTCATGGCGCTCGCCATCGGCGTGATCGCCTCGCTGGAAGGCTTCGCCGTGCAAGGCTCGGCGGAATCCTTGGGCCGGCGGGTGACGGCTTCGGTGGTCAAGTCGATCTTCACCGTGATCCTCCTCGATGGCGCCTTCGCCATGTTCTACGCGGCGGTGCGGTTTTGAACCCAGCGATCCGCGTGCGCGGCCTCGAAGTCGCGTTCGGCGCGCGAAAAGTGATGGACGGGCTCGATCTCGACCTGATGCGCGGCGAGGTCTTGGGCTTCGTCGGCGCCTCGGGCGCGGGCAAATCGGTGCTGACCCGCACCATCCTCGGCCTCAACCCCAAACGCGCCGGCGTGATCGAGGCGGACGGGCGCGACCTCGACAAGCTGACGCCGGCCGAGCGGTCGCGGGTGGAGCGCGGCTGGGGCGTGCTGTTCCAGCAGGGCGCGCTGTTCTCCAGCCTGACCGTGCGCCAGAACGTCGAGGCGCCGATGCGCGAGCATCTCGACATCTCGCCGGGCTTGCGCACCGAACTCGCGATGCTCAAACTGCGCCTGGTCGGGCTGCCGCCGGACGCAGGCGTGAAGTTTCCCTCCGAACTCTCCGGCGGCATGATCAAACGCGCAGCGCTTGCCCGCGCCCTGGCGCTCGACCCCGGCGTATTGTTTCTCGACGAGCCGACCTCGGGTCTCGACCCGATCTCGGCCGCCGAATTCGACGAACTGATCGCGACGCTGCAAGCGACTTTGGGCCTGACCGTGTTCATGGTGACGCACGATCTCGACAGCCTCTACGCCATCTGCGACCGCGTCGCGGTGCTGGGCCGGGGCAAGGTGATCGCGATCGGGACGATTCCCGAGTTGCTGCAATCGGAGGAACCGTGGATTCAGGACTATTTCCACGGCAAGCGCGGGGCCGGGCGGGCGGCGCCTCAGGCAGGTTCGATGTTGGTCCGCGCGAAATCGTCGCCCTTGTAGAGCAGCGGCGCCTGCGCTTCGCGCGCAAGCGTAGGCAAAGCAATCGCCGAAATTGAGCGCGGCGGGATGCCGGCCCTTGCCGAAGCGGATGAAAGCGTCGAGGGCGATGAAGCGCGCGTTCGCTGGCACATCCGTTATTTCGACGGCCGTCAGCCCGAGAAATTGCTCGACGACCTCAGCCGCTCGCGGCAGGTCGAGACGAAGGCGTCGCGCGACGGCGACCGTCGTCTCCCAAATGACGAGCGGCGACGTGATGCGGCGGGAAGAGCGCTGCATGCGCGCCAGCAATTCGCGCGCGTCGGATTCGTCGGTCAAAATCGCCGTCAGCGCGGAAACGTCGATGAACATCAGTCCTCATAAAGTCCGTCAATGAACGCCTTGTCGGCTTCCGGACCGCGCGCGCCGCCGACCTCGGCGTGAAGCGCTTTCACAAACGCCATGCCCTTCTCGACCAAAGACGGGGTATCCTCCAGGCGGTCCCATTCGCGCTGCAGCGCTTGCCGCACGACTTCCGTCTTGTTCAGTTTCTGTTTCTCCGCGAGGCGGCCAACAAGTCGATCGACCTCAGCGTCTTTCACGCAGAGAGGCATGGGATATCCAACAACGTATATCCCAATATGAATGCCCTATATCTTCAATCAAGTCTCTTCCTCCAAAGCGCATCGCGTCCCACCTTCGCCAGATCGTCCCAGCCGCCGAGCGCCATCGCGCGGTCGATCTCGCGGCGGAACAGGTCGAGCACGTGGAACACGCCCTCCTCGCCCGACACCGCCACGCCCCAGAGATGCGGACGCCCTAGCATCACCGCGCGAGCGCCGAGGGCAATGGCCTTCAGCACATCGACCCCGCGCCGGAAGCCGCCGTCCACCAGCACCGGCATTTTGCCCTCGACCGCGTCGACCATCGCCGGCAGCGCGTCGATGGAAGCGACGGCGCCGTCGAGCTGACGGCCGCCGTGGTTGGAGACCACAATGGCGTCCACTCCGGTCTCGCAAGCGCGCCGCGCCTCTTGCGGATGCAGCAAGCCTTTCAGGATCAGCGGCCCGCGCCAAAGGCCACGCAGCCATTCGACGTCGCGCCAACCGATGTCGGGATCGAGTTGCTCGTTCATCAGCGGGCCGAACGCGCCGAGCGAGGCGCGCTCGCCGTAGTTGACGAAAGTGGGCGAAGGCGTCTCCCGCATCCGCCACAGCCAGCCCGGTTTGACGGCAAACTGCAAGGCGCCGCGCGCGCTCCAGCGCAGCGGAAAGCTCATGCCGTTGGCGATGTCGCGGTCGCGCCCCGCCATCACCTGATTGTCCACCGTGAGCATCAGCCCGGCATAGCCCGCGGCTTGCGCGCGGCGCGCGAATTCCGCGGTGAGGCCTCGATCCTTGTAGAGAAACACCTGGGCGAATTTCGGCGCCGGCGTTTCCGAGGCGATTTGCTCGTAAGTCGTGGTCGAGGCGTGGCTCGTGCAGTACACGGTTCCAAACCGCGCCGCCGCGCGGGCCGCAGCCAGCTCCGCATGGGGCCACAGCAGACCGGCGAGGCCGGTCGGGCCAATCAGCACCGGCGAGGGCAGCTTGCAGCCCAACAATTCGACGCTCTGATCGCGCCGCCCCGCCCCCGCCAACATCTTGGGCGCGAATTCGATCGCCGCCAGCGCCGCCTCGTTGCGGCGCAACGTGTTCTCGTCGCCCGCGCCGCCGTCGACCATGTCGAACAACATGCGCGGCAGTTGCGCCTTGGCGAGCCGCCGCAGCGCCGCGATGCTATAGCCGCGTTGCGCGAGCAAGCTCACTGCCCGTTCAGGCGGTAAACGCGGATCGCGTTGTCGCGAAACAGGTTGCGCCGCTCGCCCTCGGTGAAGTCTTCCGTCGCCTGCTCCAGCGTCGTCAACCATTGCAGATAGTCGCCTGCCAGTTGCGAAACCGGCCAGTCGCCGCCGTAGAGAATGCGCTCGATGCCGAATTTATCGCACACCCAATCAATGTAGGGCCGCAACTGCGCCGGCGTCCAGGAGCGATGATCGGCCTCGGTCGTCACGCCCGACAATTTGCAGGCGACGTTGGGAAGTTTGGCCAGTTCGGCGATCTGCGCCCGCCACGGATCAACCAAACCGGCGGCAACGCCCGGCTTGCCGATATGGTCGAGCACGAAACTCACCTCGGGGCAGCGGCGCACCATCTCCAGCGTGTTGGCGAGTTGATGATGGAAGATGCAGATGTCGAACGACAGATTGTATTTCGGCAGCAGCCTCAACGCTTCGAGAAACCCCGGACGCAGCGTGAAATCGGGGTCCGGCTGGTTCTGGATCAGGCGCCGCGCGCCGCGCGTGGTCTTGAGCGTGGCGACGCGCGCGATCTCCGGCTCCAACGCGGCCCCTTGCTCCAGCGGCAGGCAGACGACGGCCCCCTTGAGCCGGGGATCGGCGGCCGCGAGTTGATCGACCCAATCGGCCTCGTCGAGATATTGCGGCTTATCGACGTCGACCTCGACGAACACGAGGCCATCGATCCGATAAGGTTTTGCTCCCCGCGCCAGATCGTCAATCGACCAGTCGCGAGCGAGCGCCGGCGCGCCCTTGGCCCAGCCGTAGCTGAACCGCTTCTGGTCAAGCAGGTGGACGTGCGAATCGATGATGGGAAAATCGAGCATGGTTACTCCGGTCCGCAGAGTTCGGTGTTCTGCGGCTTGAACGCTTCCTTCGCGGGAATGTCGCGCACGCGCTCGAAATAATCCCACGGGCCTTTCGATTCCCCCGGCGTCTTCACGCGATAAAGCGTCACGTCGTACATCACGCGTCCGTCGGCGCGCATCCTGGCGGAATGGCCGAAATAGTCGATCGGCGCGGCGCGCATCGCCTTGCCGACCGCCGCCGCGTCGTCCGTTCCCGCCGCCTTGATCGCCTGGAGATAATGCGTCGTCGCGGCGTAAATCGCCGCATGATTGCGCGAGGGCATCTGATGTTGCGTCTCGAAGAATCGCTTGGCGAAGGCGCGCGAGGAGTCGCTCTGGTCCCAATAGAAGCCGGACGTCAAATTCAGGTTCTGCGCCACATTCAACCCCAGCGCATGCACGCTCTGGATATAGACGAGAAAGCCGACCATCGCCTGCTTGCCGTCCTTGCCGATGCCGAATTCGACGGCCTGTTTGATCTGGTTGTTGAGATCGGCGCCGACGCTGGCGAGCGCGATCCTGTCCGCGCCCGAGGCCTGCGCCTGCAACAATTGAGAGGAGAAATCCGGCGCGTTGATCGGATATTTGATCGCGCCGAGAATCTTGCCGCCGCGCGCTTCGACCACATCGGCCGTAGTTTTTTGCAGAGCCGCGCCAAAGGCGGTGTCGACGGTGAGGAAGAACCAGTTTTTCGCGCCCGCGTCGCTCTCCGCCTTGGCGATGCTGGTGGCCATGGAATAGGTGTCGTCGGCCCAGTGCGAGGAATTTATTGCACAATATTTGGACGTGATGTCGGTGGTCGCGCCCGCCGTGATATAAACTGTGCGGTTCTTCTCCTTGGCGATCGCCTGCACAGCAAAGGCGACCGGCGTCACGGGCAGATCGGTGATGGCGTTGACGCCCTCGACGTCGAACCAGCGCCGCGCGATTGACGCCGCGACATCGGGCTTGTTGAGCGTGTTGGCGTGGACGATTTCGATTTTGCGGCCGAGCACTTCGCCGCCGAAATCCTTCGCCGCCATCTCCGCCGCCGCGGTCGACCCGGGGCCGCCGGAATCGACGAACGGGCCGGTTTCGTCGGTCAGCACGCCGATCTTGATCGGGGCGGGGTCGGCGTAGGCGGCGGCGGTCAAGCCGAGGAGTGCGAGCGCAAGCGCGGCGATTCTGAGCCCGGCCATTGGGTTCCCTCCATGTCGCTGATGTTTTAAGCCGGTTTTGGCGGCTGGGGCAATCCGCCGGGAGCGCCCGCTGGACAGACTCAAAGACCTCCGCTACCCCGGCGCCATGACCACACCGCCCCGCCGCCTTGTCTCGGCCGAGAAGCGGCCGGAGGACGATGCGGCGCTCCGGCCGCAGGTTCTCGCCGATTTCACCGGCCAGGAAGCCGCGCGCAAAAACC
>JANYIH010000280.1 GCA_025358745.1 Hyphomicrobiales bacterium | reverse complement strand
CGACGACATCGCGCACCACGTCGGGATGCAGGAAGCAGACGTAGCGTGCGGCGAGCCCGGCGACCGCCAGTTCGTCCTGCTCGTCGATCTGGCCGAAATCCGGCCAGCCGGGATCGGGATCGGCGCCCTGACGCGGCCGGTGCCCCGCGCCGGAGCCGTCGGCGCGGCGCGGCGCGGCGCCAGAAGGGGAGCCGAGCCTACCGGTCCTCAGGCCGCTGCGGTACCAGGCGATCGAGTTAGGCCCGGTGTTGCAGCCGGGGAATTCGTCGCGCACCAGCGCCAGGATACGCTCGGTGCTCATGGTGGAATCGTTGCGGATGAGATCGCAGGCGAATTCCTGAATGGTGCGTCGGGTCATCTCGTTCTTCCCAGCCGGCGGGCCGCCCGCCGCCCCCTTCCAAAAGTTACCCCGGCGCCGCGCATCGGCCGCATTTACGTGAGCCCCCGCGTCGCTTAAGGACTTCGGCCAAGACCGCCCGGCCCTGGGGAGCCTATGTTCGACAAAATCCAGATCGCCAATCGCGGCGAAATTGCCTGCCGGGTGATCAAGACCGCCAAACGGCTCGGGATAAAAACCGTCGCGGTCTATTCCGACGCGGACGCCGACGCGCTGCATGTCGAGATGGCGGACGAGGCGGTGCATATCGGGCCGGCGCCGGCGGCCGAATCCTATCTCGTGATCGACAAGATCATCGACGCCTGCCGCAAGACGGGCGCGCAGGCGGTGCATCCCGGCTATGGCTTTCTCTCCGAGCGGGCGGCTTTCGCGCAGGCGCTGGCGGAAGCGGGCATCGTGTTCATCGGGCCGAACCAGCGCGCGATTCAAGCGATGGGCGACAAGATCGAGTCGAAGAAATTCGCCAATGCGGCGAAGGTCTCGACCGTCCCGGGCTATCTCGGCGTAATCGAGGACCCCGAGCACGCGGCAGCAATCGCCGACGAGATCGGCTATCCCGTGATGATCAAAGCCTCTGCCGGCGGCGGCGGCAAGGGCATGCGGGTGGCCTACGACCCGGCGGAATGCAAGGAAGGGTATCTCAGCGCGCGCTCGGAAGCGAAGTCGAGCTTTGGCGACGACCGGGTATTCATCGAGAAATTCATCGTCAACCCGCGCCACATCGAAATTCAGGTGCTGGGCGACAAGCACGGCAATGTCATTTATCTGGGCGAGCGCGAATGTTCGATCCAGCGCCGCAACCAGAAGGTGATCGAGGAGGCGCCCTCGCCATTGCTGGACGAGGCGACGCGGCGGAAAATGGGCGAGCAGGCGGTCGCGCTGGCCAAGGCGGTCGACTACGATTCGGCGGGGACGGTGGAGTTCGTCGCCGGGCAGGACCGCAGCTTCTTCTTTCTGGAGATGAACACGCGGTTGCAGGTCGAGCATCCCGTGACCGAGCTGATCACCGGGGTCGATCTGGTCGAGGAGATGATCCGGGTCGCGGCGGGGGAGACGCTGCGACTGAAACAGGCCGACGTGAAGCTGAACGGCTGGGCGGTGGAAGCCCGAGTCTACGCCGAGGACCCGACGCGCGGGTTCCTGCCTTCTACGGGGCGTCTGGTGCGCTATCGCCCGCCGGCGGAGGGGGTGAGCGACGGGGTGACGGTGCGCAACGACACCGGGGTTTACGAGGGTGGCGAAATCTCGATCTATTACGATCCGATGATCGCCAAGCTCGTCACCCATGCGGCGACGCGCCTTGCAGCGATCGAGGCGCAGGCGCATGCGCTGGACTCATTCTATGTCGAGGGCATCCGCCACAATATCCCGTTCCTGTCGGCGCTGATGCGGCACGAGCGCTGGCGCGAGGGGCGGCTCTCGACCGGGTTCATCGCGGAGGAATATCCCGACGGCTTTTCCGCGCAATCGCCCGGCGCCGACGCGGAGCGCAACATCGCGGCCGTCGCCACCCACGTCGATCACGTCATGAACATGCGCAAGCGCAAGATTTCCGGGCAGTTGCGGGCGCCGGCTAAGCTGACTTTCGATCTCGCCCGCGTTGTCGCTTTCGGCAAGACGCGGATCGCGCTGACCGTGGAGCCGCGCGGCGACGGGCTCGACCTGGCTTTCGCTCAAGGCGGCGCGCGGCTGAAGCTCGCCTCGGGCTGGAAGCCGGGCGAGCCGGTGTGGCGCGGCGAGATCGACGGGCGCGCGGTTTCCGCACAATTGCGGCCGCTGCTGAACGGATTCGAGATCGTCCATGGCGGAGCGCAGGTGCGCGCGCGCGTTTTCACCGCGAGAGAAGCCGAATTCGCCGGCCTGATGCTGGAACGCAAAGGCGCCGACACCTCGAAGACGCTGCTGTGCCCGATGCCGGGGCTGGTCAAGAGCGTGGCGGTGAAAGAGGGGCAGGAGGTCAAGGCCGGCGAGGCCTTGTGCATGGTCGAAGCGATGAAGATGGAGAACGTGCTGCTGGCCGAACGCGACGTGACGGTGAAGAAGATCCTCGCCAAGCCGGGGGATTCGCTGGCGGTGGATGCGGTAATCATGGAATTCGCCTGACGGCGGTCAATGAGCTGCACTTTTATGCAACCTAGTTGCAATGCAACTTGTCGCGGGCAGTTGCGTAAGATACCTTGGTTCGTATTGGAACCATACGTTTTCTCGGTCGGTCGCTTCTATTGCGTTTCCGGGCATTTGGGTCGAGGCGGCCGCCCGTTAAGCTCCTGTAGCGCCTCGCGCGGGCGCTTCCGCTGCGTTAGCCAAATCTTCGCCATGACGCGCGCGGAGGGCGCGGCTTTAGACCATCGCAACGAAGCTGTGGTTGGCTCGGCGTCGCGCGCATGAGGCGCGGGGGGCCGGGAGCCGGGCATGAGTTTGCAAGCGTCTGCGTGGGAAGCGCCGTCCGCGCAGAAGCCGTCGGGCTGGCGGTTTCGCCCGCTCGACTTCACGCTGTCGCGCAAGGCGGTGGAACTGACGGCGATGTTCGCGGCCGCGATGTTCTTCGCCTATGTGTTCATGGCGGTGAAAGTCGCGCTGGAGGCCAAGGAGGGCTACCACTTCGGCGATTTCTTCGCGCTGTGGACTTCCGCCGTCATCACCCACGCCGGGGACGCCGCGGTCAATTTCGACGCCGACGCGCTGCATCAGCGCCAGATCGCGCTCGGCATGAATCCCGACGGCTACAATCCCTTCCCCTATCCCCCCACCTTCCTGCTGCTGCTCGGTCCGATGGGCGCGCTGTCGCAGAAGGTCGCGTTCTATGTCTTCATGATTCCCGCCTTCGCCGCCTATCTCATGGCGATGTGGGCGGGGCGCTGGCGCGAATGGTGGTGGGCCCTGGGCGCGGCGATCGCGCCGGCGACCGGAATCACGCTGATCTCGGGCCAGACCGGCTATCTCTCGGGCGCGCTTATGATTGGCGGGCTGCGGCTGCTGCCAACCCGGCCGGCGCTGGCGGGCGTGCTGTTCGGCCTGTTGACATACAAGCCGCAGCTCGGCGTGCTGGTGCCCGTCGCGCTGATTGCGATGGGGAGCTGGCGGGCGGTCGCTTCCGCGACGGCGACCTTCGCGGCCTGCGCGGTCGCATCAGGCTGCGTTTACGGCTTTCCGCTGTGGGGCCTGTGGGCGCATTCGATCGCGGAATACGCCACGCGGTTTCATCCCGTGGTCGGCTACATGCCGACGATCTACGCCAACGCCATCATGCTGGGGGCATGGCGTTCGGTCGCCTGGGTTCTGCAACTGGCGGTTTCGATTCCGGTCGGGATTGTGGTGTGGCGGGCGTTCCGGCACGGACCTTATGCGCGAGCGGCGGCGCTGATGGTGGTCGGAACCTATCTGGCGACGCCGCACGCCTTCAACTACGACATGCCGATGATGACGCTGGCGCTGGTCTGGTATTTCATCGATCGGCAACAGGCCGGCGGCAGGTTCGATCTCGGCGAGATCGTCGCGCTGCTGCTGGCCTTCACCATGCCGTTCCTGATGCTGGAACTGAAGAAGGTGGACATGCCGATGAGCTGGGCGCCGCTGGGGCTGATGTTCTGCCTGATTGCTTGGCCGCGCAAGCACGAAGCCGAAACCACGACCGAAGCCGCGCTCGCGGCGGGTTGAGCGAAAAAAAACCGCGCCCGAAGGCGCGGTTTGCGTCCCGCTTCGCGCGAGCCTGTCTTCAGAACGCGGCCCAAGCGTAGAGGAACAGCGTGTCGTTGCCGGAGGCGTTGTGCGTGCCGCCGGCGCGGGGGGTTCCGATCAGGCCGTCGAAGTTGTTCGTGCCGCCGAACAGGTGCATGTATTTGGTGTATTGCACCCCGAGCCGGACGTTGAACGCCTTGTCCGGACCCGGCGCGCCTTTGCTGAACGGCATATAGGCGGCGTCGAAGATGAAGCCGTCGCCGTTGGGCGAGTTGTTGACGCTGGTCGCGCCCCACAGGCCCGCATCGGCGCTGCCCTGCACGTTGAAGTAGCCGCCAGTCAGGCTGTAAGTGTGATCCCACACGAAAGACGCATTGACCTTGAACGAATTGAGCCAATCGGTGGGGTTGGCCGAGATGCCTTGCGCGAACGACGAGTCGAGCCGCTGCTTCTCGTAGGTGTTGGCGGCCTTGATCGTGACGCTGTAGGGATCGCCGTCGTACTGATATTGCGCGTCGACGCCGATATCGAGATATTTGTCTGTGCCCGTGCCGAAGGCGCCGCCGGGCACGGTTTGCCCGTACATGCCGTAAGTGCCGACCATCAGATAATGACTGCCCCAATGCGGCTCCAGCGCGAGCCGCCAGTAGGGCATGGTCCCCGCTTGTGCGTCGGGCGAGGGGCCGGGTTGCATCCCGAACGCTTCCAGCGTGCCGCGGTCGTAGCCGCGATAGCCGGTCAATTCGGCGTAGAGCATGTCGTTCCAGAACAGATACGCGCCGGCGCCGCCGACGACTTGCGCGAGGTTTTCAATATGTGTTCCAGGCACGCCGTTCGCGGCGAAGCCCGAGCTGAGCTGGGGGAAACCCCAGGCGGGGACGGTGTTCCAGACGTCCTGTAGGCTCGGCGTATTGTTGACCGTGACGCCGAAGAACGCGTCCTTGCCGAAAAGTTGCAGGCTCTTGACGTAGCGAACGTCAGAACCGTCGAACCAAAGCGTCTTGTTGACGGGATCGGCCGACACTTGAATGAAGGCGCCGAGATCGCCGTAGACCTTGCCCGCATAGAGACCGGTGACCTGCTGCACGGCGAGATTGTCGTTGGTGCGCAGATTCGGCGCCGGCGGCGCGTCCTGCGCGGCGCGGGTGTGGGTGAAGCCCGGCATCAGCATCGCCGCGAGCGGCGGGATTTTCGAGTCACCGCCTTCGAGCGTGTAGCCGGCCAGCTTGAAGCGGCGGCCGAACGCGGTGAGTTCGGGAAAGGCGGTGTGGCAGGCGGCGCAGGGTTGCCCGGTCTGGCGCGCGAAGCTCGGCACCGCTTGGGCCGGCGGCGCGCTCAGCGCCAAAATGAAAATGCTGGCGATGACCAGCGCCAGCCCCAAACCTAAATCGCCACGGCGTCATCTTCGCGGGATGAGGCTGGTTCATGCGCACGTGACGCACTTCATGATCCTCGTTGAAGATCATCACGATGCTGTCCCGCCGTTGCAGCATCTGCATCGCCATATGTTTGAACAGGCAGGGTGGGGGTTCGGGCCAGCATTGATAGGCCGGGCTGGGAAAATCCTCGCCGGCCAAGGAGATTTCGCCCTTCTTCTTCACCACCTCCGCCGCCCAGG
>JANYIH010000246.1 GCA_025358745.1 Hyphomicrobiales bacterium | reverse complement strand
CGGCCGCAAGGCCTGGCTGTCGTCGGGGCGCGGCACGCCATAACCCGGCGGCAACTTGCCCTCGAACAGCCCTGCGCCCTGCAATTCGTCAAGGCCAGGCAGATCACTCACCTGCTCCAGCCCGAAATGGATCAGAAACTTGTGCGTCGTGCCATAGGTGATCGGCCGCCCCGGCGCCTTGCGCCGCCCGCGCATTCTGACCCAGCCCGCCTCCATCAGCACGTCGAGCGCTCCTTTCGACACCGCCACGCCCCGGATGTCTTCGATCTCGGAGCGCGTCGCCGGCTGGTGATAGGCGACGATGGCGAGCGTCTCGACCGCCGCGCGCGAAAGCTTCTTCTTCTCCGCCTCCTCGCGCGCCAGCAGCCACGCCATGTCGGGCGCGGTGCGGAACATCCAGCGCCCGGCGACGCGCGCCACATGCACGCCGCGCCCGGCGTACTGGCGCTGCAATTCGGCCAGCGCCGCCTCGACGTCGCATCCGTGAGGCAACCGCGCAGCCAGCGCGCTTTCCTCCAGCGGCTCGGGGGAGGCGAACAACAGCGCCTCGATGACGCGCATGTCCTCGGGCGTGTAGCGAATTTCAGGCGCTTCGAACAAACGGGCGACGACGGCCATGGAGGCTCTCAGCTTTCAACCAGCGCGAGCTTCGGACCGATCTCGTCCGGCTCGAGCTTGCGCAGGAACAACGGCGCGAAATGGTCCTCCTGCCGCAATTCGATTCGGCCCTCGCGCACCAGTTCGAGCGAGGCGGAGAAGGAGGAGGCGCGCGCGCTGCGGCGCAGCTTGGGATCGACGCCATATTCGAGCAGCCAATGATCCAGGCTGACCCAATCCAGGGCGTCGCCGAGCAGGCGACCGAGCGCGTCGCGCGCCTGCGCCATCGTCCACACCTCGCGCGGCTTCATCCGCACAAAGGTGCGCGCACGCTTCTGCGACTGACGAGCGTAGGCGGCGATGAGTTCGTACAGCGTCGCCGAGTAATTCGCTTTCCCCGGCAGATCGATCGATTCCGGATGGCCGCGCGCGAACACGTCGCGGCCGAGTTGCGGACGCTCCATCAGCAGATCCGCGGCGCGGCGGATCACCTCCAGCCGGCGCAGCCGCGCGGCGAGCTTTTCGGCCAGATCGCCCGCGTCCTCGGCCGCTTCCTTGGGCGGCGAGGGCAGCAACAGGCGCGATTTGAGATAGGCGAGCCAGGCCGCCATCACGAGATAATCGGCCGCCAGTTCAAGCCGGTGCTTGCGTGCGGCCTCGACGAAAGCGAGATATTGGTCGGCCAGTTCGAGAATGGAAATGCGCGCCAGATCGACCTTCTGGCGCCGCGCCAGTTCGAGCAGCAGATCGAGCGGCCCCTCGAAGCCCTCGACGTCGACCGTGAACGCGGGCTCGTTGACCGCCCGATCGACCTCGAATTCCGCCTCCGCGACGCGGGCGCGCGGCTCTGCCTTTCCGATTCGCATGGGGCGACCTTGGCGTGGCCGCCCGCTCGACGCAAGACTTGGCTTAACCCGGAGTTAGGCCTCGCGCTCATGCGACGGCGGACGGCTTAACCTTAGGCATAAAGGTAAACAAAGGGTTGATATGCGGCCTGAGCAAGTTTCGATTGCCTCGCGCCGCCGCATCGCTAAAGTATCTTCAACGGATCAAGGCGAGATCGTCAAGACGATCAAAGAGACCATGGCTCAACTTTATCAACGGAATACCTCATGGGGCACCCGAGTCCGCCGCATCACTCGGGTCCATGAGGTCGGCCGGTCTGGACAGTCGAGGAGTGGCCTCCTCATTGACTGTTCTGGACCGGCCACTTCTTGTCTGCATGTCAGTAACGGCGCAACAGGCTGACGAGCTTGCCCTGGATCTTGACCCGGTCGGGACCGAAGATCCGGGTCTCGAACGCGGGATTGGCCGCTTCCAGCGCGATCGAGGCGCCGCGCTTGCGAAGCCGCTTGAGCGTCGCCTCCTCGCCGTCGATCAGCGCCACCACGATGTCGCCGGTTTCGGCCGTGTCCTGCTTGCGGATCACCACCGTGTCGTTCTCGTGGATGCCGGCCTCGATCATCGAATCGCCGCGCACTTCCAGCGCGAAATGATCGCCGAGCCCGAGAAAGTCCGCCGGCATGGGGATCGTCTGGGTGCGGGTCTGGATCGCCTCGATCGGCGTGCCGGCCGCGATTCGGCCCATCACCGGCACCATGACCGGGGGATTGTCGTTGACCGCGCCGCCGCTGGCGGCCGGAGCGCGCCCGCGCCCCAGATTGCCCGTGATCACGCTCGGCGAGAACGCGCGTGGGCGCGTCGGCGTCTGCACGGTCGCCGATTCCGGCAGCCGCAGCACTTCGATCGCGCGCGCCCGGTTGGCGAGACGCTTGATGAAGCCACGCTCCTCCAGCGCCATGATGAGGCGGTGGATGCCCGATTTTGAGCGCAGGTCGAGCGCCTCTTTCATCTCGTCGAAGCTCGGCGGCACGCCCTCCGCCTGAAGGCGCTCGTGGATGAAGCGCAACAATTCGCTTTGTTTCTTGGTCAGCATGGCAACCCTCCGCGAACGGCCGATTGGGCCGCCTGACGTCTCGCGCCGCAGAATCGGGGCAAGACGTAAACAATTCGCGAACAGTCCTTATCTGTTCTTTTTTAGTTCCGCAAGTTGAGGTTTGTTGCGCCGTCGCAGGAGCGCCGCTGGTGGGGAAGACCGCCGCGGCGCTGAGCCTTGGCTTCCTGATCGAATATCAGTAGGTGATCTTTAATTGCGATCCGACGGTCGCGGCTGAAAAGGCGCCGCCGGTGTAATCGCCAAGCAGCGTCAGCGACTGATGCGCCGCGCCGTTGACGAACGACAGCGTCGCCGCGCTCGACGTTTCGCTCGCCCCGGCAAAACTCCACCCGCCGCCGATCAGCAGCGCGTCGTCGGAGCCGACCGTGTCGAAGCCGCTGATCTTGCCATGGAAATGACTGAGATCGGCAAGCGACAGAACGCCGCTTGCCCCGGAGAAATATACCGTTTGTCCGGTGGCGACGACGCTGTCGAACTCCAGTGTTGCGGCGCCGACGATGTTCGCCGAGCCGGTGGTATAGACCGCGCCTTGCAGGTCGAGCGCGCCCGACGAAACCACGATCCCGCCCAAAGCCGTCGCGCTGTTGGCGCCGGAATTGTTGATCGCGGGCGCGATATGCGAAACGCCGGCTCCCGCTTTCACCAGCGACGCCGTGCCGGCGATAGTCAGCATCGAGGCGGGATCGGCGCCGCGCAGGATCGAGCTGGCGTCGGCGATTTGCCAATTGGCTCCGGTGCGAATCGAGATGGCGGCTTTGTCGGCGACGTTGGAATCGCCCAAGGTGACGTCGCCGCCGGTCTGGACAACCTGGCCGGCGACGGCGAACACCGCCGTCCCGCCGACCGTCAAGCCCGAGATCGTCGCGCCGCCGAGCGCTTGCAAGTAGCCCGCTCCCAGGACGGACAGGCCCGAAAAATTGGCCGTCTGCGTGAGCGCCAGCGAATGGCCGCCAAGGTCGAGCGACGCGCCGGCCTGGCCCGTGAAGGCGTGGACGAAGCCGACGTTTTCTCCCAACGTCGTCGTTCCGCCGGCCAGCGTCCAATGTCCGACCCACATCGCCGCGCCCTGTTTGATCTGCGCCGCGCCGGCGCCGATCTGAAATGTGCCGGCGCCGTTGATGATCGACGAGAAGGCGCTGCTCGCGCCTTCGAACGACAACGTGCCTGTCGCCACCGTAACCGTGCCCTCGGCGGTGGCGATGATCCCGATATGGCTCGTGCCCGCCCCTTGCGTCTTCGCGATCACGCCCATGCCGTTGATGTCAGGCCCCGGCGCCTGTCCGGGGCCGAGCAGGATCGAACTGTCGCCGGCGAAATTCCAGCGTGCGCCGGCGGCGTTCATTATGGTCGAGCCGTCGTACATCGTCATCGCGCCGGTGAGATTGACAATGCCGAAATTGCCCTGGCAGGTCGATTGCGTCACCTGGACGTCGCCGACCCAGCAAACGCCGTCGGGTCCATAATCGACCATGCCCGCGCCGATGTAGGTTCCCGACACGCGGTTGGTCCGGCCGTCGATCACGATGTCGCCGCCCCCTTGGGATGCGATCGTTCCGGTCGAAAGAAAATTCGCGCGGATCCAGGCGAGGCCTGTGCCGGAAGTTTTCTGCAACACTCCGCTGTTGATGAACCGCCAGCCCGTCGTCGCGCCCTGAGTCATGCCGCTGGCGTCGGTAATCGTCCAGGTCGATCCGACGAGATTGTTGATGAGCGAGACCGAACTGGACGAATCGCCGATTGTCACGTCGCCGCCCGATTGTGTCGTCGCGCCGCGGTTGACCAGAACCGCCGAGCCGCCGAGCGTGAGGCCGCTCACCGTGCTCGCGCCGGCGAGGTATAGCGGTTTGGCGCCGTCCACGATGGCGTTTTGCAGGCTCGCCCCGCCGTTCGCCAGCATCCACCCGCCCTGGAGATTTAACGTCGCGCCCGTCAAGATCAGGCTGCCCAACGTGACATTGGCGGCGTCGAAAGTGACGGTGAGCGGCGCGGCGGGGCCGATCACGACGCTGTCCCCGTTGCGCGGCGGGCGGCCCAGCGACCAGCTGGCGGCGAGCGACCAGACGCCCGAAGCGCCGGCCGTCCAGATGTCTTGGGGGCCTGAAGCTTGGCTCATGAGGGATTCCCGGCAAGTCGACGCGGCGGCGACGCACGCGCAAAGACGCTAGTTCGTCAGATTATTTACCGCCCGACCGCTTTGCAAAGCCGCAGCGTTCTTCTTTTGTCAACCTTAACCGCCCTTGCTTCGCGCCGCGATCACCGCCTCGGCCGGCTTGCCCGACATTTCCGCGAGATGGTCGAAGCGCGCCTCGAACGCCCCCACCCCCGCCGTCGCCGAGCGCAGCTCCACGATGAGGTCGCCGATCTCGGCTGCGGGGATCAGCGCCTTGGCGGTCTCCCAGCCGTCCCAGCCGGCGCGCGGCTCGAAGCCGAGGATCTGCCCGCGCCGGCTCGACACCAGCGCGCTCGCCCGGGAGATACCGTCGGCGGGGACGTGAATGTCGACCGCCAGCACCGGCTCCAGCAGCACGGGCCGCGCCTTGCCCAGCGCCTCCGACATGCCCATGCGCGCCGCGGTGCGGAACGCCAGATCGGATGAATCCACGGTGTGATAGGAGCCGTCCGTCAAAGTCGCGGCGACATCAACCACGGGGAAGCCCAACGGCCCGCGCAAAAGCGCGTCGCGGCATCCCCATTCAACGGCGGGAAAATAATTCTTCGGCACCGTGCCGCCATGCACGGTCTCGTTGAAGGCAAACCCCTCGCCGCGCGCCAGCGGCCGCACCTCAAGCAACACGTCGCCGAATTGGCCATGCCCGCCCGATTGCTTTTTATGCCGCCCGCGCACGCTCGCCGCGTCGCGAATGGTTTCGCGATAGGCGATCGCGGGCCTGCGCGCCTCCACGGTCACGCCAAACCGCGCC
>JANYIH010000242.1 GCA_025358745.1 Hyphomicrobiales bacterium | reverse complement strand
CAAAGCGCCGCCGTGGCGAGCGAGCGCGCGCGCGAGGCCGCCGCCGCGCCGCCGGAGGGCTGGATCGGCGTTTCAATCACCAGATCGGGATCGTAAGGCAGCCCCGCGTCCGCAAGCGCCTGCGCATAACCGGCGAGCCGCTCCTCGCGCACTGTCATCGCCGGCACGCCGCCGACAAAGGCGATCCGCCGGTGCCCGGCGGCGATCAGATGCGCCACCGCCTTGCGCGCGCCCAGCGCGTTTTCCGGCGCGACGATGGAGGCGCGCAGGCCCGGCAGGCGCCGCATCACCTGCACAACCGGCATGTCGGCGATCAGCGGCTGCAACTTCCCCGCCGAGGCGCCCAGCGTCGGCGAAAGCACAAGCCCGGCGGCGCCATGCTCGCGCATCGAGCGCAACACCTGCAACTGCCGCACCGGATTTTCGACCGTATTGGCGATGAAGGGAATATAAGCGCCGCCCTGACAGGCTTCCTCAATGCCAATCGCTATCTCGACGAAAAACGGGTTCGACAGATCGTTGATGATCATGCCGAGCACGCCCGATCTCGCGCCGCGCAAGGTCGCCGCGCCGCGATGATAGATATAGCCGAGATCGCTCATCGCCTGATTGACGCGGGCGCGCGTCGTCTCGGCGACGAGGCTGGAGCCGGACAGCACTAGCAAAACGGTCGATTTGGAGACGCCGGCGCTACGTGCGACATCGACGATGGTCGCGCGGCCTTCGCGCCCCTCCGTCTCCTGTCGCTCTGCTCTCACGCGTCCGCCCCGTTTTGTATCGTTCCAACGCCGCTACGCGGGGCCTCACCGCCAAAGCCACACTATTGGCCGCAGGCAAGACCGCTTGCGCCACCGATTTGGCACATGCTAATTTTCTCACGCCTCAGCAAACCGCCGTCAATACGGGATGCCCGTGAGCCCGACCATTCCGCAAGCCATTCTCGACGGCCTGACCGATGTCGCCATGCCGCGCCTGCCGCCGGAGCGGGCGGCGCGTGAATTCATCGAGATTTCAGGTTTTCGTCTGCCCGCGCATCGCGCCCAGGCGCTGGTGGTGGGCAGCGGCGCGGCGGGCTTGCGCGCGGCGGTCGAGTTGAAGCGCCGCCGCGTCGACGTATTCATCGGCACGCAAAGCGCCTGGGGCGGAACTTCCGCCTGTTCCGGCTCCGACAAACAAACCTTGCACACCGCCAACTCCGCCGATCAGGGCGACGACTTCCGCGCGCTGGCGCAGGCCATCGGCGCCGGCGGCGCGATGGACGGCGACACCGCTTACGTCGAGGCGGTCAGCTCGCTTCGCTGCAATTCCTCGGCCTGCCGCTGCCGCTCGACCGCCTCGGCGGCGTGTTGCGCTATCAGACCGATCACGACGTCGTCGGCCGCGCGACGAGTTGCGGCCCGCGCACTTCGCGGTTGATGGTTCAGGCGCTTGCGCGCGAGGCGCTGCGGCTCGACATCCCGCTATTCAACCAAACCGCCGCCGTTCGCCTGCGGGTCGAAAACGGGCGCGCGCGCGGCGTCCTTGCAATCAGCCCCAAGCGACGGGCGCCCGACAATCCGCTTGGGCTCGTCGTCTTCCTCTGCCACGCGCTCGTGCTCGCCGCAGGCGGTCCGGGCGAACTCTATCGCGACAGCGTCTATCCGCGAAACTGCTTTGGCGCGCTGGGCCTTGCGCTGGAGGCCGGCGTCGAGGCGGTCAACCTGACCGAGAGCCAGTTCGGCATCGGCACCTCGCGCGAGGGCTTTCCCTGGAACCTGTCTGGCACTTATGTCCAGTGCATGCCCTATGTTTTCTCGCGCGACCGCGAGGGAGCCGAGCGCAATTTCCTCGCCGATTACTACCGCACCACGCGCGAACTCGCATCAAACATCTTTCGCAAGGGCTACCAATAGCCGTTTCATGCGACGCGAATGCTCGATTTCGCCTCCAGCCGGTTCGATCTCGCCGTGATCCGGGAACGACAGGCGGGGCGTAGGGTCTATCTCGACTTCAACCGCAATTCCGAGCCGGCTCCCGGCGACGCGCCCTTCTGGCTCGACGCGCTCGACTCCGACGTGCGCCGCTATCTCGAAAAGTCCGCCGCCTTGCTGGCCTCGCCGATCGAGCGGCTGCGCAAGATGAACCCGCTCTCGATCGAACTTTACAGGCGCTACAAGCTCGACATTGCGAGCGGGCCGCTCGAATTCGGCGTCAACAACCAACACATGAACAGCGGCCTCGCCGTCGGGGTCTGGGGCGACACCAGCCTGCCCGGCTGCTACGCCGTCGGTGAGGCCGCGGGCACGCATGGGGTGACCCGGCCTGGCGGCGCCGCGCTCAACGCCGGTCAGCCTTTCGCCACGCGTTGCGTCGAACATGTCGCCGCGCGGCCTGTCGCGAGCGACCCCACAGAACCGCGCGGCCTGGTTGAAAGCGGTCTCGCCGCCACACTCGCGATCCTGCGGCCCGACAGCGCGCTCGAATTCGTGGCGATCCATGACCAGACGCAGGCGCGCATGAGCGATCACGCCGGCGTTCTCTGTTCAGCCGAGGCCCTGCGAGAAGCGTTGCGCGCGGCCCGCGCCCTCAATGCTCGGATCGCCCGCGAGGGCGTCGCGTTCGAGGGCGCATCGGGCGCGCTGCGCGCGCTGCAATGGCGCCACATGGCGTTGGCCGCCGAAGCGACGCTCGCCGCGCTCGACGCCTATATCGGCGCGGGCGGCGGCAGTCGCGGCGCGCGCGCGATCCTGTCGCACGACGGCTTATGCGCGCCCGGCGCCCGAGCGCTATCGTTGGAGGCCTATCGCTTCAAACAAGAGCGAAGCCAGGACCGCGCCGAGCAGATCCTCGTGCGTCGCGAGGGCGAGGGCTTCGCGATCAGGCGACGAGCGCTGCGAACGCTCGACCACGCCGAGAAGCCATTCTTCGAACGCGACTGGTCGGACTATCTGACCGGCGCGATTTTCGGCTGACGTTCCGCCGCGATCATAGGAGATCGCGGGCGATTGTCTCGCTGAAGACGCGGGAACGGATAAGCGCGCCGTTCTCGAAAGCGTCGAGCTTGGCTTCAACAAGGAAATGCGTCGCCGTCGCGCGCATCTCGACGTGGGTCTCGATCCTGATGCGCCAGCCCTCGCGCCCCATCTCGTAGCGCTGCGCCAACTCATAACGCGCGCTTAGCGGATCGTCGCCGGCGATGGCGAAGCGGCGCGTCAGGTCGTGGGCGATTTCCGTGCCTATTTCGTCAAAGCGATAGGCGCCCTCGCCAAACAAGCCACCCTCGGCGATGGTCTCATAGCGCGACATGTTTGCGCCGAGATCGAAACTCACGCGCCGTTCGACGCGGCCCTTTCGTAGCGAAGTCTTCGCCGCCTCGGCCGCAGTTTCGCGCGGCGCAAACGCGATTTCCAATTCGGCGCGCGCAGCGGCCCGCACAGGCAGCGTCAGCGTCGCCGGCAGGCGCAGCGATAGCGTTGCGCGCTCGGGCGTCGGCCAGATCAGCGGCCAATAGGCCGACGAGATCGCCAGGCGCAGGCGCTGGCCCGCCGCGAACACGTAACCGCAATCGTTGAGTTTGATCCTCACGCGATAAAACACGCCCGGCGTCAACGCCTCCGGCTCGGAATGGCTGTCGCGATGCGTCAGATTGAGCACGCCATAGGAGACGCGGCGCGAGGCGCCGGCGGGGCTCACATCGCAAAGCCGGACGCAGATTTGCGCGACCGGCCTGTCTGACGCGATCTCGATTTCCAACTCGGGCGCGCCCAGGATCTCTGTTCGCGATTCAAGCGCGGCGCTATCGAAACAACTTGAAAATCCGTCGTCGAGCCGCTGATCCCAGGGCGCCTCATGCGGCGCGCCGGTGCCCATCCATTCGCCAACCGCCGCGCCGGTCCATGTGGGCGAGCAAATATCGAGCGTCGCGGGCGGCGCCGGCAGGCCCAACCCCGCCGCGCTCACCGCCATCACGCGGCGTGCGATATCCGATGAGGGCCATTGCGCCTCGCCGACGAAGCGGCCGGGCGCCGTCTCGCGATTTTCCGGCCCCTCCTCGATGAAAGCGCGCAGCATCGGTGCGTCCATCACGCCATTGTCGCGGCCCTTCAACCAATGGTCCCACCAACGCACGGCCTCTTGAAGAAAGCCGATCGCCGGTCCCGGCCTGCCGTCTTGGGGATAGAGATGCGCCCAGGGACCAATCAAGCCGAGGCGCGGGACGTGGAGCCCGGCCAGCAGACGCGGGACGGAGTTGGTGTAGGCGTCGGCCCAGCCGCCGACGGCGAAAACGGGGCATTGGATCGCCGAGAAGTCCTCGCACACCGAACCGTGGCGCCAATAGGCGTCACGCCGCTGATGTTTCAACCACAACGCCGGCCAGAAGGGCATGGCGTCGAGCCGGTCCAACCAGACGCGCCGCCAGTCTTCGCGCAGATCGGGGTCGGGCGGGCGCGCCTGATAGGCCAGCATGATCGCGCCCCACCAGAGATTGTCGTTGAGCAGCGTCCCGCCGATGTAGTGGATGTCGTCGGCGTAGCGGTCGTCGGTCGAACAGACGGTGATGACCGCCTTCAGCGCGGGCGGCCGGGGCTCGCCCACGCTACGCGCTCATTTTAGGCGGCGCCTCGCTGCGCGAAATGCGCACCAGCACATAGAGCAGCGCGGC
>JANYIH010000207.1 GCA_025358745.1 Hyphomicrobiales bacterium | reverse complement strand
GCCAGCCCCGCCTGCGCCACCGCCTTGGCGGTGCCGAACGCGTGCAGCAGCGCGCGCTTGCGCGCCGGGCCGATGCCGGGGATTTCGTCGAGCGGGCTTTTCACGAAGTCCTTCTTGCGCCGCGCCCGATGCGTGCCGATGGCGAAGCGATGCGCTTCGTCGCGCAGCCGCTGCACAAAGAACAGCGTGGGATCGCGCTGCGGCAGTTTGAACGGCTCAGCCCCATCGACAAAGAACGTCTCACGCCCCGCGTCGCGATCCGGCCCCTTGGCGATCGAGGCGATCTTCACCCCCTCGACGCCCTGTTCGCGCAACACCGCCCGCGCGGCCTCGAACTGGCCGCGCCCGCCGTCGATCAGCACCAGGTCCGGCGTATCGGGAAAGCCGCCTCCCTCCGACGTCTCGCCCTCGCGCTTCAGCCGCGCGAAGCGGCGCGTCAGCACCTCGCGCATCATCGCGTAGTCGTCGCCCGGCGTCAGGCTTTCGCTTTTGATGTTGAAGGTGCGGTACTGGTTTTTCACGAAACCTTCCGGCCCCGCCACCACCATCGCGCCGATCGCGTTCGTCCCCATGATGTGCGAATTGTCGTAGACCTCGACGCGGCGCGGAGCGTGGCCGATACCGAAGGTCTCCCCCAGCGCGCTCAACAGCTTTTGCTGCGTCGCGGTCTCCGACATCTGGCGCGAGAGCGCCTCGCGCGCATTGCGCAAGGCGTTGTCGACCAGCTCTTTCTTCTCGCCGCGTTTGGGCGCGCCGACCGCGATCCGCCGTCCCGCGCGGGCCGAGAAAATCTCGGCCAGCACCGCTTGCGAGGGAACCTCATGGCTCAGCAGCACCAGGCGCGGGGCAGGGCGTTCGAGATAGAATTGCGCGAGAAACGCGTCGAGCACGTCCGCCTCGCTCATCGCCTTGTCGGCCTTGGGGAAATAGGCGCGGTTGCCCCAGTTCTGGTAGGTGCGGAAGAACACCGCCTCGATACAGAACTGTCCCGCCTGCTGGTGGATTGCGAACACATCCGCCTCCGCCACCGAGCGCGGATTGACGCTCTGCTCGCCCTGGATCGCCGAAAAGGCCGAGATGCGGTCGCGCAGCCGCGCCGCGCGCTCGAACTCCAGCGCCTCGGCCGCCTGTCCCATTTCCTGCGCCAGCCGATGCCGCACCGCTCGGCTGCGCCCCGACAGAAACGCGCGCGCCTCCTCGACCAGTTCGGCGTATTCGGGCAGCGAAATCTCGCCCGTGCAAGGCGCCGCGCAGCGCTTGATCTGATACAGCAGGCAGGGGCGCGAGCGATTGGCGTAGTAGCTGTCGGCGCAGGTGCGCAACAGAAACGCCCGCTGCAACGCCGACAGCGTGCGGGTCACCGCGCCGGCGTTGGCGAACGGCCCGTAGTAATCGCCCTTGGCGTCGCGCGCGCCGCGATGCTTCGAGATGCGCGCCGCCTCGTGATCGCCGCTGACGAGAATGTAGGGAAAGCTCTTGTCGTCGCGCAGCAGCACATTGTAGCGCGGCTTCAACTGCTTGATCAGATTGGCTTCCAGCAGCAGGGATTCCGCCTCCGTCTCGACGGTGACGAACACCATCGAGACCGTCTCGGACACCATCCGCGCGATCCGGGACGACTGCCGCTGCGGCGCGGCGTAGGAGAGAATCCGTTTCCGGATCGAGCGCGCCTTGCCGACATAGAGCACCTCGCCGCTCTCGCCGATCATGCGATAGACGCCAGGCCCCATCGGCGCGTGTTTCCAGAACGCCTTGATCACGCCGGCGCCGCGCGCCATCGGCCCCTCGGTGGGCGCCTCGTCGGCGGTCAGATCGAGGTCGGGCTCGTCGTCTTCGATTTCGGGGAGGGGCGGGTCGCCGGTCATGGGGGGAATCTAGGGCGGCGGGGGCGATTCGGGAAGGCGGTCTTGACGCCGCCCCCCCGTCATACGACTCTTGGCGCATGTCGCGCCGCCAGCCGCCGTTCGAGATCACCGCCGACCTGCTCGTACGCGCCTATTCCATCGGCCTGTTCCCGATGGCCGAGGATCGCGACTCGGCTGACCTTCACTGGGTCGAACCGGCGCGGCGCGGGATCTTTCCGCTCGACGGCCTCGTCATCTCGAAGAGCCTCGCCAAGATCGTGCGCTCCGACCTCTATCGCGTCACCGCCGACGGCGCGTTTCGCGAAGTGATGGAGGCTTGCGCCGCGCGCGACAAGACCTGGATCAACGAGGAGATCCTGCGCCTTTACTGCGAGCTGCACGCGCGCGGCCAGGCCCATTCGATCGAGGCGCGGCTCGACGGCGAGTTGGTCGGCGGCCTCTACGGCGTCAGCCTCGGCGCCGCCTTCTTCGGCGAGAGCATGTTCTTCCGCGCCCGCGACGCCTCCAAGACAGCGCTGGTGCATCTGGTCGCGCGACTTCGGCGCGGCGGCTTCCGCCTGCTCGACACGCAGTTCCTCACCGATCATCTGGCGAGCCTGGGCGCAATCGAGATCAGCCGCGCCGAATATCGCCGCAAACTCGCCGCCGCGCTGAACGCCTCCGCCGCCTTTGCGGCCCTGCCAATTGACGAAGCTTTATCAGGCGCGGCGGCGCTCGACTTGGCGCGCGCGCCGGCATAGGACTTGCGTCTCGGTTCCCTCAGAGGAGAAGGTATGGCGTTCGACGAGATGGGGCCTGAACATGAAGCGCCGCGAAGGCTTTACGCCAAGGTGGCGCGCTGGCTGGAGCAAAGCCCGCCGGAGCTTTTGACCTCGCGTCGCGCGCAAGCCGAGTTCATGTTTCGCCGCATCGGCATCACCTTCGGCGTCTATGGCGACAAGGAGGCTGCTGAACGCCTGATTCCGTTCGATATCGTGCCGCGCCTGCTTTCGCGCAAGGAATGGACCAAGCTGGAGGCGGGCCTGATCCAGCGCGTCACGGCGCTCAATCTGTTCCTGAAGGACGTCTACGGCGCCCGCGCGATTCTCAAGGAGAACATCGTCCCCGAGGATCTGATCCTGCGCAATCCGTACTACCGGCCGGAGATGATCGGCCACCGCGCCCCGCACGACGTCTGGGTGCATATCGGCGGCATCGACATCGTGCGGGTCGACGAAGACGATTTCTACGTGCTGGAGGACAACGCCCGCACCCCCTCCGGCGTCTCCTACATGCTGGAGAACCGCGAGGTGACGATGCGGCTGATGCCCGATCTGTTCGCCCAGCACCGCGTCGCCCCGGTCGACGATTATCCCGACCAGTTGCTGGCGACGCTCGCCTCCGTCGCCCCGCACGCCGAGGTGATCAATCCGAGCATTGTCGTGCTGACGCCGGGCCCGTTCAACTCCGCCTATTACGAGCATTCGTTTCTGGCCGACAAGCTCGGCGTCGAACTGGTTGAAGGCCGCGATCTGTTCGTCGACAACGACGTCGTATTCATGCGCACCACGCTCGGCCCCAAGCGGGTCGATGTGATCTATCGCCGCGTCGACGACGAATTCCTCGATCCGATGGTTTTCAATCCGACCTCCGTGCTCGGCGTGCCCGGGCTGGTCGGCGCCTATTTGGCAGGCAATGTGACCATCGCCAATGCGATCGGGACCGGCGTCGCCGACGATAAGGCGATCTATTCCTATCTGCCCGATCTCATCAAATTCTATCTCGGCGAGGAGCCCAAGCTGAAGAACATCCAGACCTACCGCTGCCGCGAGCCCGCCGACCTGTCCTATGTGCTGGATCGGCTCGATCAGCTCGTGGTCAAGGAGGTCAACGGCTCGGGCGGCTACGGCATGCTGGTCGGCCCGCATGCGACCCAGGCGCAGCGCGACATGTTCGCCGCCAAGTTGAAGGCCGATCCCGCCAATTACATCGCCCAGCCGACGCTTTCCCTTTCGACCTGTCCGGCTTCGTTCGAGACCGGAATCTCGCCCCGCCACGTCGATCTGCGCCCGTACGTGCTGTCGGGCGCCAAGGGGGTGACGGTCGTGCCCGGCGGCCTCACCCGCGTCGCGCTGACGATGGGGTCGCTGGTGGTCAATTCGAGCCAGGGCGGCGGCACGAAGGACACCTGGGTGGTTGACGACCCCTTGGACGACGAGGAGGCGTGACATGCTCGCCCGCACCGCCGACAATCTGTTCTGGCTCGCCCGCTACATGGAGCGCGCCGACTTCATCGCCCGCACCATCGAGGCGACGCTGCGGCTGGAATATCTGCCCCGCCACGGCGCCGACGAAGTCAAGACCGAATGGCTGTCGGCGCTGGAGGCCGCCGGCGCGCATGAAACCTACCTCGAACGTCACGGCGAGGTCAGCGAAGCGGCCGCGATCGATTATCTCACCTTCGACCGCGACAACCCCTCCTCGATCTGCAACTGCCTGGAGAATTCGCGCGCCAACGGCCGCGCCGTCCGCACCGCGCTGACCTCGGAGACCTGGACCGCGATCAACGACGCCTGGCTCGAACTGAAGCGCTTCGAGGCGACGCGGCGCGCCAGCAAGGAGCTTGGCCGCGAGGCGCTGACCCGCTTCCTCGACTACGTGAAAAAAGCCTCGCTCGATTTCGACGGCGCCTGCTACCGCACCATGCTGCGCAACGAGGGCTACTGGTTCAACCGGCTCGGCCTGTTCCTGGAGCGCGCCGACAACACCGCGCGCCTGCTCGACGTTAAATATCACCTGCTGTTGCCCGCGCACGAGCAGGTCGGCGGCAGCCTCGATTATTTCCAGTGGGTGGCGATTTTGCGCGCGGTCTCGGCCAACACCGC
>JANYIH010000142.1 GCA_025358745.1 Hyphomicrobiales bacterium | reverse complement strand
CCAGATTGCGCAGCTTCGCCTACAATATCCTGAAGTCCAATCAAACCGACACGATCCCACAGGACCGCCTCGCCGCCGCCTTTGGCGGCCTCAAATCAATACTTTCAATGACATTCAGTAGAGAGCGTTGAACAGCCCTGGACCCCCGCCGTCCGCACCAAAGCAAGTCGACGACTATTTGATCGCGCGCGCGATCAAACATCAGCCCGGCGCAAAGCCGCGCTCGTCCTCCAGGAATTTTCGCGCGAGATCGGCGACCCGCGTCGCGCCGAGCCGGATTTCGCGCAACTGCCCCGTCGGCGAGGCCAGCGCGCCGACGAAATAGAGGCCGGCCTCCGCGGTCGGGCGATCGCTGACCAGCGGCCGTCCCTCGCCGTCGAGCACATCGCGGGCGTCCGGCAGCAGCGCCCGCAGGTCCGGCTTGTAGCCGGTCGCCAGCACCACGACGTCGAACCCCTCTTCCCCGCCTCGCTCGAAAGCCACGCCCGAGCGCGTGAAGGCGTTGACGCCGCCGCGCACCTTGATGTCGCCGGCGCGAATCTTCGCCACCGCGCCGACGTCGAGCACGGGGATGCGGCGATCCTCCTCGATCATCTGCATCGCGCCTTTGCGGGCGGTCTTGAAGCCGAGCTTCTCCAGCGAACCGACGGCGTAGCGCAGGATCGGCGCATTGATCGCGTCGGCGACACGGGCGGGCAGAAAACGCTGCGCCAGCGCGAACTCCAAAATGGGCACGCCGAACAGATCGCGCGGCAGGATGCGGATCGGCGAACGCTGGCTCAGCGTCACATCGACGCCGTTCTCGGCGAGATCGAGCGCGATCTCGGCCCCGGAATTGCCGAAGCCGACCACCAGCGCCCGCCCCCCCTTGTAGGGCGCGGCGTTGCGATAGGCGCTCGAATGCAGAATCTGGCCCTGGTAAAGGTCCATGCCGGGCCATCGCGGCAGGTGCGGATAATCGGCCCAGCCCGTCGCCATCACCACGATCGGCGTGGCGACGCGTTGCGAGGGCGTCTCGACCGCCCAGTGGCGACCGTCGCGGCGAATGGCGCTGACGGGGGTTGAAAAGCTCGGGGCGATCTTGAAGCGATCGACGTAATTTTCGAGATACTGGACGAACTGGGCGCGCGAGGGATAGCGCCCATAGGCGCGCGGCATGGAAAGGCCCGGCAGGTTGGATCGCATGCGCGGCGTGTGGAGATGCAGGCGATCGTAATGCCGCCGCCACGCCGAGCCGACCTGATCGGCCTTTTCCAGCAGCAGCGGCTTGAGGCCCTGGCTCTGCAATCGCTGCGCCGCCGCAAGTCCCGCCGGCCCGGCCCCGACAATCACGGCGTCAGCAAACATTGCGCAAGTCTCCCCAGGCAATTAACCACTTATTATGAGAGGTTAGCGAAACGTTTCGAATTGCGCGAGTCCAGCGACATCGCATTGGCGGGCTGATCTGCCGCGCCCCATAAAACAAAACAATTGGGCGACGCGGCGCGAGCCGGTCTGCTATTTCCCCAACGCGAGCTTACGCAGATCGAGACTCTCGTCGGCCGCCTGCTCCGGCGTCAGCGGCGTGCCCGCCGTCAGAATCCGCCGCGCCGCCATGTGATCGCCGCCGCGATTGACCGTCTCGACCGCGAGCAGCTTGTTGGCTTGAAACGAGAACACGGAAAAGGCGCGGCTTTCGGGGCGGCCCCTGATCGCCCAGCGCGCGGCGCCGTGCGAAAGGCCGGCGATCTGCAATTTGAGGTCGCCCTGATCGCTCCAGAACCAGGCCAGCGCGTCGTAGGGCTCCGGCTTGCCGGTGAGCCGGCGGGCGACGCATTTGGCCTGATCGGTGGCGTTCTGCACCGATTCCAGCCGCAATTGCGCGCCGAACCCCGCGTGCGGAAAGCGCGCGCAGTCGCCGATCGCGGAAATCGCGGGGTCGGAGGAGACGAGCCGGTCATTCACCACGATTCCGTCGGCGCAATCGAGCCCCGCCTCCATCGCCAGCGTGTCCTCGGCGGTGACGCCGACGCCGACGATCACGAGATCGGCGGGCAGGCGGCGCCCGTCGGACAGTTCGACCTCGCGCACGCGCCCGCCCTCGCCGTGCAGCGCCGCGACGCCGAGCCCCAATTCGAACGTCGCGCCAAAACCCTTGTGCGCATCGAGGAAGAACGCGGACATGGCGGGCGATATAGCGCGGCCCATCGGCCGGTCGGCGATCTCGACGATCGTGACCGCGCGGCCGAGGCCGCGCGCGGTGGCGGCGATCTCCAGCCCGATGAAGCCGGCGCCGATCACGACGACCTCGCTCGCCTGGCCGAGCGCCGTCTTGATCGCCGCCGCGTCGCGGATCGAGCGCAGCCCATGTACGCCCGCGAGATCGAGGCCCGGCGCGCGCAACGCGCGGGCGCGCGCGCCGGTGGCCAGGATCAGGTGATCGTAGGGCTCGCCGCCGCCGCCCGCGAGTTCGACGCGGCGGCCGGCGCGGTCGATGCGGACTTCGGCGACGCCCAGCCGCAGATCGACGCGATGGTCGACGAAGAATTTCTCGGCCCGCAACGGCAGGCCGGACAGGTCCATCTGCCCCTTCAGGAAGGCTTTCGACAGCGGCGGGCGCTGGTAGGGCAATTCGTGTTCGTCGGACAGCAGCGTAACGCGGCCGGCGAACCCTTCCTCGCGCAGGCTCGCGGCGGCCTGCACGCCGGCGTGGCCGGCGCCGACGATGACGATGCTTGGCTCGTTCATGTTATTCCCCCGCCGTCGAACTTGTCATTCGTTCGCTTAAAGCCATTGCCGGCGCAAGCGGCGCCCGAACAGCCGCGTCGCCAGCACGATGAGCGCGCCATAGGCGAGGCTCAGCGCGCCGAATGTCGCCGCCAGCACGAATTCGTTGCGCAGGAAGGGCAGGGCCTGCGCCAGCGTTCGGGCGAAAGCCAGGGCGGGCAGGGTCGCCAGCGCCGCGCCCGCGCTTGCAAACATCATCAGCGCGATATTTTCGATCAGCCGGTCGCTGGCCCGGGCGAGGCCCCTGGCGTGACCGATCCAGATCAGCAGGCCGAAATTGATCCAGGCCCCGGCGGCGGTGGCGAGCGCAAGCCCGGTTGGCCCCAGCGGCCCCGACAGAGCGAGTTTCAAGAGCACATTGACGGCGAGCCCGGCGTAGAAGCAGTTGGCGGGGGTCGCGGTGTCGCCGCGCGACTGGAACGTCGCGACGGCGGAGCGAATCAGCACCATCGGAATCAGCCCCAAGCCATAGGCCGCCAGCACCGAGGCGGAGCGGTCGGCGGCGGCGGCGTTGAAGGCGCCGCGCAGATAGGCGCCGCGCACCAATTCCTCGGGGATCAGCAGAAAGCCGACCAGAAATGGCGCGCAGAGCGCCAGCGATAGCGCCATCGCGCGGTTCTGCGCGGCTTGCGCGCCCTCGGCGTCGCCGGCCGCGAGCCGGCGCGTCATTTCCGGCAGCAGCACGGTGCCAGCGGCGACGCCGATCACGCCGAGCGGCAGTTGGTACAGCCGGTCGGCGTAGTTGATCGCCGACACCGAGCCGGTCGGCATCCCCGAAGCCAGGATCGTATCGGCGAGAATGGCGATCTGCTGTCCCGCCGAGCCGATCACCGCCGGACCCAGCGCGCGCAGGAATTGCCTGATGTCGGCGTCGAGCCGCGGCATTGCGAAGCGCTCCAGCACGCCGCGCCGCCGCGCCTCGATGACCAGCAACGCGAGTTGCGCCGCACCCGAGGCGAGCACGCCCCAGCTTGCGGCATAGCCGGCGTTCGCAAACAGGAACGAAACGCCGAGGAACGCCATGATGAACAGGTTCAGCAGCACCGGCGCGAAGGCGGCGACGGCGAAATACCCATGCGCGTTGAGCGTGCCGGAGTGCAGCGTCGCGATCGTGATGAACGCGAGATAAGGGAAAGTTACCCGCGTCATGCCGACGGCCAGCGCGAACTTTTCCGGATCGGCGGAAAAGCCGGGCGCGATCCCTTCGACCAGTTGCGGCATGAAGAGATAAGCGAGCGCCAGCAGCGCCAGTTGCGAGAGCGCCAGCAAGGTCAGCACGCGGCTGGCGAAGTCGCGCGCGCGAACATGGCCCGCGCTCGTCAGCAGGCGGGAATAGGTCGGCACATAGGCGGAATTGAACGCGCCTTCGCCGAAAATGGCGCGGAACTGGTTGGGCAGCCGCAGCGCGACGAAATAGGCGTCGGCCAGCGGCCCCGCGCCCATCAGCGCGCTGATCACGATCTCGCGCAGGAAGCCGGTCAGGCGAGAGAGCGCGGTAAGCCCGCCGACGGAGAGAAACTGTCTGAACACGTCGCGCTCTAAGCAGGCATTCGTTGCAAGAGCAACGAATGCCTGCTTAGAGTCCTTTGTTTTAGCAGGATTTTATCCGAAAACCGGCCCCCACTTTTCGGAAATCCTGCTCTGGGTCCACACGAAACGGGCGCGCGGCGCCGCGTCCTTGCTATAGTCGCGCCTGTTGTAACGCGCCCTTGGCGGGCGGCGTCGGGTCGGCTAAAGACCGTCGCCGCCAGGGTCGAGCTTATCGCCTCGATTTTGCTGCGCCTGCAAGGGAAATTGCGTCGATGTCCGGCGCGGCTTGAGGATAATCTGATGGTGGAAGGCGAAGCGTCGCAGGAGCCCACCGCGCCCGAAGGCGCGTCGGCTTCGCCGCCGGCCGACAATGCGGGGGAAACGCCCGCAATGGCGGGGACGGAACCATCGCCGGCCGCCGAGGAATCGGCGACGGAAGCGGCTCTCCTGGAGCCAGCCGAGGCAGCGCCCGTGGACTGGTCGCATCTGCGCGGGTTCCAGACCGTGGAGCCTGCGTCCGAATCACGGGTCGATTACGCCGAGGATCTGCACAAGGAGCTTGCGGCGCGGGCGGCGCGCTTCGCCCGCTCGGTTGACGAATCCATCGTGCTGTCGAGCGACGGGCTGCTGCGCTGGCTCGGCGACCCCGTGGCGCGAATCGTTTCCGGCGATGAGCTTTTGCAGCCGCGCGCCGTGCTGCTCGCCGACGAGGCGCTGACCGGCGAGGATCGGGCGGCGGCGGAGCATCGCGTCGGCCTCTGGCTCGCCGCGCATGTGCGCAAGGTGCTGGCGCCGCTGTTCGCGTTGTCGGAAGCCGCCGACCTGCCGGAGACCGCCAAGGCGCTGGGCGGCAAGATCGCCGAGGCGCTCGGCGTGCTGGAGCGCGAGCGCGTCCGCAACGACGTGCGCGGGCTCGATCAGTCGGCGCGCGGCGCCTTGCGCAAGCTCGGGGTCCGGTTCGGCTCTCTGTACATATACGTGCCGCTGCTGCTGAAACCCGGCGCGCGCGGCCTTTGTTCGCAGCTATGGACGCTGAAGCGGGGAACCGAAGCCGGCGCTGAACGGCTGCTCGCTTTCGCCTCGGCCGGCCGCACTTCGTTCGCCAACGAGGGGCTGCTGTCGCCTGACGCCTATCGCGTCTCGGGCTTTCGTCTGTGCGGCGAGCGAGTCGTGCGGGTCGACATCATCGAGCGTCTGTCCGATCTCATCCGAGCGGCGATTCCCGATCATATGCGGGCCGGTTCGCGCCCGACGTCGGACGCCTATGGCTTCCTCGTCACGCCGCAAATGACGTCGCTGACCGGCTGCTCGGGCGAGGCGTTCGCCTCGATTCTGCGCTCACTCAACTTCGAGCCGGTCAAGGTCGCCAAGGCGGCGTTCGAGGCGGCCAACGCCAAGGCGCCGACCGAGGCGATCAAGCCTGTCGTCGCAGAGGCGTCCGCTGAGGGGGCGGAAGCCTCGGCCGAGAGCGAAAATGTGGAGACGGAAGTCGCGGAGGCTGTCGCGCTGGCCGAGGCGACAGCCGAACCGGCGGTCGAAGCGCAGCCGACGCAGGCTGAGTCGGAAGCGGCTGCGGCCGAGAACGACGCGCCGCCGGCGGAGGCGGAGGCTCCGCAGGTTGAGCCTGAAGCGCCGCCGGCCGAAACGGAGGCCGCGGCTGAGATCGCGGCGAACCCGGAACCGGCGCCTGCGACAGAAGGCGAGCCTGCGGTCGCCGAAGAGGAGATCGAAATCTGGCGTCCGGCGCCGCGCCGGCCGCGTGCGCCGCCGCATCAGCGCCCGCAGACCAGCGAGCCTCGCGAGGGGCGGCCGACGCATGGCAAGCCGCATCGCCGGCATGGCCGTGCGCCGGACGCCGCGCCCGCCGTGGCCGTCGTGGCGGCGATCAGCGCCGAAACGGCGCGCCCGCCCGAGCCGCCGCGTCCGCCGCGCCCGGAGCGGCGCGAGGACGGCCCGCGCCGATTCGAGGGCAAGGGCAAGGACGAGCGCCGCGACGACCGGCGGCCGCAGAAGGATTTCGCGCCCCGGCGCGAGACCCGTCAGGCCGATCCCGATTCGCCCTTCGCCAAGCTCGCCGCGCTCAAGCCGCTGCTTGAACGTCGTGACAAAAGACCATAACCACCCGCGCGGAAGGCAGGCGCGGGGCGTTCGCGATCAGGGGTTGGTAGATGACCTATGTGGTGACCGATAATTGCATCAAGTGCAAATACATGGATTGCGTCGAAGTGTGCCCGGTGGACTGCTTCTACGAAGGCGAGAACATGCTCGTCATTCACCCCGACGAGTGCATCGACTGCGGCGTGTGCGAACCCGAATGCCCCGCCGAGGCGATCAAGCCGGACACCGAGCCGAATCTTGAATCTTGGCTCAAGCTGAACGCCGACTACGCCAAATCCTGGCCCAATATCACGGTCAAGCGCGAGGGACCGGCCGACGGCAAGGATTTCGACGGCCGCGCCAACAAATTGGAAGAGTTCTTTTCTTCCAATCCCGGCGAGGGAGATTGAGGGTTTTCGCGGTTCGCCCCGACGCCGCTTTTAACCCTTCGGTTCGAGAGCGGGGGCGGGCGTCCATGCGCCTTTTGATTTCGTCGAAAAATTGTGATAAACAGCTTGTTAACACACGGTTCATGCCCTTCCGCGGGTAAGTGACGGAGTGATCCCGCGGTGGGAGGCAAGCCTCCTCCTTTGCGCTTTCGCTCAATAGCCGACCCAAAGCGGTGGAAGGGTGATTTTGTCTCGCGTTTTTGGAGACTTGACCAATGGCGGCGCGCAAAAAAGTCACAAAGAAAGTGTCGACAGCCTCCGAGCGAGCCGGCTCGAATCGCTCCAAAGCGAAATCGGCCCGCAATCGGACGGCCACGCCTAAACCCGTCGCGGCGACCAAGTCGGCGAAGCGCGCGAAGGCTTCGACCAAAGACGCGGCGCCGAAGAAGGCGGCTGCGCTGAAGAAAGCTACGGCGGCGAAGAATGAGAGCGTGTCGAAGCGAGGCGCGGCGTCGAAGAAGACTTCGGCGCGTGGGAAAGTCTCGTCGGTGAAGCAGGCCTCGGAAAAAACGACGAAGTTGACGTCCGTAGACAATAATTTGGCCGCCTCTTCCAAAAAAGGCGTGGCCGCGCCCGCCAATACGGCAAAGGTCGCGATCGTGGCGAAATCCGCCCCGAAGCCGGAAAAGTCGACGCCTGCGCCGCAAGCGGCGCTGGTAGAAACCGCAGCGCACGAACAAAAGTTCGGCGATTCTAAAGATATAGCTCGGAGGAGTGCGAAGGGGGCGGAGTCGGCGCCGGCGCGAAGCGATTCGGGCCTGCCGTCAGTCTCAGCGGAAGCGACGACGAAGCCGACGCCGGTAGAGAAGCCGGTTCTCCCGACGGCCAGCGCGCCGGCGGCGTTGACGATTCCGCAGAACGCGGCGAAGGCGGTCAAGGCGCCGCCGCCGTTGAAAGCTAACGATCGAGATCAATCAGGCGGCGAACAGAAAAACATGAAGAACAGCGCAAACAAGCATGGCTTCAAACTGAACGAATTCGTGGTCTATCCCGCGCATGGCGTCGGGCAGATCGTGGCTATGGAGGAGCAGGAAGTCGCCGGCTTCAAGTTGGAATTGTTCGTCATCAATTTCGTCAAGGACAAGATGACATTGCGCGTCCCCACCGCAAAGGTCACGGGCGTGGGCATGCGCAAGCTTTCGGACCCGGAGGCGGCCCGTCGTGCGCTGGAAATTCTGACCGGCCGGGCGCGCGTGAAGCGGACCATGTGGTCGCGTCGGGCGCAGGAATATGAAGCCAAGATCAATTCCGGCGACATCAACGCCATCGCCGAGGTCGTGCGCGATCTCTATCGTTCGGAGGCGCAGCCGGAGCAGTCCTATTCCGAGCGCCAACTCTATGAAGCCGCGCTCGACCGGATGATGCGCGAGATCGCCGCGGTGCAGAAGACCAGCGAGATCGAAGCGCTGAAAGTGATCGACGCGCAGCTGAAGAAGAACCAGAAGCGCGGCGTCAAGCCGGAAGGCGCCGAAGGTGAAGAGGTCGAAGAAGCCGCGTAAGCGCGGCGCTTCATCGCCAAGCTTTAGCAGCGCCGTCCCGCAGGGGGCGGCGCTTTTTTCGTCGACGGACCATGAAATTCCCCGCTTCCCGCGCCGCCGCCGAGCTCCGGATGATGATCCGTTCGAGCGCGCTGGCGCTTGTCGGAATGGCGATCGTCGTGGGCGCGCTTGCGGGCCTTTGCGTCACCGCGATGACGCAAATCGCCGAGGCGATGCATGTCGCGATATACGGCATTGCGTTCGACCAGCGCCTCAGCGCGCAGGCGCATGTGTCGCTGGGGGTCGCGCTCGCGGCGCTGTGCGGCGGCGGCCTGAGTCTCGGTCTGGTCGATTTCTGGCGGCAGCGCAAGGGCGCACCCCCGACCGTCGATCCCGTCGAGGCCAACGCGCTGCATGGCGGGCGGCTGTCGCTGCGCGACGGCTTTCTCGTGGTGGCGCAAACGCTGCTCTCCAACGGCGTCGGCGCCTCGGTCGGGCTGGAGGCGGGTTATGCGCAGATCGGCGCGGCGCTGGCCTCGCGCTTAGGCGTCAGCCTGCAGTTGCGGCGGCAGGACTTGCGCACCTTGCTCGGCTGCGGCGCGGCGGGCGCGATGGCGGCGGCGTTCGGCGCCCCGCTGACGGGCGCCTTCTATGCGTTCGAACTCGTCATGGGCGCCTATTCCCTCGCCAATGCGGCGCCGATTCTGGCGGCCGCCGTGGCCGGGCGGCTGATCGTGCATGTCCTTGGGGGCGCGCCTTATTCCATCGAGGCGTCCCCGGTTCCCCCGTTCGGCGTCGCCGAACATATCGCGCTGGTCGGCCTCGGCCTCGTCTCGGCCTCGGTCGGGGTTGGGGCCATGCGGGCGGCGGCGCTGGTGGAGCGGGCGTTCCGCGCCGGGCCTCTGCCGGTCTGGGCGCGGCCGGCGCTCGGCGGCGCCATCGTCGCCAGTCTGGCGACCCAGACGCCGCAGACGCTCGGCGCCGGTCATGGCG
>JANYIH010000119.1 GCA_025358745.1 Hyphomicrobiales bacterium | reverse complement strand
CGCCCCCTCGCAGGGCGACGCTTCGCTGCCGGACGGCGTGGAATCGCTGGCCGCCCATATCGAGGGGCCGCGCGAACTGGCGCGGCGGCTGGCGCAGATCGGCGTCGTGACGCGGGCGCAGGGGCCAGCGCTCGCGGCGCGGTTGAAGCCCGGCCAGCGGCTCGTCAGCCAAGAGGGCGACCTTTGGCGTTGGGACGGGTTCACCGCTGCGGCGGAAGCGCCGACGCCCGCCGCGCGGCGGCTGGTGGAGAAGAACCGGCTCGGCGAGTTGATCGAGCAAGGCGAGGCCGCGCGGGAGCGGGCCGAAGCGCTCAAACAGGAAGCGGGGCGGCTGGCCGCCTTGCTGCGCGAGGCGGGCGCCGCCGAGACCGCGGCGCGAAGCCGTCTGCGCGAGGCCCGCTCGGCCGCAGACGCCGCGCGCGAAAAGCTGTCGGCCGCCGAGCGCCGTCGCGCGACCACGCGCACGAAGCTGGCCGCGCTCGACGAAGCGCTGGCGCGGGCGGCTGCTGCGCGCGACGAGGCGGTCGAGCGCCGCAACGCGGCCGGGGCGGCCATGCAGGCCCTGCCGGCGGGCGATCAACTCGCCGCCGATCTGGAGCGCGCTCGCTCTGCGGCGGCCGAGGGGCGCTCGCGCCATGCCGAGGCGAAGGCGTTCGCGCGCAATCTCGCGCGCGAACTGGAATCGCGCGCGGCGCGGCGGCGGGCGGTCGCCGAGGAGCGCCGCTCATGGGCCGAGCGGCGCGCCAAGGCGGAAGCCCATATCGGCGAAATCTCCGAGCGACGCGGCGGCGCCGAGGAGGAACTTGAGACGCTCGAAGACGCGCCGGCCCAATTCGTGGCTCAACGGCGCGCGTTGCTGTCGCAACTGAGCGAGGCGGAGGCGGCGCGGGCCGCTGCGGCCGACGAGCGCACCAGCGCGGAGACGCGGCTCAACGAGGCTGATCGCGCCGCCCGCGCGGCCCTGGAGGCGATGTCGTCCTCCCGCGAGCAACGCGCCGCCGCAGAGCAGCGCGTGGAAGCCGCGAGGCGCCGGCGCGAGGACCTGTTGGCGGCGATCACGGCGGAGCTGGAGACCGATCCGCATGGCCTGCACGAACTCGCTGGCGTCAAGCGCGACGAGCCGACGCCTGACGCCGCCGTGGTCGACAAGCGGCTGGAGACGCTGAAGCTCGAACGCGAGCGGCTCGGCGCGGTCAACCTGCGCGCCGACGAGGAACTGAGCGAGGTCGAGCAGGCCCGCGACAAGATGGCGGCCGAACAGGCCGATCTCTCGGAAGCGATCAAGCGGCTGCGCACCGCGATCAACAGCCTCAACGCGGAGGGTCGCGAGCGGCTGCTCGCCGCCTTCACCGTCGTCAACAAGCATTTTGGCGAGTTGTTCGTCACGCTGTTCGAGGGCGGCAAGGCGGAATTGCAACTCGTCGAATCCGACGATCCGCTGGAGGCGGGGCTCGAACTCGTCGCCCAGCCGCCCGGCAAGAAGCCGCAGACGCTGTCGCTGCTTTCGGGCGGCGAACAGGCGCTGACCGCCATGGCGCTGATCTTCGCGGTGTTCCTCACCAACCCTTCGCCGATCTGCGTGCTCGACGAGATCGACGCGCCGCTCGACGACTACAATGTCGAGCGCTTCTGCGACTTGCTGGAGGAGATGCGCAAGCGCTCCGATACGCGCTTCGTCACCATCACCCACAATCCCCTGACGATGGCGCGGATGGACCGTTTGTTCGGCGTCACCATGCCCGAGCGCGGGGTCAGCCAGATCGTCTCTGTCGATCTGGCGACGGCGGAGACGTTTTTGGAAGCGGGCTGAACGTCGACCTCAAAATAGGCAAACGCGTCGGGAAGACGCGAGCGTTCGGCCTATAAACCTCGAACATGGCGTCCCGCCCAAGGGAACCGTCGCGGCGGGTTCGCGTTCTCTGACAATCGTCAAGAGGACCCGCGCGCATGACGTCATTCCCATTGCCGCCCGTCGACAGAAGAACCGTGCTGGCCGGGGCCACCGCCGCCGCAACCGCATATTCCACGGGGCTGTCTGCTGCGGGTCTCGCGTCGGGCGCAGATGAGCAAACCGTGACGCTTCGCGTCAACGGCCAGACTCACGCGTTGAAGTTGGAGGAACGCACAACGCTGCTTGACGCGTTGCGCGAACATATCGGCCTAACGGGCACGAAAAAGGGCTGCGATCATGGCCAGTGCGGCGCCTGCACGGTGATCGTCAACGGTCGCCGCATCAACTCCTGCCTGACGCTCGCCCTCATGCATGAGGGCGACGCCGTGACGACCATCGAAGGATTGGCTGGCCGCGACGGTCAGCACCCGATGCAGGCCGCCTTCGTCAAACATGACGCGTTTCAATGCGGTTACTGCACGTCGGGCCAGATCTGTTCGTCGGTGGCGATGCTCGATGAGATCAAGGCGGGAATTCCAAGCCATGTGACCGAAGACCTCAACGCCGAACCCAAGCGCACGCCCGAAGAGGTTCGCGAGCGGATGAGCGGGAATATCTGCCGCTGCGGCGCGTATTCCAACATTCTCGACGCGATCAACGAAGTTTCGGGAGCGGTCTGATGCGAGCGTTCAAATATTCCCGAGCCGCGTCGTTGAAGGATGCGGCGGCCCGCCTTGCGGAGACGCCCAACGCGAAGCTGATCGCCGGCGGCACCAATCTGCTCGATCTGATGAAGCTCCAGATTGAGACGCCGGAAGCGCTGATCGACGTGAACGGGCTGCCGCTCGACCAGATCGAGGTGACGCAGGAAGGCGGACTTCGGGTCGGCGCGCTCGTGCGCAACACCGACCTTGCCGCCGACGTCCGCGTCCGCCGCGACTATCCTGTTCTGTCTCGCGCCATTCTCGCCGGCGCATCGCAACAATTGCGCAATCGCGCGACGACTGCGGGAAACCTGTTGCAGCGCACGCGCTGTCCCTATTTCTACGACACGGATCAACCTTGCAACAAGCGCAAACCCGGTAGCGGCTGCTCGGCGATTGGCGGATATTCGCGTGGCCTGGCGGTGATTGGAGCCAGCGAGTCCTGCATCGCGACCTATCCCGGCGACATGGCGGTGGCGCTTCGCGTGCTCGACGCGACCGTGCAAATCAGCGACGCCGACGGCGAGACGCGCGACCTCGCGCTGGCGGATTTTCACCGCCTTCCCGGCGATGCGCCGCAGGTCGAAAACGATTTGGAAAAAGGCGAAATCATCACCTCCGTCACGCTGCCCAAGCCCGTGGCGAGTAGGCAGATTTACCGCAAAATTCGCGACCGTGCGTCGTACGCTTTCGCGCTCGTGTCGGTGGCGGCGGTGATCGGCAAGGATTTCGCGCGTTTCGCCATCGGCGGCGTGGCGCCCAAGCCCTGGCGCTCTGAAACCGCCGAGCGTGAATTGCCGCAACAAGGCGTTGCGCGCTTTTCGCAGGCGTTGTTCGCCGATGCGACGCCGACGCGGGAAAACCGCTTCAAGATCGTTCTTGCCGAGCGCGTGTTGCAATCGACTTGGACCGAGAACCGGGGTTGAGGTCATGAAGTTCACAGAGCCGGCGGGTCCCAACGCAATCGACAATCAGACAATCATTTCTCGTCCCGTCAGCCGTATCGACGGTCGTCTCAAGACAAGCGGCGGCGCGAAATACGGGTACGAGCAACTGGGTCCGAATACGGGAGCGGCATACGGATACGTGGTCGGCGCCGGGATCGCCAAAGGGAAGATTCGCTCGCTCGAGTCCTCGGCGGCGCGCGCAGCGCCGGGCGTGCTCGCAGTCGTCACCGCGGAAAACGCCGGCAAGCTCGGTAAGGGAAAATACAATTTCGCGCCGCTGCTCGCAGGCCCTGAAGTCCATCACTACCATCAAGCCGTGGCCCTGGTGGTCGCCGACACTTTTGAAGCGGCGCGCTCTGCCGCAACCCTGCTTCGCATCGAATATGCGGCCGAAAAGGGCGAGTTCGACCTCCAGGCCGCGCGCGCGCGAGGCGATGGACAGCCTGCGCCGATCGAGCAGGATCCGGCCGACACCAGCGTCGGCGATTTCGACGGCGCTTTCGCCAAGGCGTCCATCAAGTTGGACGAGACCTATTCGACGCCCGACCAGTCTCACGCGATGATGGAGCCGCACGCCAGCATCGCGGCCTGGGACGGCGATCAGCTCACGCTCTGGACCAGCGCGCAGATGGTTGATTGGCATCGCAGCGATCTGGCGAAGACGCTTGGAATCGAAAAGGAGAAGATCCGCCTAATCTCGCCGTTCATCGGCGGCGGCTTCGGCGGCAAGCTTTTTCTGCGCGCCGACGCGGTTCTGGCCGCGCTCGGCTCCCGCAAGGCGAGGCGCCCTGTTAAAGTGGCGCTGCCGCGCCCACTTGTGTTCAACAATACAACGCATCGTCCCGCCACGATCCAGCGCATCCGCATCGGCGCCGAACTGGACGGAAAGATTGTCGCTATCGCGCATGACAGTTGGTCGGGCAATCTCGACGGCGGGCCGCCGGAGGGGGCAGTCGCCGCGACCCGGTTGCTATATGCCGGCGCCAATCGCCAGACCGCCACCCGGCTTGCAAAGATCGACCTTCCGGAAGGGCATTCCATGCGCGCGCCGGGAGAGGCGCCGGGCCTGATGGCGCTTGAAGTGGCGATGGACGAGATGGCGGAAAAGCTGAAGCTCGACCCGGTTGAATTTCGGATGATGAACGATACGCAGGTTGATCCTGAGAAGCCCGAGCGAAAGTTTTCGCTGCGCAATCTGCGGGCCTGCCTGCAGCTCGGTGCGGAGCGATTTGGTTGGTCGCGCCGACCGATGACGCCGGCCAGCCTGCGCGAAGGCCGTCTCTATATCGGCTACGGCATGGCGGCCGCGTTTCGCAACAACATCGCGATGAAATCGGACGCGCGCGTGCGCCTCGGCCGCGACGGGCGGATCGTCGTCGAAACAGACATGACCGATATCGGCACGGGCAGCTACACCATTATCGCGCAGACCGCGGCCGAGACGATGGGCGTGCCCCTCAGCTCGATTGACGTCCGTCTGGGCAGTTCCGACTACCCCGTTTCATGCGGGTCAGGGGGTCAGTTCGGCGCCGTCAACTCTACGTCGGGAGTGTTCGCCGCTTGCATGAAATTGCGCGAAGATATTGCGCGGAAGCTGGGGTTGCCCTTCGACAGCAAATTTGAAGGCGGCCGGGTCGCCAGCGGCGAGTGGCGCATCCCGGTGGGCGAGGCCGCGGCGAACGGCGATCTGGTGGCCGAGGACGGCGTCGAGTATGGCGATCTTGACAAGCGTTATCAGGAATCGACCTTCGGCGCTCACTTCTGCGAAGTGACGGTCGACGCCGACACCGCGGAAATGCGCGTGCGACGAATGTTGGCGGTCTGCGCCGCCGGGCGCATCCTCAATCCCAAGACCGCCCGCAGTCAGGTGATCGGCGCAATGACAATGGGTGTGGGCGCGGCTTTGATGGAGGAGTTGACGGTCGACAAGCGCGCGGGCTGCTTCATCAATCACGATCTCGCCGCCTACGAGGTGCCTGTGAACGCGGATATTCCCCATCAGGATGTGATCTTCCTCGACGAACTCGATCCCATCGCCTCGCCCATGAAGGCGAAGGGCGTCGCCGAGCTCGGCTTGTGCGGCGTTGCGGCGGCCGTCGCCAACGCGGTCTACAACGCAGTCGGCGTCAGGGTGCGGGACTATCCGATCACACTCGACAAGCTGTTGGAGAAAATGCCGATCCGCGCCTGAGCGGCAGAGATTGACAAGGCGCATCGCTTGCCGGAAGCACTTCAGCTTTCCAGCCAGGCGAGAGATATGCATCAGCCAAAGTCAAAGCACCGCCGACGCACCCGCCTCGTCCACGCGGGGCACGATCTCGAAACCAGCCAAGGCTTCGTCAATGTGCCGGCGGTGCGCGGCTCGACGGTGCTCTATCCCGACACCGCGACGATGAAGAACGCGGCGCAGCGCTACACCTATGGCACGCATGGCACGCCGACCACCGACGCCCTGGCGAGCGCTTGGAGCGAACTTGCCGGAGCCGCCGGCACGGCGCTCGTGCCTTCGGGCCTGGCCGCCATTGCGATGGCGCTGCAAACCGCGGTGAAGGCTGGCGATCATCTGCTGATGACAGACTCCGCCTATGGCCCGGCGCGGCGTTTCGCCGAGAAAGTGCTGCGCCCGCTCGGCATTGAGACCACCTACTACGATCCCGAGATCGGCTCCGGGATCGCCGCTTTGATGCGCGACAACACAACCGCGATCCTCACCGAAGCGCCGGGCTCGCAGTCGATGGAGATGCAGGACATTCCCGCCATCGCGGAGGCGGCCCATGCGCGCGGAATCTGCGTCATTATGGACAACACCTGGGCGACGCCGCTGCTGTTTCCCCCGCACGAACGCGGCGTCGATCTCGCCATCGAGGCTGGCACCAAATATCTCTCCGGCCATTCCGATCTGCTGCTGGGCCTCGTCTCCGCCAACGCCGCGTGGTGGCCGAGGCTGCACGCCTATGTCGATCTCTACGGCATTCCCCCCGGTCCGGAGGATTGCTTCCTCGCATTGCGCGGCCTGCGCACGATGGAGCTGCGGTTGAAAGAGGCCGAGCGACAGGCGCTGGAGTTGGCGCGTTGGTTGGAGACGCGGCCGGAGGTGGCGCGCGTGATCCATCCCGCTTTGCCCCATCACCCCGGCCATGCGATCTGGAAGCGCGATTTCCTCGGCTCGTCCGGCCTGTTCAGCGTCATCCTCAAGCCGGCGTCAGAGGCGGCGGTGGCGGCGATGCTGGACGGGCTGGACCTGTTTGGCCTTGGCTATAGCTGGGGCGGCTACGAGAGCCTGATCATTCCGTTCGATTGCACGACTTATCGCACCGCGACGCGTTGGGTTCAGAATGGGCCGGCGCTGCGGTTGCAGGTGGGGCTGGAGGATGTCGAGGACCTTAGGGAAGATCTCGCGCGTGGGTTCGAGCGTCTAACCGCTTATAATTTGTAACCTTAGATTGCAACGGGAGAAAAATGCAACTTTACCGGCGCGTGCGGCGCGTCCACAATGCAGCGGCTTCTGATTCGTTTATCAGCCATTGGAGGAAAAGGGATGCTTCGACTCGCCATCGCCGTCGTGTTGCTGTTCGCGCCCGCGTATGCCTGGGCGGAGACGTTCTCGATCCCCTCAGAGGATGCAGTCGCGACGATATCGATCCCCGAGAATTGGGGGCCAAAACCCTATGACGGGGGCGTCGAGGCGAATTCGCCCGATGGCAAGGTCTATCTCGCCGTCGAGATGGTCGCCGCTGACGACGTCAAGGAGGCGGTGAAAGAAGGGATCGAGTGGTTCGCCAAGCAGGGCGTCGAGATCGACGCCGATTCCATGAAAACCACGGAATCCAATGGCGGCGGCGCCTCCAGTTTCGAGATGACCTTCGCCGGCAAGGACAAGGACGGGCCGACGGCGATCTCGATGACGCTGGTCTCCAGCAATACGCCGAAGAAATTCTTGCTGATCTATTTCTGGGGCGCGCCAAATGACGCCGAGGCCAATCAGGGCGAATTGAAAAAGATCGGCGGCACGCTGCAATTGACGAAGTAGCCGGTTGACTCGCACGGGCTGTCCGGCGTCTGATTGAGCGATGCGGACTTTCCTGATCGACACCGACACCGCCTCCGACGACGCCGTGGCGATCCTGATGGCGCTGGCGGCGCCGGACGTGCGTGTCGCCGCGCTGACGGTGGTGGCGGGCAACGTGTCTTTGGCGCAGGGGGCGCGCAACGCGCTCTACACCTGCGAGGTGGCGGGCAAGGAGATTCCCGTGCATCTGGGCGCCGATGCGCCGCTGGTGCGGCCCCATCTCGACGCGCATTGGTTCCACGGGCGCGACGGGTTCGGCGACCAGGGTTATCCCTTGCCCAAACGCGCGCCGGAGCGGGAGAACGCGGTCGACGCTTTGATCCGCCATGCCAACGCCGAACCGGGCCTGACGCTGGTGACGCTCGGGCCGCTGACCAATATCGCGCTGGCTCTGGCGCGCGATCCCGGCTTTGCCGCCTGTATCGGCCGCTGCGTGGTGATGGGCGGCGCGCCGTGCTGCGAGGGCAACGCCACGCCGGCGGCGGAATATAACATCTGGGTCGATCCGGAAGCGGCGCGCAAAGTGTTTCGCTCCGCGCTGCCAATCGAGATGGTGGGCTGGCACGTTTCGCGCGGGCCTTCCGTGCTCGACGACGAAGAGGTCGCCGATGTTCTCGCGCGCGGCGGCGACAAGGCGCGCTTCGCTGTGGAGTGCAATTCGCGCGCGCGCGAGGCCTATTTCGTGCAGACCGGCCAGCGCGGGCTGTCGCTCGCAGACCCCACGGCGATGGCGGTGGCGTTGGATCGCGAGATCGGCACGCAATGGAGCCGGCATCTCGTCGAGATCGAAACGCAAAGCGAACTCACGCGCGGCATGACGATTGTCGACCGGCTCAACGTGGCGCACGACGTGAACAACCGCGCCGCCTGGGCGGACGCGCTGGAATCGGGGCGCTCAGCCGACATCTGCTGGAACTTCGACGCCGCCGGCTACAAAGCGATGCTGCGGCGGGCGTTGACGTCATAAGTTGACTTTTTTAGTGGAATGATAGAAACGAGACAGCGCGCGCCGAAAGCGCCTGAAATTTGGGAGGAGTTCGATGTCGCAGTCAAGCAAGCCGGAAACCCTCGCGTTGCACGCCGGCTGGCGCGCCGACCCGGCAACCGGCGCGGTCGCGGTGCCGATCTATCAAACCACCTCCTATCAGTTCAACAGCGCCGAGCACGCCGCCAATCTGTTCGCGCTGAAGGAACTCGGCAACATCTACACCCGGATCATGAACCCGACCAACGACGTGCTGGAGAAGCGGATAACCGCGCTCGAAGGCGGCGCGGCGGGGCTGGGGCTGGCGAGCGGGCAGTCGGCCTCGGCCATCGCGATCCAGAATCTGGCGCGCGTGGGCGACAATGTGGTGTCCTCGACCGATCTCTACGGAGGCACCTGGAACTTGTTCGCCAATACGATGAAGGACCAGGGCGTCGAGGTGCGCTTCGTCGACCCGTCCGACCCGCAGAATTTCGCGCGCGCGACCGATGCGCGCACTCGCGCCTATTACGCCGAGACGCTGCCGAACCCGAAGCTGATCGCCTTCCCGATCGCGGAAGTGGCGGCGATCGGCCGCCCGCTTGGCGTCCCGCTGATCATGGACAATACGGCAGCGCCGTTGCTGGTGCGCCCGTTCGATCACGGCGCGGCGATCATCGTCTATTCCTCGACCAAATATCTGGGCGGTCATGGCACCTCGATCGGCGGTTTGCTGATCGACGGCGGCAATTTCCCGTGGGAGGATTTCGGCGAGCGCCAGCCCGCGCTCAACACACCCGACCCCAGCTATCACGGTGCGGTGTGGGCGCAGGCGGCCAAGCCGCTCGGGCCGATCGCCTATATCCTCAAGGCGCGCACGACATTGTTGCGCGATATCGGCTCGGCGATGTCGCCGTTCAACGCGTTCCTGACCTTGCAGGGCGTCGAGACCTTGCCGCTGCGAATGGAGCGCCATTGCGCCAACGCGCTGGCGGTCGCGCGTTTCCTGCGCAGCCGCACCGAGGTCGAGACGGTGATCCATCCGAGCCAGCAATCAGGTTGGGCGGGCGAGCGGGCGAAGAAATATCTGAGGGGTGGGCAGGGCGGTCTGGTCGGATTCGAAATAAGGGGCGGCAGCGCGGCGGGCCGGCGCTTCATCGACGCGCTGAAAATGTTCTACCACGTCGCCAATATCGGCGACGCGCGCTCGCTGGCGATCCATCCCGCTTCGACGACGCATTCGCAGCTTTCGGAACATGATCAACTTGCGACCGGCGTGACGCAGGGCTATGTCCGGCTGTCGGTCGGGCTGGAGCATATCGACGATATTCTGGCCGATCTCGATGGGGCGCTGCGGTCGTCGGCGGGCTGAGGCGCGGCGGCGCGCGGAAACGGCGGCGTGGACGCCGCCGCCCCGGCAGTGCGGGCGTCCACGCCCGCAAATAGGCTCGCCCGCGCGGGGATGAAAACTCACCCCATCGCGCCGGCCATTTTCTGCCGGCGGCGGTCCATCGAGGACGGGATCTTCAGGTTGTCGCGATATTTGGCGACGGTGCGGCGCGCGACAACGATGTCGGCGGCGCGCAGCCTGGTGACGATGTCGTCGTCGGACAGCACCTTATGCGGGTCCTCGGCGTCGATCAGTTGTTTGATCCTGTAGCGCACCGCCTCGGCCGAATGGGCCTCGCCCGCGCCGCCCGAGGGCAACGAGGCGGTGAAGAAATATTTCATCTCGAACATCCCGCGCGGCGTCGAGACGTATTTGTTGGAGGTCGCGCGCGAGACCGTGCTTTCGTGCACGCCGACGGCGTCGGCGATGGTCTTCAGATTGAGCGGCCGCAGCGCCGAAACGCCTTCGACCAGAAATCCGTCCTGACGGCGCACGATTTCGCTGGCGACATTGAGAATGGTGCGAGCGCGCTGTTCCAGACTCTTGGTCAGCCAGTGCGCGCTCTGCAACTGGGTGGAGACATACTGCCGGTCCTCCTCGCGCGCCGCGCCGCGCTTGATCACGGCGGCGTAGCTTTCGTTGACCAGCACGCGCGGCAGCGCATCGGAGTTCAACTCCACCCGCCAGCCGAAATCCGGCGCAGCCGTCACGATCACGTCGGGAATGGCGAGCGACTCGGGCGCGTGGTCGAACCCGCGGCCGGGCTTGGGATCGAGCCGCTTGATCTCGCCGATCATGTCGGCGAGATCTTCGTCGTCGACGCCGCATAGCCGGCGCAACGCGATATAGTCGCGCCGCGCCAGCAAAGGCAGATGCGCGATCAGCGCTTGCATCGCCGGGTCGAACCGGTCGCGCTCGATCAATTGCAGGCTGAGGCACTCCGCCAGATCGCGCGCGAACACCCCCGTCGGCTCAAGGGTCTGCATCACGCCAAGCACGCGCTCGACGCGTTCGACCGGCGCGCCGAGGAGGGCGGCGACCTCATCGAGGTCGCCGCGGAAATAGCCGGCCTCGTCGAGCCCGTCGATCAGCGCGGCGGCGATCAGCCGGTCGCCGGGATCGACCAGGGCGACGAGGGCCTGGCGGGTGAGAAACTCGGAAAAACTCTCCTGAGAGGCGACATAGGCCTCGATATTGGCGGGGTCTTCGCCGCCGCCGCCGCCGCCCGAGCCCGAGAACTGACCCCCGGTCAGCGACGGGCCATCGGCCTGGGGGGTGCGCTCGGCGGGCGTGACGGCGCGGTCGGGGTCGAAGACGTTGTCGATTTCGGCGCCAAGTTCGAGGGCGAGATCGGTGTTTTCCACCGGCATCGTATCGCTCGCCCAGTCGCCGGGGACCGCCTCGGGCGCTGCGATTTCGAACGGCGCGTCGGGCTCGATTCGCTCCTCGGCGCGGTCGAGCAACGGATTGCGCTCCAGCTCCGTTTCGATGAAAGCAGTAAGCTCGCCGCTGGGCATCTGCAACAGTTTGATCGCCTGCAACAATTGCGGCGTGAGGACCATGCTCTGGCCCATACGCATCGCAAGTTTCGCCGACAACGCCATACGATATCAACCGAAAGGGAGAGGACGCGCAGCTTCGGCGCGTTTCTTGCTTGTCGCAACACTAGCCGATCGTCGCGCGCTTGCAAAGCGCATAGCGGCGCTGTGCCACTTCGCCGTTAACGAAGCCTGTTTCGCCGGCGGTTGCCCATGCGAAAACGATATAAAGACTTCTTTATATGTGCATTGCGATATTCGTCGCGCTCTGCTAGGAGGCGCCGACCGAAACCGCAGAGGCACGCCATGACCCCCGATTACGCCATCGCCGACATCAAACTCGCCGAATACGGGCGCAAGGAAATCGCCATCGCCGAGACGGAAATGCCGGGCCTGATGGCGACTCGGGCGGAATACGCCGCCACGCAGCCCCTCAAGGGCGCGCGCGTCGCCGGCTCGCTGCACATGACGATCCAGACCGCCGTTCTGATCGAGACGCTGAAATCGCTCGGCGCCGACGTGCGCTGGGCCTCCTGCAACATCTATTCGACGCAGGACCACGCCGCCGCCGCGATCGCCGCCGTGGGCACACCGGTGTTCGCCATCAAGGGCGAGAGCCTCAAGGATTACTGGGACTACACCCACAAGATCTTCGAGTGGGCCGACGGCGGCTGCCCGAACATGATCCTCGACGACGGCGGCGACGCCACCGCGCTGATCCATCTCGGCCAGCGCGCCGAGAAGGGCGACACCGCCTTCCTGGACAAGCCCGGCAACGAGGAAGAGGAAGTGCTGTTCGCCTCGATCAAGGCGCGGCTGAAGGCCAAGCCCGGCTGGTACGAAGCCAACGCCAAGGCGATCCGCGGCGTGACGGAAGAGACGACGACCGGCGTGCATCGGCTCTACACCATGGCCAAGGAAGGCAAGCTGCTGTGGCCGGCGATCAACGTCAACGACAGCGTCACCAAGTCGAAGTTCGACAATCTCTATGGCTGCCGCGAGTCGTTGGTGGACGGCATCCGCCGCGGCACCGACGTGATGATGGCCGGCAAGGTGGCGATGGTGGCAGGCTTCGGCGACGTCGGCAAGGGCTCAGCCGCCTCGCTGCGCAACGCCGGCTGCCGCGTGATGGTCTCCGAGGTCGATCCGATCTGCGCGTTGCAGGCGGCGATGGAGGGCTATGAGGTCACGACCATGGAGGACGCCGCGCCGCGCGCCGACATTTTCGTCACCGCCACCGGCAACGTCGACGTCATCACCATCGAGCACATGCGCGCGATGAAGGACCGCGCCATCGTCTGCAACATCGGCCATTTCGACAGCGAGATCCAGGTCGCGAGCTTGCGCAACTACAAGTGGAGCAACGTCAAGCCGCAGGTCGACGAGATCGAGTTCCCCAACGGCCGGCGGATGATCCTGCTGTCGGAAGGCCGGCTGGTGAACCTTGGCAACGCCACGGGCCACCCTTCGTTCGTGATGTCGGCCTCGTTCACCAACCAGACGCTGGCGCAGATCGAACTGTTCACCAAGCCCGGTCAATACGGCAAACAGGTCTACACGCTGCCCAAGCACCTCGACGAGAAGGTCGCCTCGCTGCATCTCGACAAGATCGGCGTCAAGCTGACCAAGCTCAGCGACAAGCAGTCGGAATATCTCAGCGTGCCCGTCACCGGGCCGTTCAAGCCCGACCACTACCGCTACTGAGAACCGAAGCAAGGCTTGGCGCGGGGGCGGCTGTCCCCGCGTTGCGCTTTCGCTTCGGGCGGGGCAGATGCCGGCTATAAAATTGCGCGACCGAATGGCGACGAATTTGCCCAAGCTGACGACGGATGGAGGCTTTGCATGAAATTCTTGACGCAAGCGATCGTCGTCATGTTGATAACCTTCGGCGCCAGCGTCATCGGCGCCCTGTTGCAAAGCGTCGTGCCGGTTCAAACTTTGTCCGAGTCCAAAGCGACGATCGGCGCGATGATTGGGCTGATTACCCTGCTGTTGGCGCTCGTGTTGGGCTTTTTGGTGTTCACGGCTTTCTCCGTGTTCTCGATCCAGCAATCCGAGGCGCAGTCGTTGGGACCGCTGGCGATCGAAATCGACGTCGCCCTCGAACTTTATGGGGTCGACGCCGCTCGGGGTCGCGCAGTCTTTCGGGCAGGGTTGGAGCGCGCGCGCACGCGTTTTTTCGGCGACGCCCAACGCGGGCCGCAACCGTGGACGCTGGCGCAAACGCGCGCCACGTTGCGCGGGTTCGACCTCTATTTCGACAGCCTGAACCCGGAGACCGAAAAACAACGCCAATTGCTGGCCTCGGCCAAGGATTTGGTGAGGAAATTCAACGACACGCAGATGTTGATGGCGCGCCAGATCGCCACTCCTTTTCCGCCCTACGTATTGCCAGTGGTCATTTGCTGGGCGTCGGTATTGTTCTTCGGCAATGGGTTGGTTTCAACGCCCAATGTTATGACCGAGACGGCGATTCTGGTCGGCGCCGCCGCTGTTGGCAGCGCGATGTTCCTGATCCTCGAACTTAGCAATCCCTATATGGGCGTCATCCGGTTCTCTCCCGACGGCATTGATCGGCTGCTGCAATCGCTGGCGGAGGCCGATTCCGCGGTCACGGCAGGCGCGGTGGTTCCCGCGCAAAAGGCAGGCTGATCCGGGCGAGTCCGGCTCTCGCGCCGCCATTCACTTGCCCTCGCCGCAGCGATCTGCGAGTTGTGCGCTTCGTCGAAAGTTTGGATCGCGTCCCGCCCCATGACCGCCGTCGCTTCGCCCGCCGATTCCGAGCCGAGCGACAGGAAATCCAAGATCGCCGTTGCGCTCGTCGGCGTAGCTGTCTTCCTGGCGTCCTTGGCTGTCCTCGCGCCCGGCTTTTCCGCCGCCAAGGACGTCTATTTCGACGAGACCTGGTATGTGCCGACGGCCCGCCAGTGGCTGCTGAACGGCGAGATGCTGCATCCCGAACATCCCCCGCTCGCCAAAATGCTGATCGCGGCGGGCGTGAAGCTCTACGGTGACAATCCGTTCGGCTGGCGCGCGATGTCGCTCGTGTTCGGCGCGCTGACGGTGGCGGCGGTTTGGCTGTGGACGCTGGCGCTGACCGGGCAGGTTGCGCTATCGCTTTACGCCGCCGTGCTCACGTTGCTCGACGGCGTCGTGTTCGTGCAATCGCGCATTGCGATGCTTGATATATTCCTCATCTTCTTCTGCGTGCTGGCGCTGGCCGCTTTCACGATGGCCGAGCAGGCGGCGACGCGCGGCGGCGGATGGCGCTGGCATCTGCTGAGCGGCTTTTGCCTCGGGCTGGCGGGCGCGTGCAAATGGTCGGGCTGGTTCCTCGGCTTCGGTCTCATCGCGCTGAAATTGATGATAGCGCTGTTGCGTTTCTGGCGCGCGCGCTTCGAGGATGCACGGGCTCAGGACTTCTATCGTCCCGACGCGCCGGCGATCGGCGTCGCCGGCGGCGCGGCGGCCTATCTCCTGGCGCCGCTCGCCGCCTATTTTCTCTGCTATGGCCCGCAGATGATCCATGCCGGGAACGTGCATGAATTCATCGCCACGCATGAGAATATGATCGCGATCATGACCGGCAAATCCGCCGATCATCCCTATAAGTCGGTATGGTGGACGTGGCCGGCCTTGTGGCGCCCGGTCTGGTATCTGTTCGACGCCCCGGCCAAGGAGGCGGGCGGATGGAGCGAGACGGGCAAGGCGGCGGCAGTGGTTGGTCTGCCCAATCCGTTCGTGCTGTTTACCGGCGAAGCGGCGATCCTGTGGACGCTTTATGCCGGCGCGCTGCGCCGGGCGCGCGGGCCGTTGATTGTCGCCATCGCCTTTTTCGCGCAATGGCTGCCGTGGGCGGTCAATCCAAAGGGGCTCGAATTCTACTATTATTTCTATCCCTCGATCGTCTGCCTCGGCCCGGCGCTGGCGCTGGTCGCGGGCTGCCTGAAGCGGCCCTATCGCGACGCGTTTGTCTGGGGCACAACGGCGGCGGCGATGGCGATGTTCGCTTACTTTCTCCCCATTCTCGCCTCCGGCGTCGGCGTCGGGCCGGCGGCGTTCGAGGCGCGCGTCTGGTTGCCCACTTGGCGATGAGAACTTGGCGATGACAACTTGGCGATGAGAACTTGGCGATGAGCGCCAAGTTGCGTCGCGGCGATCCCGGCTTCGCCCGCGTGGTCGCCGCCTTTTTCATCGGCGGCTTCGCGATCTTCGAGCTGCTCTATTGCGTGCAGCCGCTGCTGCCGGAATTTGCGCGCGCGTTCGCGCTTGGCCCTGCGACCGCAAGCCTGGCGGTGTCCGTCTCGACCGTCGTCATGGCGGCGTCCTTGTTCTTTGCGGGCGCAGCGGCGGAACGGTTTGGGTGCAAGCCGGTGATGGTGGCTTCGCTGATCGTCTCCGCGCTCGCCACGCTCGCAGCCGGCTTGGCGCCGAACTGGCCGGCGCTGCTGGCTCTGCGCGGCCTGATCGGGCTGTCGCTCGCCGGCCTGCCGGCAGTGGCGATGGCCTATCTCGCCGAGGAAATCGACGCGCCCGCGCTCGGGCTTTCCCTCTATCTGTTCTTCTATTACGTCGGTTCGAGCCTCAACGGCTGGCTGGGGGGCCTGGCCTATCATCACGCCGGCTGGGACGGCGTCGCCGCCTTGATCTGCGCGCTGCTTGGCCTCGCCTTGCTGGCCGCGCTGAAACTTGCGCGCGTGCCGCCGCCGCGTCATCTCAGGAGCTGAGGCGGCGATGGAATGGCGCGACGAAGGTTTGGTGATCGGGCTCAGGCGGCTGGGCGAATCTTCCTGCGTGCTGGAGGCGATGACGCGCGCGCATGGGCGCCATCTGGGTCTGGTGCGCGGGGCGCGGTCAGCTAAGCTGGCGGCGGCGCTGCAGCCCGGCAACACGGTCGGCCTGGTCTGGCGCGCGCGGCTCGACGAACATCTGGGCGCCTATGCGGTCGAGCCGCTGGCGCTGCGGGCGGGGCGTTTCCTGCCGAGCGCGCTGGCGTTGGCGGGGATCAACCTGATCGGCGCGCTGCTGCGGCTGTTGCCCGAGCGCGACCCGCACGAGGCGCTGTTTGACGTCTTGGTCGGCGTGGTCGAGGCGCTCGACGATGACGCGCGAGCGCCCGCGTTGCTGGCCCGGTTCGAGGCGCGGATGCTGGAGGAGTGCGGCTTTGCGTTGGATCTTTCGCAATGCGCGGCGACGGGCGTGCGGACGGAACTGATTTATGTCTCGCCGAAATCGGGCCGCGCGGTCAGCGCCGCCGCGGGCGCGCCCTATCGCGAGAGATTGCTGCCGCTGCCGGCGTTCCTGCGGGACAAGGCGGCGACGCCCGGCCTCGATGAGATCGCCGACGCGTTCAGATTGACCGGGTTTTTTCTGGAGCGGGAGTTGTTCGGGCCGCGTGGGCTCAAATTGCCCGATGCGCGCGCGAGCTTAATCAGCGCGATGCGGCGGAGACGTTGACGCGCGCGGCCGGCGCCTGGGCGGGCTCGCGCGGCAGCGATTTCATCGTCATGTAAAGCGCGATTTTGTAACTGCGCGAATGTAGCCGCCGCGGCAATTCGAGGTCGGCGCCGAAATCATAGACGCTGACGCCAAACTTGCGTTTGGCGACGGCGCGAAGTTTGACGCGCAGGCGGAGCGTCGCGAACAAAAGCGCAATCAGCGCGAACAGGCCGAGGGCGGGCGGGACATAGGCGGACATGGTCGAACCCCCGGGCGATGCGTGCATATGCCGCGACGTCGCATCAAATTTGTTGAAATATTATTACAACATTCGCCGCGCTATGGTAAACATCCGGTCACATTTGTCCACAGCTTTTTTAACTTTTCGTTCATTGAGCCGAGGTTTTTTGCGCTCCCCCGGCGACGCGATTGTTTTTCGTCGCGTTTGGTAGTAAAAAATTTACACGTTGCGTTGGCGTAAGCGTACAAGGCGGAGTGGGCCCATGGCCGCGACGGAATTTGGCGACCGGACGGCTGTCGTCCGCCTCAAACAACAACTCAGCGAAGCGGTCGATCGCGCCTATTCACTCGCTTGGGCGATTACGCGGCTGGAAGGCAAGCCCGAGGGCCACGAAGCGGCGCGCGCCGCGCGCGACGTCTTGCTCGACGCGCTCGGGATGCCCGGTATGGAGACGCACGCCAATGTTGTAAGTTTCAACCGTGGCGATGTAGGCTTGTCGGACGTCGCCCGTGCGCCGGAAGCAAGCGCGAGCGCGCAGGAAATGTTGCTCGCCATTCTCAAGGAGAACGAAGCCTCGGTGCGCGAATTGCAGACGGCGCTGGAAGATTGCGGCCTGACAATCTCGCCTGGCAATCTCTCGGTCATCCTGTCGCGCATGAACCAGGCGGGGCTGATCCAGCGCACCGGCCGCGGCATGTACAAATACGCGCGGTGAAGCGGCCGCCGA